>CAZWTH010000432.1:0-12028 GCA_964636715.1 uncultured Solibacteraceae bacterium | reverse complement strand
GGCTTCCACACGAAAATGGAGGTACTGCAGAGACAGGCCTACGGCTTTCGCAACTTCAACAACTACAGACTACGGGTTAAGGTAATGTGTTCTTAGAATCGGTCGGAGGCTGGGCTGCCCCCATTAAGTGCGTAGAGCCCGTTTCATCCAACCGTCAATTCGGCGGCACGGCGAATTCCCGTAATCTCTCCGCTGGTCAGATCTTTATAAAGATCGCGAAGGTTCGCCTGAAGTTCTTCGAGAGATTCTCCCTGCGTGAGGTAATCAGGAAATTCCTCGAAATATCCCAGCCACATCCCCTGGTCATACCAATGGATGTAACGAGCGTTGCTCATGGCTTCATTGTACAGCGGGCGCCACCGAAGAAGATGCTGGATCGCAAACAGCAAAAAGGGCGGCTGGTCACCCAGCCGCCCTTTTTTTGAAGAACTGACGAAAAGCTATTCGGTAGGTGCGCCGTTCGCGGCGGCTTCGGCCTTCTTGGCTGCTTTGGCTTTCGTGGTTTCGAGAGCCTTGTTCATCCAGACGTCCGCTTCCTTCGTGTCCGCCAGATACTGGTCCTTCGTATCGTCCAGATCCGCGCGGTAGCGAATCAGGAGGTTCATGTAGGACATGGCGTCTTCGTACTGGGGATCGAATTCGAGGGCCTTCTTCTCGTATTCGATGCCATCAGTCAACGGCTGCCAGTACTTCGCTTTCAGGTCCGCCTTCAGGGTCTTGCCCTTGGCGTCCGGCTTCAGAGGAGCCTGTTCATCGGGCCGCATACCGAGAGTGTTGCGGGCTTCGCGGTCGGCCGTGACAAAGTTCAGCCACGGAATCACGCCCAGCGTGTAATACGCCTGCTTGTTCTTCGGGTCAAGCGCGATGACCTTCTTGTTCCACTCTTCCGCTTTGGCCATATCGTCGGCCATGGTGGGGCCTTTTGTATTGCCGCGGTTGAAGTAGAGGCTGGCGACGGACTGCGTCGCGAGGAGATTCTTCGGATCGTCCGCCAGCACCTTATTGAACTCTTCCATCGCCGCCGAAAAGAACTTATTGTTCTGATCCGTATCGGTGCCGGGAACCCACTGCTGTTCGTAGGCGGTGGCAAGATAAAGACGAGCCACGCCGAAAGTGGGATCCGCGTCAATGGCGAGACGAAACTCATCGGCCGCCTGCGAATAGGCGCCGGTCTTGAAGGCGTTCACGCCCTGATTCAGGTGATCGCGCGCCTTGAGCTTGTCGCAACCGGCGGTCGTCAGAGCCACGCACAGCACGGCTCCGAACAGAGCCATGCCGGTGGGCGTCAATCCGTTGGTCCGGATCTTAAGAGGCATCATTGGCCAAGTTCCACCTTTGGAGTCATGAGACCGACCTTATCCACGCCAGCCGAGTGCGCGATGTCGATGGCGCGCGCAACCTGCTGGAAGTCGAGATCCGGATCGCCCTTGACGAACGCAACCTTTTCAGCGCGGAGCTTGAAAATATCGACCAGGCGGCTTTCGAGGTTGCCCCAGTCGGCGTCGTCTTCATTGATCTTGAGCTTACCGGTTTTGTCGATGACGATGACGACGGTATGATCGTCCGGCTGCTGCGGCGCGTTGGGCGGTGGCGGCTGAGGCGCCAGCGCATCGAGGCCATGCGGAACGACCGGAGAAATCGCCATGAAGATAATCAGCAGAACGAGCAGAATATCGATCATGGGCGTCATGTTGATATCGCCCTTGGGTCCGCTGCCGGACCCACCTACTGCCATTCCCATACAAGTAGCTCCTTTAAAATTCCGATTCCGTCATCATCCGCGGGTTCCTCGCGCCTGGCGTGCGGAGCCGGCGCGAGCGGGCGGAAAAAATCCTTTTACTTCTTTTGGTTTGGAAGCGCGTTCATATCCTGATCGGCGAGCAGACCAAGCTGGTCAACCCCGCCCGAACGCAGATTATCCACAACATCTTCCACTTTGCCGTACTTGGCCCGCGCGTCGGCGCGCAGGAAGACGGTCTTGTCAACACGGTTCTGCAGAAGGTCGCGGACTTTCGGGGCCAGATCTTCCGGATTGACTCTTTCGAGGCCCGGGCTGAGGAACACCTGGCTATCCCGCGTGACTGAAACCTTCACCGCATCTTCCTTATCGGCATCCGGCAGCGCCTTTGGATTGCGGGCAACCGGCAGATCGATGTTGGCGCCTTTGTTGAGCATCGGCGTGATCACCATGAAGATAATCAGCACCACGAGCATCACGTCCACCATGGGGGTGACGTTGATGTCCGCTACCGGCGGCGGAGCTGCTTTTAATTTCATTCTGGTTTCTCCTGAGTGGATTCCCTGGAGCCGGCCAGACTTCCCCGCGGCGCGTTTTCAATCGCCCTGTTACAGGCGGCGAAGCCGCCGCCGCGGGAGTCCAATCAACTCGCTGTAATTCCTGCTCTGCTTACTTGCGCGTGCCGGCCTTGGCTTCGGAGCGCTTCACGAAGTAATCGAGGAGTTCCGAGCTGGAGTTGCCCATCTCCACGTCGAACGCGTCCACGCGGCCGGTGAAGTAGTTGAACATCCAGACCGCAGGCACCGCGACGAACAGACCGATAGCGGTGGTTACGAGGGCTTCCGAAATACCGCCGGCGATCGCGCCGATACCGGGGGTCTTCTGAGCGGCCATCGTCTTGAACGCGTTGATGATGCCGACGACGGTTCCGAACAGACCGACGAACGGCGCGGTGGAACCGATGGTGGCCAGCGCGCTGACGCCACGCTTCAATTCAGCGTGCACAATGGCTTCGGAGCGTTCGAGAGCGCGGCGGGAAGCTTCGATTTCCTCACCGGAAATCTGCGAAGCGCCCTGATGCGCCTGGAATTCCTGGAGACCGGCAACCACGACCTTGGCGAGGTGGCTCTTCTTGTAACGGTCGGCAACCTTGATGGCTTCGTCGAGCTTGCCTTCGCGGAGAGCGCCCGCCACTGCCGGCGCAAACTGACGGCTCTGCTTACGAGCCGCGTTAAACGCCATAATGCGGTCGATCATGACGCCGATCGACCACGCGGACATCAGGAACATAACAATAACGACCGCTTTGGCCAGACCGCCCATCTGTTCCCAAAGGTGGCGGAAATCCCATCCCGGCGCTCCGGCTTCCTGCAACAGCATGAACGCCCAAACCTGCATCTGTAAAAGCATTTTTCCTTGTTCTCCTGCGAGTTGATTTTATTCAGCTATTCCTGCCCGACAGCCGGCCAGGGCTGGCCGCCGGTATCCGCACTTTGAAACCGATCCGACTAATTGGTCAAACTAAAGTTCACGTCAATGGTGGTCAGCACTTCCACCGGTTCGCCGTTCAGCAGGAGAGGCTTATACCGCCACTGCTTCACCGCTTCGGTCGCCGCCTGCACCAGCAGAGGCGGCGCGCCGGGAAGAACCTTCAGATCCTGAATCGTCCCTTCTTTCGAAATGGTCGCTTCGAACCGGACGGTTCCCTGCTGGCGAGCCATCTTGGCCAGCGGAGGATAAACCGGCCTCACCTGATTGACGAGACTTGCAGCCTGAATCTGACCACCGACCCGCTGCGGACCCACCGGCTTGGGCGGTGGTGGCGGAGCCTTCGGCGGAGGAGGAGGCGCGGCGGCCGGCAGACCGCCGATAATTCCACCCAGCGCTCCGGTCATACCGCCGGGAACGCCACCGATCACGCCCGTGGCGAGCGGCGCTTCTTCTTCGGTCACCATCAGAACTTTCTGCGGAACCGACTTCGGAGCGATCAACTGATTGGCGACGAACTGACGCGGAGCCGTGTGCACGACCTTCACCACCTGAGGAGGAGGCGGGGGCGGCGGCGGAGGCGGGGGCGGCGGAGCTACAAGGAAGCTCGAAAGCTGCGCCCCGGGCATCGTCTCGTAATAGATCAGCGGAATAATCACCAAAACGCCGATCAGCGCGATCTGTATCACAAACGACAGCATGATCGTGTACGGCTTTTTGGTTTTACCCACGCCATCAACGAATGTTTGTTCAAACATGGTTTCCCTCTTTTTCAGCGTCGCCTTGAAGCGAGCCGGAATATCTCAACCCTCAACTGGTTGTTTCAACCCTCAACCAGGAATCCGGCGCTTTCCATACGGCCTGTGACTCCGGCCCCAGAACAGCGCCTCACATCATACAACAAACCTGACTCGGGAAAACCATCCGGTCTCTGCGGACCGGCTTTTTTGTTATCTGACTTTCCCGATCTTCTTTCCCTTCACTTCAGAAACCGTCTTGCCCTTCACTTCAGAAACCGCCTTCGGCGCGGCCGCCGCAACCGGCGCCGTCTTCTTTCTCGCGTCCGCGAAGTTATGCCAGAACAGCACAATCGGGCTCGCCACGAACACCGAAGAGTAAGTTCCAATCAGGATACCGACAACCAGCGCAAAAGCAAAGCCATGCAGTACCGGGCCACCGAAAAGATACAACGCAATCACCGCCAGGAAAGTCAGACCGGACGTCATCACGGTTCTGCTCAGCGTCTGGTTGACGCTTCGATTGATCAGATCCGCCAGGCTCTCGCGGTTACTCAGGTGAGTGTTTTCGCGGATACGATCGAAGATCACGATCGTATCGTTCATCGAATAACCAACCAGAGTCAATAACGCCGCGATCACCGTGAGAGTGATCTCTTTCCCGAACAGCGAGAAAAGTCCAATCGTAATAATCGTGTCGTGAAGGCAGGCGATAACCGCCCCCACGCCATAGATCCACTCAAACCGGAACCAGATATAAACCAGCATTCCGGCCAGAGCAAGCAGCGTGGCATTCACAGCCTGCTTGCGAAGCTCTTCGCCGACCTTCGGGCCGACGATCTGAATATCCCGCCCCGCGTTGTATGGCGCGAGATAACATTCCTGATTCAACACCGTGAGCACCTGTGGTGTCAAGCCAGGCGCTCCCTTCAGTTGGTCAAAATTTGTAATCAACCCGCCGTAGTCTTTGTCGCGCTTCGCGGCAACCGATTTCATCAGGTCCTGCACCTGCGTATCGGAGAGTTGCGCGCCCGCGGATTGCAGCGGTCCAGCCAAACGCGACGTCAGTTGATCGATGGTCGCGTTATTGAAATCAAGCTTGCCGTTGTTCGGCTGCCCGAATGTTTTCGCGAGCGTGTCGAACACCAGCTGGCGGTTCTTCGCGAGCGTCTGATCGTCGCCGCCTTCGGTGCCGATGACGATCGAGTTCGTCGTATTGGTCGAACCACCTTCTATAGATTGGACGGTTGGCGTGCTCGAAAGAACCGCGCCCAGCGCTGAACGCACCTTCTCGACCGTCTGCACGTCGGGAAAGGTCGCGAACTTGACCGTGATTTCCATGCCGCCCTTAAACTCAATCCCCAGCTTGGGTCCGCCGTGAATAGCCAGACTGAGAAGCCCGGCAACGCTCAGAACCAGCGAGGCTCCGATGAAAGGCCACTTCCACCGGAGAAAATCAAAATTTGTCTCTTTAAATAATTCCATCGATCACTGCCCGCCGGCGGCCCGGTCGAACTGTGCCACTGGGTAGTGACACCGGCCGCCATCAAAATGTTCCTTTAATCTTTTTTCGTATCGAACGCCACAGCTTTCTATCTGCCGCGCCCTTCCCTGCAAAGCGAATCAAAAAACTTATCACATCCGGATCACCGCCGCCGGAAACCGGCGCGCCGGATCAGATGCTGAGTTCCGCGAGTTCCTTACCGGACGTTTCCCAGTCGAAGATGACGCGCGATACCCATACGGCCGTAAACACGTTCGCGAACAAACCAATCACCAGTGTGACCGCGAACCCTCTCACCGGTCCGGTACCGAACAAAAACAGGAACAGACAGGAAACGATCGTGGTCACGTGCGTATCGACGATCGTCCACCACGCCTTTCCGAAACCTGCGTCAATCGCTGCGGGAATGGTCTTGCCGGCCCGCAACTCTTCGCGGATTCTTTCGAAAATCAGGACGTTGGAATCGACGGCCATACCGACCGTCAGAATGATGCCGGCAATGCCTGGCAAGGTCAGCGTCGCGCCGAAGTAAGCGAGCGCGGCGATCAGGATAACCGTGTTCAGCAGGAGCGCCAGCACGGCGTTGATGCCCGCCCGCTTGTAATAAATGAGCATGGCCAGAATCACCGCCAGAAGACCGGCCATGCCGGCATAAAGACCTTCGTGGATCGAATCGGCGC
This sequence comes from uncultured Solibacteraceae bacterium, assembly GCA_964636715.1. Taxonomy (GTDB): domain Bacteria; phylum Acidobacteriota; class Terriglobia; order Bryobacterales; family Bryobacteraceae; genus BOG-234. Next base: position 5,881 of record CAZWTH010000432.1, on the reverse strand, counting down.
CGAGTGAAGGCCCAACCGTGCGCTCGTTACCAAACGAGATACTCGCCGGCAGCGCGCCGGTCTTGAGCACCAGTTCAAGGTCGCTCGCTTCCTGCTGGCTGGGGAGGCCGTTAATACGGCCCGAATCGCGGATCGAGCTCTGGATGACCGCTACGTTGATGATGTCCTTGTCGAGAACCACCGCGAGGTTATTGCCGATATTGCCCGAGGTGAACTTCTCGAACTTATTGCCGCCGTCCTGGGAAAGCTTGAACGATGTCTCCCACCGCCCCGGCGAATCCGTATCGGCGGATGCCGTCGCGCTGCGAATATCCTGGCCCGTGATGACGGCTGTGCGATTGACCAGATACCAGCCATTCCCCGGGTACTGAAGAAGCTCCGTGCCGAGCGGAAGAATTCCGCCTTTCTGCGCCAGCGCCGCTTCGCGGCTCTGGAATGGTCCTTCTTTCACCGAGACGATCTTCAACTGCGCGGTCTGTCCAATGAGATCCTTGACGTGCCCAGGGTCATCGACGCCCGGCAGTTCCACGAGAATCTCAGCATCCACCGTCGGATCGCCGTGCTCCTGCACAGTCTGCTCGGTGAGACCCAGAGCATTCACGCGGCGCTCGATCGTCGCAATGGACTGATCCACCGTGTTCTTTTTCAGTTCGTTCACCGCCGTGGGCTTCATCTTCAGGTAATAGTCCGTACCGTTGACCGGCGTGAGAACCCAGGAGTCGGAGGAGAGATCGGCGACCATGGAGCGAAACGCCGACGTCTTCGTCTGATCGACGCCCTTGATATTGATCTGAATGTTGCCGGTGTCCGCCACGGATTGCGGATCGTTCCGGTCCAGGTTGTCGATCGTGATATTGCGCGTGCGGGCCTCGGAACGAATGGAATCAATCAATCCATCCGCTTTCGTCTTCGCCGCGTCCTGCGTATGGACGAAGAGCACCAGGTGAGTGCCGCCCTTGAGATCGAGGCCGAGGCGAATGCGTTTGCCGATATTGGCCTCCGCGTCCTGGAGCGATCTCGGGAAACCGATCACGCCAAAGATGCAGATGAGGATCGTCGCGATAATGACGCCTGTCTTGATTATCAAATTACGTTGCATGCTTATTCGTCTCTGTTCAATGCCGGCCGCACGGAATCGCGCCGGAGCGTCATTTGTTCTCGGGAAGCACCAGTGAATTCACCGCGGAGCGCGAAAACTGGAGCTTCACATTATCCGGCTTGACCCTTAATACTACCGTGTCCGTCTCGACCGAAACGATTGTACCCACGATACCGCCGTTGGTGGCTACCATGTCCCCGCTTTTCAGGTTTTTCAGCATCTCCGCCGTCTTCTTTTTCTGCCGCTGCATGGGCATGAACAGAAGAAAGTAGAAGACCACCGCGATCAGAACATACGGCGCAAAGAGGGCGATGGAGTTGCCGGAAGCAGGTTGCTGCGCTTGCAGTAAGAGCGAAAAAAGCACGGGATACGGATCTCTGTTTTCTCAGGATGAGGGCCGGAGGCTATCCCCGTCAGCCAGCGAGTCCGCTACTGCTTTGACGCGCGCGCACGGACTCCAGGTACTGTGGAAATTGACCCAATAGGATAGACTGCCTGATCTCCCCCATGATGTCAAGGTAACGGCGTATATTGTGGCGGGTCGCCAGGGAGGCAAAAAGGATCTCGCCGGCCTGGAAAAGATGGCGTAAGTAAGCCCGAGAGTGGGTCTTGCAGGTATAACAGGAGCAATTCGGGTCCAGCGGGCCCGTGTCCTCTTTATAACGTGCGTGCTTGATGACCACCCGGCCCTCGGATGTGAAGATCGAGCCATTGCGGGCGTTTCGGGACGGCAGGACACAATCCATCATGTCGATACCCCGTGCCACATATTCCGGCAGTTCGTCGGGCATCCCCACTCCCATCGCATAGCGCGGCCGGTCTTTGGGCAGCAGGGGCTCGGAGGCTTCGACCATTTCCATGCTGAGCGGCCGGGGTTCTCCCACGGAAAGCCCGCCAATGGCGTAGCCATCGGCGTCGAGCTCAACAAGGCGGGCGGCGCATTCCTTCCGGAGATCGGGAAACATCGAGCCCTGCACGATGGGAAACAGAGCCTGGCGGGCCGGCGAATCCGCGATGCGGCGGCGGTAGTGCTCGAAGGCTTCCCGCGCCCAGCGAACCGTGCGGTTCATCGAGACGCGGGCTGTCTCATGGCTCACGGGGTAGGGCGGGCATTCATCGAGCACCATCATGATGTCGCTGCCGAGCGCGAGTTGGACGTCCACTGTGGATTCGGGCGTGAAGCGGTGAGTGTCGCCGTTCAAATGGGACTGGAAGGTAACGCCCTGCTCGGTGACCTTGCGGAGGTCGGAAAGGCTGAAAACCTGAAAGCCGCCGGAATCGGTCAGGATGGCGCCCGGCCACGCCATGAACTGGTGGAGGCCGCCCATCTGGCGGATCAGTTCGTGGCCGGGCCGGAGAAAGAGGTGATAGGTATTGGAGAGGATGATGGTGGCGCGAAGGTCTTCCCACAGATCGCGCTGGCTGAGGCCTTTGACCGTCGCCTGCGTGCCGACGGGCATGAATGCGGGCGTTAGGATATCGCCGTGCGCGGTGTGCAGAACGCCCGCGCGCGCACGGGTAACCGGGCATTCGGCCTGAAGCTCGAAAGTAATCTGGCGCGACATGTAAATGTGTGGAACCGATTGACAATCGGCCGCAGGATGCCATCCTGCCCACCAGGAGACAGACTAGAAGGGGACGTCGTCGTCGGTGATGCCCTGGCCGTAATCGTCCTGCGGCGCGGATTGCTGGGGGGCGGATCGCTGGGCGCTGCGGGGCATGGAAACGGGCTGGCCGAAATCGTCGCCGCCGCGGTCTCCGCCACCACCGCCCTGCCCGCCGAGCAGAATCACCTCATCCGCCACGACTTCGGTGGCGTAAACCTTCTTGCCGTCCTTATCGTCATAGCTCCGTGTCTGAATTCGTCCTTCCACGTAGAGCTGTTTACCTTTAGTCAGGTAATTGGCGAGGTTTTCCGCGCGCCACAGGACCACGTTGGTCCAGTTGGTTTCTTCCTTCCACTCGCCCGACTGCTGATCTTTCCACCGGCGGTTCGTCGCTATGGAGAAGCGCGTGACAGCGGCTCCTCCAGGAGTGAACTTCGTCTCGGCGTCTCGCCCGAGATGACCGACCAGAATGCATTTGTTGACGCTGCGCGATGCCATATAACCCTGAACTTTAGCACAGCGGGAAACCTACTGCTTCGCAATAATGAGCGGCCGGATTTTTCGATAAGTGGCGGCCGGGACGATTCCCTTGCTCGAAAGCTGGGTCTTGTTGGCGTAGGGCCGATTCCGGATAATCTTCGCCGCCAGCGCGTCCTGAATACCGGGAAGTTTTTTCAACTCTTCCATGGAGGCGTGGTTGATATCAATGAGATGCCGCGCCGCGAACGCATGCGGATGCGGCGTTATCAAAAACAGGGCGATAACAATCGTCAACGCCGCAATGGTTCGGATGAGCCCCAATCGTAAACAATCGTAACCGCATTCTGCGAAGAAACGTACGATTATTTCGAGGAGCGCCAGACGGCCCGGAACCTCCGCAATTCGTTTGGCATAATAACTACATATGTCCCCCACATTCTGGCCTTCATTCGAAGGCGCGGTTCGCATTTTCCGGCCGCTTGCGCGATGGAGTGCGATGGCTTTGGCTCTCGGTTTCGGGCTGAATCCGATAGCGCTTCATTTGAAAGCCGAGGACCGGCCCGAACCGCCCAAAGTCGTGGAAGAGATTGTGGCGAAGGTGAATGGCGCCATTGTGACGCGCGGCCAGCTGGAAAAGGACCGCAATGATCTCGAAGCGGAAATCAGGCGGCAGGCGGCGGGACGGCCCGACCTGCAGCAGTTCATCGATCAGGGCAACAAAGATCTGCTGCGCAACGAAATCGATCAGCTCCTTCTGGTGCAGAAGGGCAAAGAGATGGATATTAAGGTCGATGACGACCTGAAGCGCGAGATCGCCGGCATCCAGTCGGAAAGCAAGATCGCCGATCCCGACAAGTTCCACGAATACATTCGCAGCCTGACAGGGATGTCGTTCGAAGACTTCCAGCAGAAGCAGAAGGACAAGCTGATCACGGATCGCGTGGTGGGAGATCAGGTGTGGCGCAACATCGTGATTCCGGAAACGAAGCTGAAGGAATACTACGACGCGCACAAAACGGAATTCGTGCGCGTGGAATCGGTGACGCTGCGCGAACTTTTAATTTCGACGGGCGACGGAAAGCCGGAAACCGTGGCGGCAGCGCGCAAGAAAGCCGATGGATTGCTTGTTCGCGCGCGGGGCAGCGCGGACAAGTTTTCCGATCTGGCGCGCCAGTACTCCGACTCGCCCAGTGCGGCGGATGAGGGGCTGCTGCCCCCGTACGAACGGGGCAAAGGCGCCGATCCCAACCGCCAGCTCAACAAGTCCATCGAGGATATCGTCTTCAATCACGAGAAGGGCTATGTAACCGATGTCATCCAGATCCGCGGCGTGGGTTTTGCCATCTATAAGATCGAAGACCACACGCCCGCCGGCCAGGCGACGTTCGACGACGTGAAGAATCAGATCAACAACATTCTGGCGAAGCCGATCGCCGAGCCGAAGCTGCGTGAATTCCTGACCAGCCTGCGGCGCGACGCATTCCTCCAGATCAAGCCGGGTTACATCGATAGCGGCGCGGCCCCTGGCAAGGACACCGCGTGGCGCGACCCGGCGCGCCTGCTGCCGCAGACCACCACGAAGGCTCAGGTGGCCAACCAGCGCCACATGAAAAAATTCCTGCATGTGATTCCCTACGGCTACACGGGCGAGAAGGACGATGCGCCGGCTGCTCCTCCCACCCAGACGCCGGTACAGCAGGCGCCGCCCGCGAATAATTCGGACGGCAGCCCCCGCTGATGAAAAGCCCGTTTGTTCGCGAGCTGAAGCCGGACGAAATCGCGACCGCGGTTTTTCTGGTTCAGTCGAAGGAAATCCGGCAGAAGCGCACCGGCGAACCCTATCTGTCGCTCTCGCTTTCGGACCGCACCGGCGAAATTGAAGCCCGTATGTGGGACAACGTGGCCGAAGTGATGGACACGTTCGAGCGCGATCACTTCATCAAGATTCGCGGACAGCTGCAGATCTACAACACCCGGCCGCAGCTCATCATTCATCGTCTGCGGCGGCTGCTCGATAACGAAGTCGACTTCGCCGATTTCTTCCCTGCCTCGCTGCGCAATCCCGATGAGATGTGGGGGGAATTGCGGCAGATTGTGGCGGAACTGCCGGACGCCGATTTACGGCGGCTCCTCGACGCGTTTCTGGACGATCCCGCGATCGCCGAACGGTATCGCGTGGCGCCGGCGGCGAAATCCATCCACCACGCGTTTCGTGGTGGGCTGTTAGAGCACGTTCTGTCGCTCCTTGGCCTGGCCCGTCCCGTTGCCGCGCATTACAGAACAGTGGACTGGAGCCTGCTGGTCACTGGCATCGTGCTTCATGACATCGGCAAGATTTATGAGCTGACGTATGAGCGCGGCTTCGGCTACTCCGCCGAGGGCCAGCTGATCGGTCACATTGCCATCGCGCTGCGCATGCTTTCGGATAAGCTGCGGCCGTTTCCGGACTTCCCGGAAAAGCTGCGGACGCTGGTGGAGCACATGATCCTGAGTCATCATGGGAAGCTGGAGTTTGGTTCGCCCAGGGTGCCTCTGTTTCCGGAGGCGTTGCTGCTCCACTATCTGGACGACATGGATTCCAAGATGGAATGCATGCGAGCCACGGCCGAGAAGGGCGCTCTGGCGGAGGGATTGTTCACGGCATGGAGTTCGCCGCTGGAACGCGTGGTATTACGGAAGGATCGTTATATGGCGG
>CAZWTH010000431.1:0-11191 GCA_964636715.1 uncultured Solibacteraceae bacterium | reverse complement strand
ATACGAGAAGCCGAAGCGATGATCAGGCGGGATGTATGCGGTGCGGCGCTCGTAATTACCCTGCGGGCTGCCATACATGTGCCACTTGCCGATCCATCCGGTGTTGTAGCCGCCGCTGGCGAAGGCCTGCCCGAGAGTCGTTCCCTTCGGCTTCAGTTCCTCGTCATTCAGGAAGACGCCATGCGTCAGTGGAAACTGGCCGGTGATCAGGCTGCAACGGTAGGGAGAGCAGACGGGATGATTGGAACACGCGTTGACGAAATTCACGCTTTCGCCGGCGAGTTTGTCGAGCGCGGGAGTGTGCGCGTTGGCGTCGCCGGCGTATCCGGTGGCCTGTGCGCGCCATTCATCGGTCAGGATGTAGACGACATTTGGCCGCGACGACTGTGCGCGGAGAAAAACGGGCGCGCTGGCCGCGGCGACGGCGGATTTCAGGAAAGTACGGCGATCGGCGCTCATGTGTTGCTCGTAATTTACTACCATCCAGCGGACCTGAGTGTTAATTGCCTGATTGGTAAGATTGCCTAAATGGCAAAATTATTGTACGATGAGGGCATGGAGCCAGGACTTCGGGAACGGAAAAGACGTGAGACGCGCGCCGCATTGAGTCTTGCGGCGCTTCGGCTTTGCTTTCAGCGTGGCTGGGACGGCGTGACGGTGGAGGACATCGCGGAAGTGGCGAATGTCTCGCCGCGGACTTTTCGGAATTATTTCTCGACGAAGGCGGAGGCGGTTGCGGCGGGGTACCTGGAGCGCATGCTGAAGATCGCGGATGAGCTGCGGGCGCGTCCCGCGAGCGAGCCGCTGTGGACGGCGATGGCCACTTCCGTTGCTTCGCAATTCGAGCCTCCGGCGCAAAAGAGCGAGGCAACGCGGGATGCGAAGGTGTGGCTGGAACGGATTCGGTTCGTTCTCACGGAACCGGCGATTCATGGCGAGGTACTGAAAGCATCCGCCGCGGCGCAGGCGGACCTGGCTGCGGCGATTGCGGAGCGCACGGGCGCGCGCAGCCCCGATGGACTCTATCCGCAGGTGGCGGCGGCGGTAGTGACTTCGGTCGTGGGCGCTGTCATGGATCGATGGCTGCGAGAAGGACCCACCGGCGCCATCGCACCGGCTCTGCGAAAGGCATTCGAACTGGTTGCCGCTGGTTTTCCCGAGTCAAAAGCGAGGACCCACTGACATGCGGATTCGAGGAATCAATTACGATACCGGCTTCATCAGCAAAGGGACAACAACGCGTGAGCCGTTCGATCCGCGAATGGTCCAGCGGGAAATGCAGATCATCCGTAACAATCTGCATTGCAACGGCGTCCGGATCACCGGCGGATACGCCGAACGTCTGGAGATCGCCGCGGCGTACGCCGCCGAGGCCGGGCTGGAGGTCTGGTTCTGCCCCTTCACGCATAATCTGACCGCGGATGAGGTGCTGGCGCTGCTGGCAGACTGCGCGGATCGCGCCGAACGCCTGCGGCAAACGGGAGCGGAGATCGTATTTCTCACGGGCTCGGAGTTGAGCCTTTTCACAACCGGTTTCATGCCCGGGGACACGCTCGAAGAACGGATGGCCGTTTTGGCGGACCCGCTGCGTGTGCGCCAGATCATTCCGGAAGTTCGCGCGCGCATGAAGGAGTTGCTTCGCAATGCCGTTGACGCCGTGCGAGCTCGATTCGGCGGAAAGATCAGCTATGCGTCGCTGCCTTTCGAGGGCGTCGACTGGAGTCTGTTCGACATTATCGCGACGGACGCCGGTTATCGTACGGCGGCTATGGCGGACCGGTTTCGGGACCAGATGCGAACGTTCGTGGCGCTGGGCAGGGAAATGGGGAAGCCGGTGGCGATCACTGAATTCGGCTGTGCGACGTATCGTACGGCGTCGAGTCTGGCCGATCGCGGGGAAACCATGATTGAATGGGGCGAAGGCGCGAGGCCTGTTCGCCTGAAGGGTGAACTCACACGAGACGAGGAAGAGCAGGCTCAGTATATGGGTGAACTGCTGGACGTGTTTGAGTCAGAGGGAGTGGACGCCGCATTCCTCTACACTTTCGCGCGCTACGACTTCAGCGGGGAATTCGATCTGGTCAGTGCGGGGATCGTGAAAGTGCTGGACGAGGGGTTCGGCCAGCGCTATCCGGATATGCCCTGGGAACCGAAGGTTGCATTCGACAGGCTGGCTGAGCGGTACGGCGGTCAGAGCGGCAAATTATAAGCGCAGAACACGGTGTCGCGTTTCCAGCCTGAGCGTTCGTAAAGCGCCTGGGCGGCTGAATTCGCGAGCGCGGTCGAGAGCGTGAGGCGAACGGCGCCGTTGCGGCGTCCGAATTCCGCAGCGGCTTCAAGAAGGGCCTGGCCGACCTTGCGGCGCCGGGCTTCCGGAGTTACGTAAAGATCATTCAGAATGTAGATGCGCCGGGCCGCGCCCGAGGAAAAGCTGGGGTAGAGCTGGGTGAAGCCCAGAGCTTCGCCTTTCGGATCGAGCGCCAGAAAGACAATAGACTCGTGGTTCCGCAGCCGTTCGCGCAGGAAGTCGCGCGCCAGATCGAGATCAGGGGGTTGCTTGTAAAACTGACGGTAGGCGTCGAACAGCGGGACGATCCGTTCCAGATCGTCGAGTCCCGCCTGCCGAACGAGGCTGGTTAAGCCGCCTTCTGGACTTTGCCGTTGCGGATGCACGATGTGCAGACGCGGACGCGCTTGCTGGCGCCGGCCACCACTGCGCGGACGCTCTGCAGATTCACGTTCCAGCGACGGTTGGTTACGTTGTGGGCGTGGCTGACTTTATGCCCGAACTGCGGCCCTTTGCCGCAAACATCACAAACTCTTGCCATGGATCAAAGACTCCTGAGATGGTTCGGTTCGTGATAAAAAAGGCACGAACGCAAGCTTCAGTGTAGCATGGGGGCTCATGGTGGAACTCGCGCTGCCCACGGACCGGAGTGCTGTTGCGACCTTCCTGGAGTCTATCCCCAATGTTCCTGCGGTTTTCGTGCTGTGGCCGAAGTCCGGGGAGCCGCATCTGGGGCGGACGAATGTCCTGCGGCGGCGGCTGAGCCGGCTGGCCGGGCTTTTCGGGACGGCGGAGCGGCTGGAGTACCAGACGGCGGGGTCGAAGCTCGAATCACGGTTTCTGCATCTGGAACTGGCGCGGCGGTATCTGGGGGCGGATTACCGGCGGGAAATCCGGCTGCGGCTGCCGTTTTATGTGCGGCTGGTGCTTTCGACTGAGTTTCCGCGCACGAGGGTGGTGGGGCGGTTGGGGCGCGGAGAGGCGGTGCATGTGGGGCCGTTCCGGACGAAGTCGACTGCGGCGCAGTTCGAAGCGGCTTTTCTCGATTTGTTCCAGTTGCGGCGGTGCGCGGAGGATCTGGCGCCGTCGGCTGAGCATCCGGGGTGCATCTATGGCGAGATGGGGCGGTGTATGCGGCCTTGCCAGCAGATGGTGGGAGTGGAGGAGTACCGGTCTGAGGCGGCGCGGGTGGCGGACTTTTTGTGCTCGGGCGGGCGGTCGCTGATGAGCCCCGCAACGGGCGAGCGCGAACGGCTGAGCGCCGAGATGGATTTCGAGGGCGCTGCGCGGGCGCATCAGCGGGTGATGAAGATCGAGGAAGTGATGGGTTGGCGCGACGAGATGGCCCGGGACGTGGAGCAGTTGCATGCGATTGCGGTGGCGCCGTCGTCGCGGCCGGATTGCGTGGAGTTGGGGTGGCTGCGTGGCGGGTATTGGCATGGGTTCCGGCAGCTCGATTTCACGGTGGGGGAGGATGGACGGCCCGCTCCGCTCGATGCGCGGTTGCGGGAGATGGCTGCGACGATTCCGGAGCGGCGGGTGTGTTTGGCGCTGGAGCGGATGGAGGATCTGGCGGTGCTTTCGCGGTGGTTTTATTCGAGCTGGTGCGATGGGGAGTTGCTGGTGGTGGATGAGTGGGAGAAGATTTCGTGGCGCAAGTTAGTTAATTCCATATCTCGGGTCGCTCGCGCGGGGCAGAAGCCCCTCGGCAGGGCCGAAGCCCCGCCCCACGAAGGCCAATGAATTGTGGGCAGGAGGGGGGAGGGTTTGCAACTGGGCGATTGAACCGGCGTCCACGCAGGCGTTGTTTTTGACGGTATTGGCGGCCACGACGCCCTGCGGGCCGTCCACGCAGTGCTGGGCCATTCCGTAGCCTGCGATTTCGTTACCGGTGACCGTGTTGCCGGATGCTCCGCCCGCCAGATAGATGCCGGTGCGCAGGGATTCCGGCTGATCGCGCCGCGCGGTATTCATGCCGGTGAAGCGGTTGCCGGTGATGCGGTTTGCGGAGCCGCGAATCAGCATGGCGTTGAAGAGGCCATCGCCGCAGACGTTCGTCGCCACTTCGCTGTTTGTCAGGCCGTCGAGGGATAGACAGCGTCCGGCGATTTCGTTGAACGTATTGCCCTGGATGGTGGCGCGGTCCACCGAGCCATTGGTGACGATGGCCGCGGGCAGCACCGTGCCCGCAACCAGAACTTCTTCGCCCGGGAAACCGATCATGTGACCGGTATTGCCGGAGATGGTCACATCCGACGCGTGATTCATTTCGATCGCCGACCGCGCAAGAACTTCGAACTCGTTGGCGGTGATGCGGCCTTTCGAGGCCGTCGCGCCGGTGGAGCGAATCCAGATGCCGTTGCCGCGCACTTTGCCGAAGATGGCGTTTGAAACTTCGAAGTCCGTAGCGCCTTCTTCCAGCACCAGACCGCCGGTGCCGTTATTGTGGCCGGCGAAATCGAGCGAGCCGGAGTCCGTCAGGCGGACGTCGTGAATGCGGGCATGGCTGCCGCCAGCGATGAGGATGGGAAAGCCGGCGAATTCTTTTGCGTCGAGGCGGAAGATTTCAAGGCCCGTCACGTTTTCCGCCACGACGCCATTATTCGCGACAACGCGCGAGAGCATGGCCGAAGCCTGCGGCGCCGGGATGCGCTGCGGGAAGGCGGCGCGGTTGCCGTCCAGAATCAGATCGTGAATTTTGATGTTCTTGCCCGCCGCGAGCGAGAGCAGGGAACGGCCGCGGAATGTGGAGGACGCTTTCAGGATGGTGTTCGAGCCTTTGATTTCGAGATCGTGCACGTCGGGCGAGAGCGCGATCTCCCGCGAGATTTCAATTGTGCCGGAGGGCAGCGCGACGGTTCCGGTTTTTGCCTGAAGCAGCGTGCGGAGATGGGCTTCGGAATTCGGCTCCTGTGCGAATAACGGAATGGCCAGGAGCAGAAGGGAGATGGCTTTCATCGGACGACCTCTATTCCCATTTTCGCCAGAATGCGGCGTCCAAGGCGTATCTCGAGCTCATGACCGCCGGCGGGAACGGATTCCGGGATACGGAAATTGACTTCCCAGCGTTCGGTCAGCGGGTCCGCGCGGAAGGTTTCGATTTCGGTGACCGCCACGCCGCCAACTGTTGCCCCAAAGCCGCGGATATCGTCGACTTCCTCGATGGACGCTTTGATCAGGCCGCTATCGATCCTGGTGGGCGACATCAGGTTGATGGCATCGGTCAGGGCATTCAGGCGCGGGACGGCCGGTCCGGGCGGAATGACGCGCAGGTAGGCCGGTTCGGCGAGAGCGCGTCCTTCGTATTCGAGCGTGAGTGGAACCAGCCCTGTCCGCGTGTTGTCCGGCAGGAAAACGTTGACCTGTGAAAAGCCGTTGCGCTCGCGCGGACCGATATAGCTGACGCGTCCTTCGGCGCCGTCGAGGAAGCCCTTCAGTGAATTCAGGTCGCAACCGTCCGGAAGGTTCTGGACGGAGACCGCGGCGCAGGCAAGACGTCCGGAGGACGGCGCCGCGTTTTCGGCGGAGAAAGCGTTTGAGATCGTGCGGATGCGGCTCGGGCCGGCGGCGGGCGCGGCGTTCATCGGTTTGCGCCAGGTGGTCCACATGTATTGAGAATCGACGCCGGTGAGCGCGAGCAGTTCCACGCCGTGCTCGCGCGTGAGCGCATGAATCTCATCGGCGCTAATGCGAACTCCCGACCATGTTGTGTAGCCCTCGGACGTTTTCGGCAGCCCATTGATCTGCAGCCGCGCGACGCCGCCCGGTTTCAGGACGCGCACGGTTTCGCGCAGATAGGAAAACACCACATCGCTGCTGGGGATGTGCTGGAACACCGCATAGGAGTAGACGAAATCGAAGTGGCGATCCGGGAACATTTTCAGATCGCTGCCGCCGATGGCATACGGGAAAGCGTTCGGGATGCCGGCCAGTTTCTCTCGCGCCAGCTTCACCATGGAATCCGAGACGTCCACGCCGTAAATCTGATCGAAAAACCGGCTCATGGGGCGCAGCAGGCGCCCGGGACCACAGCCGATTTCGAGTGCGCGCCGCATCCGGCCCGGCGTCTTCGGGGGCAGCCGTTTGAGTTCGGCCACCAGTTCGCCGACCAGATCTTTCGCGGTGGCGAAAAATTCGGTATCGTCCTGCTCGCGGCGGCCGAAGGCGACGTAGTAATGCGCGTCTTCCGTTGCGCGCGCATTCCACTCGGCGCGCATGCGCGACTCGACAGAGTGCTCCACGCCGCTATCATAGCTTCCGTCTTTCTTACGGGCGCGCAAACACGCGAATGTAATCGATATCGAGCGTGGCCGGGAAATGGGTTTGCGCGGCGGGATCGCGTACTTCGAGACCAACTGTCAGATACATCGGCTGCTGCGGAATGCCGTCCCAGGAGGCGAATCGCTCGACGCCATCCACGGACCAGACGATCTTTTCCTCGTCCCATTCGGCTGCAACCGTGTGGAATCCGTTCGAAAGATCGACACCGTCCCACGACCCGCTGTAGTCGCGGTCGAGATTGGCTTCGACCCAGCGATTTGCGAAGAGCGCGGTGGAAGGCTTCTCGCCCGAAGCATGCATGACGTCGATGGAGGGCTGGTCGTTTGCGCCCAGCGGAAGAAGGCGGAAGAGGGGATCGAGACCGGCGCCGGCGGGCATCCGGAAGCGAATTTCGAAACGTCCGAACTTCTGCGCGAAGGCGCCCAGCGTCGTCATCATCCCGGACGTGTAGCCATTCGCGGATTTCGCCGCCGTCAGATGGGCTTCGCCTCCGGAAATCGCGATCGCGCCGGGAAGCCAGGTCTGTTGTCTCTCGAAACTAACCTTCCCCGGCGCATGCGGCGACCATTTCTCATAGTCGATTCCGGAGGAATTAAATTCCTCATCAAATTTTAAGACCCACCCAGCCGGGATAGCATCGGCTGGTTTGATGCCCGCTTTTTTACGGGTTTGCGCCGGAAATGGGCGTGCAATTACAATCCACAGGATTAAAGCTGGCCAACCCGCAACCTTTCGGAAATTCAGGCGTTTCATGTAGTACGCCATGCCTGCGTCTGACTGTAACAAATTCTCATCTGAGGTAACCTTGAGATAATATGCGTATTCTTGTCGTAGAAGACGAACGGCGCATTGCGGACTTTCTGGGACGGGGTCTCCAGGGAGCGGGTTATGCAATTGACGTCGCACCCGATGGCGCTACCGCCATTCAGTTTACGCACGATACCGATTACGATCTGGTCATTCTCGACCTCATGCTGCCCGATATGGACGGCCTGAAGGTGCTGGAACGGATTCGCGGCCGGCAGAACGGTCCTCCGGTGCTGATTTTGAGCGCGCGCGGACAGCTGGACGATCGCGTGAAGGGCCTGGAGCACGGCGCGGACGACTACCTGACCAAGCCGTTCGCTTTTGTGGAACTGCTGGCGCGGGTTCGAGCCCTGCTGCGGCGCGGCCAGCCGACGCCGGAACGCCTCCAGGTGGGGGATCTGGTGGTGGATAGTCTGCGGCGTAAGGTCACGCGGGGGAATGAGACGATCGATCTTGCCCCGAAGGAATTCGGCATTCTGGAATACATGATGCGGAACAAGGGGCGCCCGCTCAGCCGGACGATGATTGTGGAGCATGTCTGGGATATGGATTATGACGGCCTCACGAACATCGTCGATGTTTATATCAGACATTTACGCAGCAAGATCGACGACCGTTTCCAGGATAAGCTGATCCACACGATTCGCGGGATCGGCTACATGATTGAAGCTCCGGAGAAGTCGGCCTCGGCCAATCGCCCGGGCGGCGACCCCGTTCCAGCCTCCCTCTGACGCTGCTACAGTAGTCAGCGAGAGGCGTTCTGGCCGAGCAAAAACACATCTCGCGCGGTCTGCGATTCACCCTGACCGCCGTCTACACGGCCATCTTCACGGTTCTTCTGGTGGGGGTCGCGCTGGTTTTTCGCGGCGTGCTGGCCACGAATCTGAATCAGCAGTCGCATGACGATCTGGATCAGACGTGGGCGGCGACGAAAACCGGCGGCCTGCGCATAGAGGGTCCGGAAGACCATCTTCTCTGGTATTTCGACGAGCACGATTCGGACGAAAACAGCATGAAGGCCCGCATCATGAAGGTCTTCATGATTGCGGACGCGAACGGCGAGATCAAAGCCGCGTCGAATATCTACCAGGCGCTTGGGTTCGACAGCGTGCAATACATCAAAGCAACTCTGGCATCGAATGCGCCGCAGTGGCGCGTCAAGACCGCGGAAGGCGTACCGTATCTGATCCGGTCGAGCTACATGCTCAACGATCACGGAGACCGCAAGTTCTATGTGGCGATCGGGGAGTCTCTGGCTCCCGACAACAAGCTGCTGCGAAGCCTCGACTGGCTCTTTCTCTCCCTGATTCCTCTGGTGGTCACGCTCGGGGGCGCCGCCGGATGGGTGGTGGCGGGCCGTTCGCTGAAGCCGGTGATGGATATCGCCGCCGCCGCGCAGCGAATCAGCGGCTCCAATCTGAGCATGAGGATTCCGGAACGAAAAGCGAAGGACGAACTGGAATATCTGATCGAAACGTTCAACGATATGATTTCGCGTCTGGAGCAAAACTTCATCCAGGTGCGCCAGTTTTCAACCGACGTTTCGCACGAGCTCCGGACGCCGATTACGATCATTCGCGGCCAGCTCGAGGTCGCATTGTTCACCGCGCAGACCGCCGAGCAATATCGCGACGCCGTCATCGTGGCGCTGGGCGACGTGGAGCGGCTCTCTCAGATTGTGCGGGCGCTGCTGTTGCTCTCGCAGGCGGAAACGGGACAGGTGGTTCTGCAACTGCAGCCTCTCGACCTCCGCGAAACAGCGCGCAATATTACGGAGCAGTTCGAAATTCCCGCCGAAGGCGCCGGCGTCCATATTTCCTTCGAGGCCGGTAGCGGCAGTTGCGCCGGCGAATTCGACCGCGTGCAGATTGAGCGCATGCTTTCCAATCTGATTTCAAACGCCGTCAAGTTCACTCCGCCGGGCGGTCAGGTGCGAGTCAGTGTGGGCCGGGCGGGCGAGCAGGCTGAAATCGTTGTGGCCGACACGGGTCAGGGAATCGCCCCCGAACATCTGCCGCACATCTTCGACCGCTTCTACCGCGTTCGCGGGAAGGAAGATCAGGCCTCGCCGGAAAAGGGCCTGGGGCTCGGACTGAGTTTCGTGAACTGGATTATCAAAGCGCACGAGGGCTCGGTGGACGTAAAGAGCACGAAAGGAAAAGGTACGGTCTTTACGGTCCGGCTGCCTTTCCGCTCACAGCCGGCCGTTTCTGGCGTGCCGGAAAATACCGCAGCCGATTTGATTAAGTCAGTTTAATCACTCGGGAACGCAGAATTTCGCGCCCAGATACTATTCTGGTAACGGTGAGCCGACTCCTCATCATGATCGTCGCGGTATTGGCTTTGGCCGGGCTGACCATGGGTCAGGCTCCGGGTACGAAGTCACCCGCGGAGAGCAATATCTTTTCCGGGACAGTGACTGCGGTTGCGCCGGATCGGATTACGGTTGTCCGGAAAGTGCCGGCGAAGGCCGACGAGTCGCGGGATTTCGCAACGGACAAGGATACGAAAGTCGAAGGACACCTGCGAGTGAATGTCAGGGTTTCCGTCCGGTTCAAAATCGGGGAGGATGGCGTTTCTCACGCGTTACACATCATCGTGCGGCCCGATGCGCGGATCACAGGCGGCGCCGGGACGCCGAGGCCGCCTGGATCGAAGAAATAGCTCTCGTTACTTTTCCGTTAACGCCGCGACGCCGGGCAGAGTCTGTCCGGAGAGGAATTCAAGCGATGCGCCGCCGCCGGTGGAGACGTGCGAGATTTTATCCGTCAGGCCAGCGGTCTTGATGGCTTTTTCGGAATCGCCGCCGCCGACAACGGAAGTGGCGCCGGACGTGGCTACCGCGCGCGCCAGCGCCATGGTGCCTTTATCGAACGGCGGCTTCTCGAAGACGCCCATCGGGCCGTTCCAGATGATGGTCTTCGCGCCCTTGATAATGCCTTCGTAAAGCTCGATGGTCTTCGGGCCGATATCGAGCGCCATCTTGTCCGCCGGAATTTCGGTCACGGCTTCGTTCTCAGCGCCTTCTTTAAATTCGGCCGCGACGACGTGATCGGCGGGCAGCACCAGTTTGTCGCCGAACTGCTTCAGCAGACTTTTGGCGAGTTCGAGCTTGTCGTCTTCCACCATCGACTTGCCGATCGGCTGTCCCTGCGACTTCAGGAATGTATAAGCCATCGCTCCGCCGATGAGAACTTTATCGACGGTCTTCGCCATGTTCTCGATGACTTCGATCTTGTCGGATACTTTCGCGCCGCCGAGGATCGCAACGGAAGGCCGCGCCGGAGTCTTCGTGACGAGCGTGAGGTATTCGAGCTCTTTATCCATCAGGAGACCGGCCGCCGCCTGCTTTACGTAAGCGATCATGCCTTCGGTGGAGGCGTGCGCGCGATGCGCGGAGCCGAATGCGTCATTGACGTAAACGTCGCACAGCTTCGCAAGCTGCTGCGCGAATCCGGGATCGTTGGCTTCTTCTTCCGCGTGGAAGCGGAGATTTTCGAGCAGGAGTACGCCGCCCGGCGCGGGCAGGAGCTTTTCCACCTCAGGACCGATGCAATCGGGAGCCAGCGTGACGGGCTTGCCGAGAAGCTCTTCGAGCTTCTTCGCCACCGGCTTCATGCTCATTTCGGCGTTGGGTTTGCCTTTGGGTCGCCCCAGGTGGGAAGCGAGGATGACGCCTGCTCCCTGTTCGAGCGCGTATTTGATTGTGGGCAGCGAAGCGCGGATGCGCTTATCGCTCGTGATTTCCTGACCCGCGTTGGCCAGAGGAACGTTGAAATCCACGCGAATGAAGACACGCTTGCCTTTGAGATCTAA
>CAZWTH010000430.1:0-5755 GCA_964636715.1 uncultured Solibacteraceae bacterium | reverse complement strand
CAGTTCCCCAGGTCGATATCCCGGCAGCGCTCGCTGCAGAACGGCGCTTCCTGATCTTCGAGCCGCACGGGGCGGTTGCAGATGGGGCATTTCATCGTGCTGGCAACAGGCTCGGCGCAATCTGGATCAGGTTCGGCGGCGCCTGCATCGCGAACTCCGGCTGCTCGGTCAGCGGGAGCAGCGTGCCGATCAGATCGTAATCGTGCGTTTCGGTAATGCGGAGCAGCCGCATCTGTCCAGGCTGCGGATCGGAGCCTTCCACATCGTTGATCAGAACGTGGCCGTCGATTTCGGGCGCCTGCGTGGAGAGGCGGCCCTGCCAGAGAAGGTCGGTATCGGGCGAAAGGCCTTCCACCAGCACCGGCAGTTCGCGGCCCTTCATCAGGCGATTCTTCGCTCGGGAAATCTTGCGCTGAATCGCCATCAGTTTGCGCTTGCGGTTGTGAATGTCGCGGGCGCCGACCTTGCCATCAAGCTCATAGCTGCGGCTGCTGTCCTCGTCGGAATAGGAGAAGACGCCGAGGCGGTCAAACTGCGCGGCTTCCACGAACTGGCAGAGCTCTTCGAATTCGGCGTCCGTCTCACCGGGGAAGCCGGCGATAAAGCTGGTCCGGATCACGACGCCGGGAATCGTGCGCCGCACTTTTTCGAGCAGCTTCAGGAAAATGTCACCCGATGCGCCGCGCTTCATGCGCTTCAGGACGGAAGCGCTGGCGTGCTGCAGCGGCATATCGATGTACTTGACGAGCGATTCGTGTTCGGCAATCGTGTCGAGCAGCTTTTGGGTGGCGCGGTTCGGGTAGGCGTAGAGAAAACGAACCCATTTCGGCTGCGGCGTCTCGATCTGCGCGAGCCGCCCGAGCAGTACCGCCAGACCGTCTTTCAGACCGAAATCTTCGCCGTAGCAAGTGGTATCCTGGCCGATCAGATTGATTTCGCGCACGCCCTGCGAGAACAGCCGCGTGGCTTCCGAAACCACGGATTCGAAGCGTCGGCTGCGGAATTTGCCCCGGTATTGCGGGATGACGCAGAAGGTACAGGGATGGTCGCAGCCTTCGGCGATTTTGATGTAAGCGAAATGGCGCGGCGTGGCGAGAACGCGGGGAGTCAGATCGTGATAGAGATAGAGGCCGTTCTCGGTGGGCGCGGGCTCTTCAATCCCCTCGCAGACCTGCACGATGCGGTCGACTTCGTTCGTCCCGATGATGGCATCCACTTCGGGCATATCCTGACGAATATCGCCACGATACCGTTCGACGAGGCAACCCGCGACAACCAGCCGCTTCGCCCGGCCGACGCGCTTGTATTCCGCCATTTCGAGAATGGTGTCGATCGATTCCTGCTTGGCCGGATCGATAAAACTGCACGTGTTGACGACAAGGACGTCGGCCTGATCGGCATGCGGCGTCAATTCATGACCATGGGCGGACAACTGGCCCATCATGACTTCGCTGTCGACAAGGTTTTTGGGGCAACCGAGGCTTACAAAACCGACTTTCAAAAAGGGAAACCTGATTTAATTTTAGCAGGCGATTGTCGGAATTCTGGCTTCGGAAGCAGCCGCCGGGCTATCCGGTGAACGTAGGGCGGGCCTTCCGGCCTGCAAGCCGGCTTTCCAGCAGGCTGGACTCGCTGGAAAGCGAGTCCGCAGTCTGAAAGGCTGCCCCACGCTGTTCACGATTCAGCGGGCGCTGCGGCTCGCTTTGTAAATCCTCAAGCCCATTCCACAACAGCCTTAACAATCCCCGCTTCCCGGTGCAGCCACTTCGGGAAACGCTCCTGCATCTTCGTCCGCGGCGCGCATTCCATCGGCCAGGCCGAGACGTTCACTTCACCCGATTCCATCAGATCCAGCACCCGGTGATGCTCAGCAGGCGTGCTGTTGCGGCTGGCGAGAATTGTCGCCTCGCGGCGATGCAGATCCGGGTCGAACAGCGACACATGGTCATTAATCAGCCCCACGAAGATCATCTTCCCGCCCTGTTCCAGTAACTGAATCGACTGCTCCATGGAACCGCGGTCGCCCGTGCAATCGAAAACCAGCATGGAGGGCGTTTCCTGGCGCGCCTCCGCCTGCGACGGATAGTACCGGCTCAAACCATGATGCTTCGCGGCGAAATCCAGCCGCTCCGGCATCTTTTCGACAACCCCGATCTCCGCCCCAGCCAGCTTGAGGAATTCAATCACCGATAGCCCAATCGGCCCGGCGCCGACCACAATGGCGCGGTCACCCGCCACTGCCCCAGAGCGGCCCACCGCGTGAATCCCGACGCCCAGCGTTTCCACCAGCGGAATCTGCACTGAGGGCAGCTTCGCGCACTTGTAGATCTGCTTCGCGGGCAGAAGGATGCGGTCGCGCATGCCGCCATCGGTATGGACGCCGATCACGCACATCTTCGCGCAGCAGTTCGACCGGCCGCGCGAGCACGCCGCGCACACTCCGCACGTCATGTACGGATTTACGGCGCAGCGGTCGCCCGGCACGAATCCCTCCACGCCGTCACCTGTCTCCAGAACCTCCACGGCCAACTCGTGGCCCAGCACACGCGGATAGGTGAAGAACGGCTGCGATCCTTCAAACGCGTGAAGATCCGTGCCGCACACCCCCACCATCAGGACCCGCACCAGAACTTCACCTGGCCCGGGTCTTTCAGGCAGAGCGCTACTGGAGCCCGCGAAATGGCCGGGCTGTTCGAGAGTGACAGTATTCATATTTCCTGTTGCTGGCTGCTTTTATTACTGGGCTGCCGGACCGCGTCCGAATCCGCCACGTCCGCTGCCGCCACGTCCGCCGCGAGCCGGGCGGGCAGGCGCCACGTAGTTCACCAGTTCGTCAATCGGCCTGTTCGCCGCCCATGAGATGCCGCGCAGCAGTAAATTCTTCACGGCCGGATTTTCGAAATTGGCGTACGTGTGCCCTTCCATATACACAAAAGCGCGTGCAGGCTGACCGCCCGCCAGCGTGTGCTCATACGTCCAGATCTGCGGCACGACTTCCCCGACGTGGCCGGTCCCCTGGCGCGCGCTTGGCGTATCCGCCGTCTTCGTGGTAGCCAGAACGTGAACCGGATCCTTCGCCCATGTCATCAGGTAGAACGACTCGTCATCGGGAAGCGTGAGTTCCGCGGGAAAGTCCTTCATAAGCGGGCTCGCCTTGTCCACCACCGTCAGCGGAATGGGCGCATCCAGCGTGAAATTTGTCTGGCCGTGCTTCTTGCCGCCGCCGAACATAACGTTGGCTATCCACTCGGGATCGGGACCGCACAGCGAATCGTGCAGACTGACAAGACCGCCGCCACGTTTCACATAGGCTTCAATTTCCGCCTTCTGTGCGTCTGTCATGCCGATGGTCACATCGCCCTTGTAGAGCACGATGACGTCCGTGTGCGCAATCTCCTCAGGTAGTGGAAAATGCAGCCCGCCATCGACGATCGCGCCCTTGTCAGTCAGGGTCTTGCTCCAGTCGGCTACGAACTGGGGGTAATCATGCTGGCCAGGGCCATGGGTTTTCAGCCCTCCCCAGAGGTAGACGTGCATACCTTTGGGATTTACCGGCCGGTTGCCTCCGCCGCCGAAGTCGGCAGGCGCCTGCGCCCAAACGAACATCCCTGTAAAAAGCGCCAGCCCTGCAGCGGCGGCAATGCCATAGCGTTTGCGATTCATGTTCAAACCTCCACACCGGAAAAGTGCTCTTGAAATAGTATCAACTCCTGTTGATTGGTTGAACCTCCCCGGCCCCGGCGCCTCCGCCGCTCCAACACCTTCCCGGACTCCGCACCTCCCCGGCCCCATACTCTCCGCTGCTCCAACAACCTCGCGCTTCCGGCACCTCTCCGGCTCCAACACCTCGCAACCCCCACACCTCGCGCTTCCCGCGCCTCTCCGGCTCCAACACCTCGCAGCCCCCACACCCCGCGCTTCCGGCGCCTCTCCGGCTCCCACACCTCGCAGCCCCCACACCCCGCGGCTCCGGCGCCTCTCCGGCGATTGTTTCGGCTCGGTTACTCTGTGAAGTGACATGAATCTATTCCCGCGTGACGAGAAATTCTTCGAGTTGCTCGAACAGCAGTCCAACCTGGTGCACGACGCCGCGAGAGCTCTGCGCGAAGGCGTCGAGGCCAGCCCAGCCGCCATGGCGCTCAACGCGGGCGTGATCAAACGGATGGAGCACGAAGCCGACGAGATCACGCATCAGATTCATACGCGCCTGCACGCCACCTTCGTGACGCCGATCGATCCCGAAGATCTGCATGCCCTCACCACCGCCATGGACGATGTCATCGATTCCATCGAAGACGCCGCGTTTCGCCTGACGGCGTATCACATCGATCCGATACCGAAGGGAGTTCTCGAATTTGCCCAGATCATTCACGCAAGCTGCATGCGCCTTCAGGTTGCCATCCAGAAGCTGCGCGTGGGCAAAGCCGTCCAGGAAGAATGCATCGAAATCAACCGGCTCGAAAATGCGGCGGACGAATTGCTGCGCCGCCTGGTGACCAATCTTTTTGAATCCGGCATGGACGCAATCTCGGTGATCAAGAACAAGGAAATCTACGAATTCCTGGAAACCGCCACTGACCGCTGCGAAGACGTTGCCGACGTGCTGCAAACGGTTTCGGTGAAGAACAGCTAAAACTCCGCCACATGCACATCCCGATGCTGGTTGTGGCGACCGTGCTCGTCGCCCTGTTTTTCGATTTCATCAACGGATTCCACGATTCCGCCAATTCGATCGCGACGATTGTCGCCACACGCGTGCTGCGGCCCTTTCACGCCGTGATCTGGGCGGCCGTATTCAACTTTCTGGCGGCCATTTTCCTCGGCACTGGCGTCGCCTCCAGTATCAGCAGCGGGTATGTGGACCCGCGCATTGTGACGCCGGAACTCGTGCTGGCGGGATTGCTGGGCGCGATTACCTGGAACCTGATCACGTGGTGGCTCGGCCTGACTTCCAGTTCATCGAACGCCCTGATCGGGGGGTATGCGGGGGCCGCGATCGCGAAAGACGGACTGGACGGACTGGTACAGGGGAAATGGGGCACAACCATTGCGTTCATCGCGCTCTCTCCCATGATCGGCATGGCGCTTTCGTATCTGCTCATGCTGGCCGTGCACTGGACGCTCCGGCATACGCCGCCGGCGCGCGCGGATAAGGCCTTTCGCCGCGTTCAGCTTTTTTCCTCCGCGCTGTTCAGCTGTGCGCACGGGACGAACGACGGCCAGAAAACCATGGGCATCATCACGGCGCTTCTGATAGCCGCGGATCTGCAGAAGGGCGACCACATCCAGCCCTGGGTGATTATCGCCGCCAGTATTGCCATCGCCCTGGGAACGATGAGCGGCGGATGGCGCATCGTCAAAACTATGGGCTCCGGCCTGACGCGTTTGAATCCCCGCGGGGCGGTCTGCGCGGAAGCCGGCGCGGCCATTTCAATCTTCTTTCCCACATTTCTCGGGCTGCCCGTTTCGACCACGCACGCGATCGCCGGCGCGATCGCCGGCGTAGGCTCGTCGCATCGGCGCAAAGCCGTTCGCTGGGGCAAGGCGCGCGAAATCGTGGGGGCGTGGGTTCTGACGATTCCGTGCGCCGCGTTTGTGGCGGCTATCTGTTACGTGATCGTTCGCTTATTCGCCCCCGAAGCGTAGACGGCAGCCGCGTAGACGGCAGCGGCCCGGATATCCTGAAGAAGATCCCAATGATGGCGGCTTCTATCGAACTGGCTTCACCGGAACAGATCGCGAAATACGAGCCGGT
>CAZWTH010000429.1:0-37048 GCA_964636715.1 uncultured Solibacteraceae bacterium | reverse complement strand
GGTCGCGACCCTGCTTCAGGGGCGGGGCTTCCCCGTTTCTCTGCCGTTGTACCGGTCCAGACGGAACGGCACGGGACGGCGCAAGGAAAGCGTCCTTTTTCCGGGCTATCTGTTTTGCTCATTCGATTCCAATGTTCTGCTGCCAATTATTTCGGTCCCCGGAGTTGTCCATATTGTCTGCAGACAGCGAGTACCGGTAGCGGTGGATCCGGTGGAAATGGACGCTGTACGCCGGCTGGCGGAGGCGGGGCTCAATGCCGAACCGTGCGCCTGGATCGCGATTGGCGAGCGCGTCCGGATTCGCGAAGGCCCGATGGCCGGCGTGGAGGGTACGCTGGCGCGCGAGGGCAGCCGCAACCGGATCGTCATCTCCATTTCGCTGCTGATGCGCTCGGTCATGGTGGAACTGGACCGAGACGCCGTAGAGAGTATCGCGGATTGCGTCATGGCCTGAAGGGCCGCCTGCTTTCGGAATCCACTTCTTATGTCAACGCCGGATGTACGTTTCCCGGAAGGGATTTTCGCCGCGCCGGTTTTGAAAAGCCTGCGATTGCCCAATCACAGAGCCGCGATGTACGCGTCTGGAACCGCCGGTATCCGTATACTGTCCGGCCTTAGCGGGCATGCAACGGCGCGCGGGCGGAATGCCGCAATGACTCTTCTCGACACACCTGAGCCCATACACCGGCGCATCGAACAATACGCCGCGGCCCATCCTCAGGAGATAGCGGTAATTTCCGGGCGCCAGAAGGTAACCTGTGGCGAACTCAACGCCCGCGCCAATCGTCTCGCCCGATATCTCCGCCGCATGGCGCCGTCACCGGTCACGCCGGTTGGGATCTTCATCGAACCGTGCATCGGAACCGTTGTTTGTCTGCTGGCGGCGCTCAAGGCGGGAAACCCGTATATACCTCTGGATCCCAATGGCGCTCCCCTGCACACGGCCGCCACGCTCGCCGAGACAGAGGCTTTCATTCTGCTGCCCTCCGAATCGACGCCGGCATGTTTGCCCGCGCGGCGCGCACGCGCGATCAGCATGGAGAGCGAACTGGAAACAATCGAGTGCGGGAGTACGGGGAATCTTTCGCGAAGCGACGCGGACAGCCTGGGGCGAATCGCGCTTCAATCATTCGCCGCGGAGCAGCGGGGGGTGGCGATTTCGCATCGAGCCTGTCTGGATTCGGTGGAATCGTTCCGGGCATCTCTGGGTCTGACGCCGTCAGACTGGTTTATCGCGACAACGCAGCCGGACCTTGCGCTTTCCGGAATGTGGGTTCTGACTCCGCTTGCCTGCGGCGCACGTCTGATTCTGGCGCCCGGCGCCGAGGAGGGTCTCGGCGAACTCCTCCTCGATCAGATCGAGCGCTCTCGCTCCGTCGTGCTGCGGGCGACTCCCGAAATAGCGACCGCGCTCCTCAGCGGGAAGTGGCAGCTTCGCGTCAGGCTCAAGCTCATTCGCGGCGCCGAAGCCTGGCCCGATCAACTTCTGCAAACGCTCGATGCGGCGGGCGTTGAAGTATGGCAACTGCACGGAGCTCCTCTGAGCTACCGGTTGCGCAGAAGTGAGGCCGGTGAGGATTCGCCGGCCTCACGCGCGGCCGCGAGCGGCGGCCAATCTTAAATCACGAATCTCTTCGAGGTCCAAATCATGAAGTTACTTGTACTCCTTCTCTTATTGGTCTGTCTGCTGGTGGCCGATGACGCTCTGCGGTCGGCGGCGGGCCGGTACGTTCTGGGTCCGGACGATGTCATTTCCATTCGGGTTCCCGGTCTCGACGAATTCGGCGCCAATACAAACGCAATTCGAATCGATCCGAACGGCGACGTGCGTCTTCCGCTTCTGGGCAAAGTCCATGCCGCCGGTCTCACGGTGGACAGCATGGAAGAACAGATGACGGCAAAGCTGTCCCGCCTCATGAATCACCCGGACGTCACGATCATGGTGACGGAATTCGCCAGCCGTCCGGTCTCGGTGCTGGGAAGCGTGAAGAACCCGGGCGTGCATCAGTTGGGCGGCCGCCGGACTCTGCTTGAAGTGCTCTCTCTGGCGGGCGGCATCGAAGATACCGCCGGTAATGCGATTCGAATCACCCGGCGGACCGAGATGGGCCCGTTGCCCCTGCCGAATGTGAAGCTTGACACGACGGGCGGATTCTACGTCGGCGAAGTGGATGTGCGATCGCTCCTCGAGGCGCGCAATCCCGCGTCGAATATCGATGTACTTCCGAATGACGTTGTCACTGTTCCCAAAGGCGACCTTGTTTATGTGATTGGCGCGGTGCGGCGCCCTGGCGGCTTCATTCTCAATCAGGAGAAGCAGATGTCCGTGCTTCAGGCGCTCTCACTCGCGGAAGGCCTGGACAAGCTGGCGAAAGCCGAATCCGCGCGTATTGTGCGGCCAGGCGCCGTGGGAGCGCCGCGAGTCGAAATCCGCGTGGACGTGAAACGAATCCTCCAGGGCAGCGCCCGCGATATCACGCTCGACCCCAACGACATTCTTTTCGTACCGGACAGTAAAGCTCGAAACGCTTCACTGCGGGCGCTGGAAGCGGCGGTCCAGATGGCTACGGGGGTCGCGGTCTGGCGGCTGTAAGAAGAGAAAAATTTATGCGCAATTCCTATCAAAGACTATTACCCCCCGCCGGCGGACCCGGCATCGACACGCCTTCGGCAAAAGACGAGTTCACGGCCAATGAGGTCAATCTGTACCACACCGCGGAATACGCCGGCGACGTACCCGCCGGCAGCCTCATCGATTACTGGCGGATGCTTCGCCAGAGAAAACTGATCCTGCTGACGGCCGCCGTGGCCGGCGCCGGAATCGGGCTCCTGATCGCCCGTGCGCAACAGCCGGTCTACCGGGCGCGCGCCACGGTTGAGGTGCAGGATGTCAATCGCGAATTTCTGAACATGAAAGCTGTCAGCCCGGTGGACGATTCACAGGGTTCGGACGCCTCCACCGATCTTCAGACGCAACTCCACATTCTGCAGAGCGACTCGATTATCGACCGAACCCTGAAACACCTGCAGATCAATTCGACGGACGTACTGTCATCCGGTCTGCACATCCCCTTCCGGGCCCGGCAATCCACACCGGACAATCGGGAGGACCTTATTGCGGCGGCGTCAAAGAATCTCAACGTGAGCATCGTGGGCCAGACGCGAATCCTGGAAGTCAGCTTTCAATCCACCGATCCACGCATCGCGGCGGGCTTTGCCAATTCGCTGACCGACGAGTTCATCGATCAGAATTCGGAGGAACGCTGGCAATCGAACCGAAACACGTCGGCGTGGCTGAGCCGGCAACTGGACGAACTGCGCGCGAACCTGACGCGCTCCGACGATGCGCTGCAGGCGTATGCCCGCAAGGAAGGGCTGATCTATGCGGGGGGCCAGGAAAACGTCTCCACCGTAAAGCTGAGGCAGATACAGGCCGAGGTTTCCGCCGCGCAGGCCGATCGCGTCCAGAAAGAAGCGCGTTTCAAGATCGCCAGTACCGCGTCTCCGGATACGCTTGCCGACGTACTGAACGATGGCGGACTGCGGACCACGCAGGGGACGATTACCGATTTGCGGCGGCAGGCCGCGGAGTTGTCCATTACGTTCAAGCCAGAGTATTCGAAATCGCAACAGCTCCGGGCGGAAATCGAAACGCTCGAAGCCGCGCGCGACCGTCAGCGCGCGGACATCGTGAGCCGCATCGCCAACGACTATCAGGAGGCGGAGCACCGCGAGGCGATGCTGAATTCGGCCTATAACGATCAGGTCCGGCAGGTCATGGCGGATTCGCAGAAATCGATCCAGTACGATCTGCTGCGGCACGACGTGGACACCAACCGCACGACTTACGAATCGATGCTCCAGCAGGTGAAACAATCGAGCATCGCGTCAGCGCTGCGGGCTACGAACATCCACGTGGTGGACGCAGCGCGCATCCCGAGGGAGCCGTATAAACCCAATACGCCGTTGAACGTGGCGGGGGGATTTTTCGCGGCGGGAATGCTGGGCATGATCGTTGTCATCACCCGCACGCGCGCCGACAGAAGTCTGAACCATCCGGGCGAGGCGAGCCGTTTGCTCGGGATTCAGGAGCTCGGGGTGATTCCGAAAGCCGGACGCCGCAAAGGATCGGAATCGCGCATGGTCAGCGTCATTGCGAAACCGGATTCCCTTCCTCCGGGAAAAGTGGAAGAGGTCGCGGGCTGGCAGGACGATCCGTCCGAGATGGCGGACAGCTTCCGCGCGGTTCTCACTTCCATCATCTTTTCGCCGCACCGGCAGCGCTCGCTCGTCATCACGAGCGCGGGCCCCATGGAAGGAAAGACAACAACCGCCGTCAATCTGGCGATCGCGCTGGCGCGGGTAGGGCAACGGGTCCTGCTCATCGATGGCGACACTCGCAAACCAAGCCTGCATCGGATCTTTGGCATCGACAACGAGAACGGCTTTTCGGATCTGCTCGGCAAGGAAGAGACCGACACCGGCGCGGCCGATGGCGCCGTCCGCGCGAGCGGCATTCGGAACCTGTACGTGCTCACCAGCGGGCCGCAGCTGCCGACCAACTGCGATCTGCTGTTCTCCACCGCGCTCTCCGGCCTGATACGCCACTACAGGGAGAAGTATGAAATGGTGATCGTGGACAGCCCACCGCTGCTGCTGATGCCCGACGCGCGGCTGATGGGACGCATGGCGGATGGCGTCGTATTGGTGGCGCGGGCCGGCCGCACGGCCCGCGAAGCAATTTCAGCGGCTTCCGCGCGCCTTGTGCAGGATCGAACGAAACTCCTCGGCATCGTGCTCAATGGCTGGAACCCGCAGTCCTCACATGACCGCTTCTACGGCAATTACAAGAACGCTCTGAAACGATACCGGACGCCCGCCGAATGATCATACCCGCGCACGCACGAACTCCCCGAATTGCGCAGGCAGAGCCCATTCCGGCGGAACGCGCGCGGGCAGGCCAAAGTCTGCGCGTGAATCTCGCCTGGATGGTGGCGGGCACTGTCTGGAATGGATTCTGCCAGTGGGCCATGCTCATCGTGCTGGCCAAGCTGGGGACCATCGAGATGGTGGGGGCGTACACGCTGGGCCTGGCCATCGCCACTCCCATCCTGATGTTCAGTTGCCTGAACCTGCGCTCCATTTTTGTGACGGACCAGCGCGGCGATTTTCGATTTCACGAGTATTTCGCGCTTCGCGTGGGGATGCTCGCTGTCTCGGTCGCCGCCGCTTCCGCCGCGGGGATGGTGGAGGGGGATCGCCCCGAACTCGTTTTCTTCATCGCCGCCATCACGGCCGCGAAGGCCCTCGACTACGTGAGCGACATGTTTTACGCATTGCTGCAACGGGAAGAAAATATGCGCGCGATGGCCCTTTCCATGATTCTGAAAGGAACGCTGGGGTTGGGCGCCATGGCGGCCGCGGTTGTGGCGCGCGGATCGTTGAGCTCGATCGGAGTGGCGCTCGTAATCGCCTCCGGCCTGGTTCTGGTTTTCTTCGATGTTCCCGTCAGTCTGAATCTTCTGCAATTGAAATTTGTGCGCGCGCTGCGTGAGTGCGCGCTGCAAATCAAAGCCATGCTCCGGGACCGCCAGCGCACCGCGCGCCGGCTTTGGGCGCTTGCCTGGTCCGGAGCGCCGCTCGGACTTGTAGTGATGCTTGTTTCGCTCAACCTGAATATCCCCCGCTATTTCGTGGAGCGGGGCTTCGGAATGCGGGAACAGGGCATCTTCTCGTCAATTCTCAATCTGATGGCCGCCGGCAGCGTCGCGGTAGGGGCGCTGGGCCAGTGCGTCACTCCGAGGCTCGCGAAATACTTCGCGTCCGGAGACAGGGCCGCATTCCGGCGGCTGCTCTGGGTACTCACCGGTATCAGCGTGTCTCTGGGCGCCGTGGGATTTCTCGCCGCGGCACTGTTCGGCCGCGAGATTCTTACGCTGGCGTATCGTCCTGAGTTCGCGACGCGGCAGGACGTTCTGATCTGGCTGATGGCGGCCTCCGGCGCCCTGTACCTCGGGAGCATGATGGGCGTGGCTGTAACCGCCGTCCGCTGCTTCGCGCCACAACTGCCGCTGTTCGCCCTTTCAGCCGTCACGACGACCGTGGCCTGTATTCTCCTGGTTCCCACAATGGGGATGCGCGGCGCGGCGGCGGCGATTTTCATTTCATCGATTGTTCAGAGCGCCGGCGGAGCGCTTCTGCTCCGTTACGCATGCCGACGCAACGGGATTGCGGCGGTCGAGGCGTAACCTCCTGCCAATTTGGCCTTTGTGTTTTCACCGGGTATCGCCGGTTCCATCATCGCCTGTGCTGTGGGTATGGGTACCCATTTTCATTTCATTCCTGCCACGGCGCTCCAGACCGCCTGAGGCCGCGCTCGCGGCGCCAGGCGGTCTGGATTTTTCACGATTTTCGAGAGAGGAATTTGCATGAAGGTCGTTCTTGCGAACAATTATTTCTACATGAGGGGCGGCGCCGAGCGCGTGATGTTTAATGACCTCGGCGCGCTGAGCGTGCGCGGCGTGGAGGTGATCCCGTTTTCGGCAGCCGACCCGGCGAACCTGCCCAGCGATCACTCCGGCGCATTCGCCGAGGGCGTCGATGTGCACGCGACCAGCGTGAGCGGCCGTCTGCGCGCCGCGAGGGAAGCCATCCATTGCGCCCGCACCGCGAAAGCGTTTGCGCGACTGCTCGATAAAGAGCGCCCGGACGTCGTGCATTTCCACAATATCTACGGCCGGCTGACGACTTCGATTCTTCCGGTGGCCCGCGAACGCGGCATCCCTTCGGTGCTGACCGTCCACGACTATAAGGTGGCGTGTCCGGCTTACCTGATGCTCCGCAACGGCAAGCCCTGCATGTCGTGCGTGGATGGCCGCTATTCCCGCTGCGCCATTCATCGATGTCATAAAGGCAATCTGGCAGCGTCCACGGTCTACGCGATCGAAGCGTGGTACTCGCGCAAAAGTGGCAGCTACGACTCGGTCTCCGCGTTCCTCTGCCCCAGCCGGTTCATTGGCGATGTTCTTCAACAGTCGGGCATCAATGAATCGAGGATTCTCTACCATCCGAACTGCGTGGACCCCGAAGCGTACGAGCCCAGCTACGAGGGTCGCTATGCGCTGTTCACCGGACGTCTGTCGCACGAAAAAGGGATCGCGACGTTGCTCGAAGCCGTGAGAGGAACGGGAATTCCGCTGAAGATCGCAGGCACGGGGCCTCTCCTGCAATCTCTCGAGGAACAGGTATCGAAGAGCGGATTGAAAGACATCACCTTCGAAGGCCATTGCACAGGCGAGCGTCTCGCCGCGCTTTACCGCGGAGCAGCGGTTGTGGTTGTGCCTTCCGAATGGTTTGAGAACGCTCCCATGGTGATTCTCGAGGCCTTCGCGTATGGCAAGCCCGTGATCGCGGCGCGCATCGGTGGAATTCCGGAAATGATCGAAGAGGGTCAGACCGGGCGGCTCTTCATGCCGGGTCACGCGCTGGAACTGCGCTTCGCTCTCGGCAATCTCTGGAATCGTCCGGACGAATTGCAGCGAATGGGCAGGAATGCCCGAACCGCCGTGGAGACGCGGTTTTCGGAAAAGAGACGCGTGGCGTCGCTGATTACCATCTACGAGCGGCTGCGCAACGCGCCGGGGCGCGCCGAAGCCCGGCCAACACTGGCCCACAACTCAGGCCTCAACATCGTAGCCGGCTGACGCATTCGGTCAACGGCGCAACTTACAACCTCGTAACACCCCAGCTCACAATTTCGCGCGCCCGCGCGTCCAGCGGGACCGCGCGCCCACACATCAGGACCGTTCGGGAGACCTATGAAGATTCATTTCCTTCTCGTAAAAGATTTGCTGAAAGGCGGCGGCGTGGAAGCCTATACGCGCGGCGTGGGAAGACTGCTGGTCGAACGCGGCCATGAGGTGACCGTCTACGCGACAGGTGGCCGGAAAGGATCGCCCTCAACGGTGGAGGGCATGAAAGTGATCTGGCTTCCCCGCATGCGGCCGCACTGGGCCGAGAAGTTCGGGGGCGCGGTGATGGCCTCCTGCATGGAACTGGCAGGACAACGGCCGGACGTGATTCATCTCCACAGCGTGGCCGCAGGCGCGATGGCGCCGCTTCTGACGATGCGCGGGACGCCCTGCGTCATTCAGATGCATGGTCTCGAATGGATGCGGAGCCGTTGGGGCGGCGCGGCGCAACGCGTCCTGAAGAGCATGGAGCGATGCTCCGTGTCCTGGGGCGATGCGCTGACGGCGGTATCGCACACGCAATGCGATTACTTCCAGCGCGAGTATGGCGCCGCCTGTGAATACATACCCACCGCTGTTGAGATCCGCCAGCCCCGGCCTCCGCGCCTCCTGCATGAACACCAGTTGCGGGGACGCGACTACATTCTCTTCGCGGCGCGCCTGGTTCCGGAAA
Organism: uncultured Solibacteraceae bacterium; assembly: GCA_964636715.1. Classification (GTDB taxonomy): domain Bacteria; phylum Acidobacteriota; class Terriglobia; order Bryobacterales; family Bryobacteraceae; genus BOG-234. The sequence continues at coordinate 28,624 of CAZWTH010000429.1, read as the reverse complement.
AGGGCGCGCACTATCTGATCCCCGCCTACCGCGCATTAAAGACGGATTGCTCCCTCCTGATCGCGGGCGATGGATCCCAATCGCCGGCATACACAGCTCATCTGAAAGAGCTGGCTGGCGGCGATCCGCGAATTCGTTTCGCCGGCGACGTCAGGGGCGAGTTGCTCGAAGAAATGCTCTCCAATGCCAGACTCTTCGTGCAGCCCTCCGAACTGGAAGGTCTCTCCATCGGCCTTATCGAAGCGATGAGTTATGGCCTGCCCTGCGTCGCCAGCGACATTCCTGAAAATCTGGAGGTCGTCGGCGACGCCGCCCTTCGCTTCAGAAGCAAGAGCATCGAGGATCTGCGAACCATTCTCGAGGAAGCGCTGAGCGATACAGCGCTCGAGCGGCAAATGGCGGCTCATGCCCGGCGGCGCGTAGAGTCCCGGTTCACGTGGGATATCGTCGCCAACCAACTGGAAGATCTTTACAGCCGGCTGCTGTGCGGCTGGCGGCCGCGCAGCGTGGGACGAATGCCGCTGCGCCCCGCCCGCGCGGCAAAAGAACAATCTACCACCGCTACACGGTAAAACGCCATGAATCTACTATTCCTGCTGGGCGGGCTGTCCTTCGCTCTCTCGTTGCTGCTTGTGCCTCTCTGCCGCGACGCGGCGCTGCGATGGAAGCTTGTCGACTATCCGGACCTTCAGCGAAAAATTCATCGCCGTCCCATTCCACGTATCGGCGGCGTGGCCGTATTCGCCGCGGCCGCACTTGCAAGTCTCGCCGCCTGGGCAGCAATGGGCGCCGGTCTCCTGCAATCGAAGCCCGAAATGTTTAACGGTCTTGCGCTGATGGCCTTCCCTGCCCTGGCGGTGTTTCTGCTGGGACTGTTCGATGACCTGGTGGGCATGAAGGCTTCGCACAAGCTGGTGGGCCAGATTGCCGCGGCTGGCGTCGCGGTGGCGGCCGGCATCCGTATCGATTCCATCGGCGGCATGGCGCTCGCCCCGTGGGCCGGCGCGGCGGTCACCGTCATCTGGCTGGTAGCGTGCGCGAACGCCATGAATCTGATCGATGGCGTGGATGGGCTTGCCTCGGGCGTGGCTTTGATTGCCGGCTCTACATTCATGACGGCTGCGCTGCTCACGGGGCGGCTGGAGCTCGCCGCCGCTTTCGTGCCAGTCGCGGGCGCGCTGCTCGGCTTTCTCGTTTTCAATTCCAATCCGGCTTCGATTTTCCTGGGCGACTGCGGCAGCCTGCTGCTCGGACTTCTGCTCGGCTGCAGCGGCGTTCTGCTCGCCAATGAACCGGGCATGTCGCGAGGCATGCTGGCGCCCGTGGTTCTTCTGGCGATTCCTTTCGCCGACGTGAGCCTTGCCATGACGCGGCGGTTCCTGAGGCGACAGCCGATTTTCAGCGCCGATCGTTCCCACATTCATCACCGGCTGCTGGCGCTGGGTCTTACGCCACGCGGCGTGGTCGTGGTCCTGTACGGCGCCGAAGCGCTGGCGGGAGTTCTCGCGCTGGCCGTGGGATGGAGCAGGCATCGCTGGGATATGGCGATTCTGGCGGTCTTCGTCTCCGCGGGCGTGCTTTGCATCGGGAAACTGGAATACGCCGAGTTCGAAGCGGTGCGGCGATTCTTCGGGGACGATTCGTTCCGGCGCGCCATCTGCGGACACGTCGCCGTACGGCAATTCGAAGACGCGGTGAGCGAAGCCAGGACCCCGCAGGAGTGCTGGCGCGCCATCGAAGCCACTTCGAGGATGCTCGGCATTCACCGCGCGGAGATGCGGATAGGCGGCGCCACATTCCGGTACCACATCACCTCCACCTCCATGCGCGCCTGGCAGATCTATGTGCCGATCTCGGAGCTCGACTGGGTGGAGTTTTATCAGGACCCCGGACCTTCCGGCAACCACGCCACCGCGATGATTGCGTTCGCGGAAACTATCCGGCGGCTTCTCTCCTCCAGGTCCTTCACGTCGCCGCGTTCGGCCGTTCACGGCGTACTCATCTCTTCTTCGATCGTGACGCAGGAAGGTCTGGCCCGCGCCGCGGCAGGTTCTCAGCAATCCAACTGAGGTGAAACGATGCAACAAACCGAAAACAGCAGAATACCCGCTCCCGCGGTTTACGGAATTACCGCGCTGCAGGAAGCATTGCTGGGCTCCGCCACGGAATCGATTCCGGCGGGCGCCCGGAATATCCGTCTGATCTGCGCGGTGCGCGGCGACGTGGATCCGGCTCTCGCGCGCGCGGCCTTCGACCTTCTCGTGGAGCGCCATGAAATGCTGCGGACCTTCTACTCGCGCGATATGTCCGGCGCATGGCATTGTGCGACTGGCGAATCCTCCTGCGATTTCGACGCTGTCGGCTGGCGGCAACTGAGCGCCATGCCTTTCGAGGATCACATGAACCGGGAAAGCGGCCGGCCATTCGACCTCGAGAACGGGCCGCTGCTGCGCGTCCGGCTTTACGCCGACGCCGCCAACACGGCCTCGCTTCTGTTGTGCGCTCCTTTCATCGCCGCCGATCTTGCGTCATTGCGGATTTTGATCGGCGAGTTCGAGTCGGTCTACGTTGCGCTGCTGAACGGCCGCGTCCCCAATCTGCCCGGGCCGCGGGGAAGCTACATCGATTACGTTCAGCACAGCCGCATGGAATCGCGAGCGCGTCAGACGGGCGCGGCGTCCGGACTAAAGCCGGGCGGCGTTCCTCTGCTCGATTTGCCATTCGACTATCGTCCCAGCGCGAATGAAGATGATTCCCAGGGCGAAATCCAATTCGAAATTCCTCGCTCCGTCGCCGAACCGCTCACGTTTCTCACCGCCGGTTCGGACACGGCCCGGTCGGGCGTATTTCTGGCGGCGTTCGCGATCCTGCTTTCGCGATACAGCGCCAATGAGCGGATTCCGATGGCGCTGCCCGTCAGCGACCGGACCGTGAACACGCGGAATGCGGTGGGAAACTATTCGCGGCTGGAGTCTGCCCTTCTGGAGTGCCCGCAGCAGGGGACTTTTCGCGAGTTGCTCGATCAGGCAACCAGCGCGGCCGCGGAAGCGCTTCATGCGGGTTCCGCGGCGCAATTTGCCGTGTCCGGACCGGAGCAGGCGTCAAGCGGGGAGGAACCGCGCTGCGCCGCATGGTTTGCGTGGGAAAGCGGCGGCCGCGCGCTTCGGCTCTGCACCGGGGCGTCATTCGAGCCCGTGGAAGCCGAGTGCCTGCCGCTGCCTGGCTTGTTCGCGCTGGGGCTTCGGGTGAATCAAACCGGCGGATACATCCGCGCCTCGCTGGTGTATCGCCGCGACCGGTTCAGCCGGTCCACGGCGGCGCGGATGTCCCGCCAGTTCCTGCAGCTGCTCGTCTCGATTGGCGATCGGCCGGACGGCCTGATCGGCGAATTCGAAATGCTGCCTGAAGAGGAAGAACAGCAGGTTCTGGCCTGCAGCGCGGGCCCTCGCAGAGAATTCCCGGCCGCGCGTCTTCATGAATTGTTCGCGCAACAGGCGGCGCGGCGCCCGGACGCCGAAGCGCTGGTGTTCGGCGAGCAGCGGTTGAACTATCGAGAACTGGACCGGCGCTCCAACCAGGTTGCCCAGTTTCTGCGTTCGAATGGATTGCGTCCGCAGGAAATTGTGGGCCTTTGCATGGAACCTTCCGCGGACTGGGTAATCGCGCTGGTGGGAATTCTGAAAGCCGGCGGTACGTACGCGCCGATCGATCCCAAGTTCCCGGCGGAGCGGATCGCATTCATGATCGAGGACATGATGGCCCGCTGGGTGTTCACGAACGGTCCCGCACCCATCGAAAAGGACTGCCCCGCCAGCCTGATTTCCGTCAACGGTCCGGATTCGGAAATTGCCCGGTCGAGTTGCGATCCTGTTCCGGATGTGTCAACGCCTGACTCGGCCGCGGTACTGATCTATACCTCCGGCACAACCGGCAACCCGAAAGGGACACTGATTCCCCACCGCGCGGTCATCCGCGTTGCGCAGGAGCGGAATTACGTGGATGTGACGCACGAAGACCGCGTGGCGCAGTTGATGAGTCCCTCGTTCGACGTCTGCATTCTTGAGGTGTGGGCGGCGTTGACGAATGGCGCCGCGCTCATCGGAATTTCGAAGAACGATCTGCTCGCGCTGCCGCAGATGGCTCGAATACTGACCGGCGAGCGGGTGAGTTTTATGTGCATCCCCGCCGCTTATCTCTGCCAGATTGGACGCGAGAATCCCGGAATGCTGCGCAACCTCCGCACGGTTTTCTATGGCGGCGAAGCGGCTGATCCGGCGGCGCTTCGCAACATCCTCCGGGCCGGCCCGCCGGGAAAGATGGTGAACGCATACGGCCCCACTGAAGGCTGCATCATCGCCAGTTGCTATGGAATCGAGCACATCGACGAAGAGGCGATTTCGATTCCGATCGGCCGTCCACTGACGAACGTGAATCTCTATCTGCTCGATGCGAACCTGCGTCCCGTACCGTTTGGAGTTCCGGGAGAGATCTGCATTGGCGGCGATATCGCGCTCGGTTATTGGCGCTGCCCGGAACTGACCCGCGAGAAGTTCATTCCGGATTTCATCAGCGGCAAGGAAGGCGCCACCTTTTACAGAACCGGCGACATGGGCCGCCTGCGGGCCGACGGAAACCTCGAATTTCTGGGGAGAACCGATGAGCAGGTCAAGGTGCGAGGCTTTCGAATCGAACTGGGCGCGCTCCAGATCGCGCTTGCGTCGCACCCCGATGTTTCCGAAGCCGTCGTGATCGTTCGCGAAGACCAGCCGGGCGTCCGCCGTCTGGTGGGATACGTGAAGCTGCGGCGCGAAGTGGAGCACGCGGCGGAAGTACTGCGCCGTCATATGCAATCCCGCGTCCCGGAATACATGGTTCCGGCGGTGATTGTGCCGGTGGATTCTATCCCGCTCAACGCTAACGGAAAGGTGGATAAAGCCGCCCTCGCGGCGCCGCGCGAGCGGCCGGAGATCGCCACCGTGTGGGAGACGCCGATGACGCAGCTTCAGCAGGCCGTCGCGACCGTCTGGTGCGAGTTGCTTGGCGTGGAAAACGTTGGCCTGCACGACAATTTTTTTGAGCTCGGCGGCGATTCCCTGCTTGCCATGCGCCTGACAGCCTCACTCCGTGAGTCATTCGGGATTCCCGTGGCGTTGCAGGCGCTGTTCTCCTCGAACTCGTTGCGCGAATTCTGCGCCGCGCTTGAGGCGGGGGAACTGGTTCCCGGCCGCCTGGAGAAACTCGCGGAAATTCTGAACCGGATCGACAAGCTCTCGCCGCTGGAATTTGAGGAAGCAGTACGTTCGCTGGATTGCGCTTGAAACACACATCACAAAACCCATGGGATACACAGACTCGCTGGCCGCACGACGTGCCCTGTTCGCGTCGCGCGTATTGACGGAGATGGAGAGAGACAGCCGCGATTCGATTCAGCCGCGCGGTGGAACGGCCACGTTTCCGCTGTCTTCCATCCAGAAACAGCTCTGGTTCACAGAGCAGATGCATCCGGACAGTCCGGTCAACAATATTTCCTTTTGTTACCGCCTGTATGGAAGGCTCAATGTTCCGGCGCTCGAAACTGCGTTTACGGAAGTTCTGCGGCGGCATGAAGTATTGCGCGCCCGATTCACGAACAACAAAGGCCTTCCCCAGCAGTCGATCGCGCCGCTGGAGCGCGTGTCGCTGTCATGCTCTGACCTGACGCGCGTTTCGCATGAAAACCGCGAGCGCGAAGGCCTGGCGATGGCCGCCGCTTCGTTTGCGCGTCCGTTCGATCTCGCATCCGGACAACTGCTGCGGGCGTCTTTGTTACGCCTCGCGCCCGACGAACATCTTCTCGCGGTCGTAGTGCACCACATCGCTTTCGATGGCTGGTCGCTCGGCGTCTTCTGCCAGGACCTGGCGGCCGCCTATCGGGCAGCGGCGAACAGCGCGCAGGATGCCAGCCTGGCTCCGCTCCCCATCCAATATGCGGATTTCGCGGCCTGGCAGCAGGAATGGCTGGAGAGCGGCGAAGCCTCCCTTCAATCGCAACACTGGGCGGCCCGGCTCGCCGGAGCAGGGGAACCCCTGCAGCTTCCGCTGGATCACCCCCGCCCCGTGAAGCAGAGTTTCCGGGGAGCGGAGACCGCGCGGGAGATACCGGTCTCCACCGTTGTCTCTCTGACAAAAGCTGCCCGCCAGGAAAACGCCACCCTTTATATGACCCTGTACGCGGCCTTCCGCCTGCTGCTCGCCAGGCACACCGGGCAACCCGATATCCTGGTCAGCACGCCTGTCGCCGGCCGTTCGCGATCTCCCGTCGATCGCCTGATCGGATGCTTCATCAACACCGTTACGCTTCGCACGGCGGTGGACGAAAATCTCTCGTTCTCACGCTGGCTGGGCGACGTCAAAACCGAAATCCTGGAGGCGCTCGCGAATCACGAGCTGCCTTTCGATCGCGTTCTCGACGATCTTCGTCCGGTACGCGATCCCAGCCGTCCGACGCTGACGCAGGCCTGGTTCTCGCTGCAGAACTCCCTGCGAACCGAGCTTTATCTGCCGGGCCTGATCGCGACTCATATTCCCCTCGAAGCGAAAACCTCGCGATTCGACCTGGGTCTGGATGTCTATCCCGTCGGTGGCCGCCTGCGATGTGTTTTCACCTATAACAGCGATCTGTTTCTGCCGGAGACGATAGAGCGGCTGGCGGGACATTACGAGCGGCTGGTCGCCGGACTGGCGTCGCGGCCCGCCGCCGCTCTCGCTGAGATCGATATGCTGACGGCGCCGGAACGGTCGCGGATTATTGCGGAGTGGAATGAAACGAAAACTTTTATTCCGCAGCAGACGTGCGTACATGACCTGTTCACGGCCCAGGCGATCGAGACTCCCGGCTCAATTGCCGTCGAGTTCGGCCGCAAGCGGCTCACTTATCGTGAACTCGATGAACAGAGCACGGGGCTCGCGGCGCATCTGCGGAAGCTGGGCGTCGCCGCCGAGTCTCTGGTTGGCGTTTGTCTCGATCGTTCGCTCGAAATGCTGATCGCCGTTCTCGGAGTCCTGAAGGCGGGCGGGGCGTATGTGCCGCTAGATCCAGCGTTTCCGGACGATCGTCTGGCGTACATGCTGGAGGACTCGGGGGCAACCGTGCTCCTTGCCGGCGGCGGGCATGCCGGCAGATTCCCGCAATATTCGGGCACTCTGGTCACCTTCGAAGAAGGGATGACGTTCACCGCCGACGATGGCCCCGAGGGGACCGCCGCAGTGACGCCGGAGAATCTCGCGTATGTACTTTACACTTCGGGATCAACGGGAAAACCCAAAGGGATCATGGTGGAGCACCGGTCTCTGGTGAACTTTCTCGAATCCATGCGCCGCGAACCCGGGATGACGCGTGACGACATTCTGCTTGCGGTCACGACAATGTCGTTCGATATCGCCGCGCTGGAATTGTATCTGCCGCTCCTGGCGGGCGCGAAGGTGGTGATCGCCGACCGCATGGCTTCGGCTGACGGGCGAGAGCTGGCGAAGCTCATTGCGCAACGGAAGATTACAGTGATGCAGGCTACTCCCGCTACGTGGCGCCTGCTGCTCGACTCCGGCTGGACAGGAAGCCGCAAACTGCGCGCGCTGTGCGGCGGAGAAGCGCTTTCCCGCGAGCTGGCGGAGGCGCTGTTGCCTCGCACCGCGGCCTTGTGGAACATGTACGGTCCCACCGAAACGACGGTGTGGTCTCTGCTGACGCGGGTAGAAACGGGAACGGGCCCGATCCCGATCGGACGGCCTATCGCCAACACCACGGTTTACATTCTCGATTCCTGCGGCCGCCCGGTACCACCCGGCGTGCCGGGCCGTCTGCACATTGGCGGCGCCGGCGTTGCGCGCGGCTACAAAAATCTTCCGGAGCGAACCGCGCAGGCTTTCGCCGCCAATCCAATTCCCGAGCGTTCCGGAGAGCGCATCTATCATACCGGCGACCTGGCCCGCTATCGTCCCGATGGACAGGTAGAGTTTCTGGGACGCGCCGACGGTCAGGTGAAGATTCGCGGATTTCGCATCGAGACGGCTGAGATCGAATCGGTGCTGCGCAGGCACGAGGCCGTGCGCGATGCGGTTGTGGTTGTGCGGGGAACGTCAGAAGCGGATAAGCAGCTGGCCGCCTGGATCATTCCCGCCGCGAGCGACGTTCAACCAGCCGCGGAAATCCGGAAGTACGCAGGAACTCAATTGCCGGCGTATATGATCCCGGGAACGATTCACTTTGTGGACGAGTTCCCGCTCACGCCCAACGGCAAGGTGGACCGGCGCGCGCTCGCGGCCACGACCCCGGCCACAGCGCCTTCCTCGCCCGCGGGCTCGCCGCCCACGCCTTTTGAATCCGTTTTAATCCGGATCTTCGAAGATCTGTTCGACTTTACTCCGATCGGCGTGAATGACAACTTCTTCGATCTGGGCGGTCATTCCCTGCTCGCCGCGCGCCTCGTCGCGAGGATCGAAAAAGAAACCGGCCACAACATTCCGGTCGGAACGCTTTTCGAATCGCCCACCGTGCGCCAACTCGCGGACTCCATTGCCGGCGTCACGTACAAGACGGCCAGCCCGCTCGTCCGTCTCAATCGCGAGGGCGATGAATCCCGCGAGCCGCTGTTCTGCATCCACTGGCTGAACGCCAAGCTGATCACTTTCCAGAAAATCACGCTGCTGCTTCGCCAGGATCGCCCGATTTACGGGCTGCAGATCCAACTGGGACCGAACGAAGCCAACACCATCCATTCCATTGAAGACATGGCCGCGCTCTATCTTCGCGAGATTCGTCAGCGCCGTCCCCACGGACCTTATCATCTGGCGGGTTCCTGCCTGGGGGGCGTCGTTGCGTTTGAGATGGCGCGGCAACTTCTGGCGGACGGCGAAGAAGTCGGTCTGCTTCTGATGATCGACGCGCCGATGCCGGGCAGAATGGCTTTTCTTCATGAGCGCAATTTCGTAATCCATTACTTCGATCGCTATCTCGGCGAGTTTCTTCTCTCGCCCTTCGGAGCTGTGAAGAGATGGACGCGCGAGACCCGGAGGCGGTTTGCTTCCAGACGCGAAAAGAGTTCCTCAGCGCGGGCCGTGAAGCAAATCGCAAAAATCAGTATGGGCGCGGCGCGAAAATATCATCCCCAGCCGTATTCGGGTAAACTCACTCTGTTCATATGCAGTGATGCGCCGATGCGGTGCTATGAAGACCGGCGCCTGGCATGGCATGAAGTGGCGCAGGGTGGATTGGAAGTGCACGTCGTCCCCGGCGATCACGCCACCATGGAACAGGAACCGAACGTTCAGATTCTTGCGAGTCATTTCCAGAAATGTTTTGACCGTGCGGAACACGGCGCGCAGCGGGGTCCCATGGCCGCCGGCTGATGCTGAGATGAAGCAAGGCGGCGACCCCATGGGGCAGCCGCCTTCGCTTCGGTTACGGATGGTTTACGGCTCGATGCCGGTCAGGTCGATCGGCGGGGGGTTCTGCGCGAGCTGCGAGGCCGGGACGGTCGACATGGCGAAGGAGCGCCAGTAAGTCTTGACGTACTTCAGCTTCCCGCCAGCGATTGCCGGATTGTAGTCCGTATTGCCCGCCCAGCTGCCAGTCAAAGACGGGTAGTAATCGCCGCCGGCGCCGGCGAGGTAAACAGCGCTGGAGCGGTCGTCCGCGCCCGATGGGTCGCCGACGATCAAACGGGCGTCGAAAATTGTAACGATGCCGCCGATGTCATTCGGATTGATGCTTGCGCGCGGAGAAGGATAGAAATGGAAGTTGTAGCCACCACCGGCCGTCACCGAAATGGTGCCATCAGGCTCCCGGCGAATGTCAGCGGGTTTGTTGCTGTCGCCGGAGAAGTCTTCCACGTAAGCAGCGCCATCCGGATTACTGGTGTTCTGGATCATCGTCCAGGTTCCCTTGCTCTTCGAAAGGAACCAGGCCTGCACATTGCGAATATTCACGCGCGTGTTAGTGGCGGGGTTGCCCTGCGAGCCCACATACACGATACCCCAGGCGGTCATCGCCTGTTGTCCCTGGGCGTTGTTGCCCTCAGACATCACCGGACCGTTCGCGAAATCGTAGCTCAGCGGCACGCCATGCGGATGACCTTCGTTCGCTCCACTCATATCGCCCGAAATCTGCGCGGCGACGCTTCCGCTGGCTGCGCTGCCAGAGCCTGTATCCCCGCTGCCAGAGCCGCCGCCGCTGTTAACGGGGGGCGGATCGCTCGAGGCGCCCTGGTCCGCAACGATGACGTTCGTGGTCGCCGAAACTCTGCCCGAGCGATTCTCGGTAGCCTGCACTGTAATCGCATGCGAGCCAGGCGTGAGCGTCAGCGGCGCGGTAACCGTCGAGACGCCATATTTCCGCAGGATGAGCGAACCGTTGTCGTAAACCAGAATCGATTGTGGCGTCGCCCCGCTGGTTGTTGCGCTGAGCGCTACGGGAGACGTGACAGTAGCGCCATTTGCGGGAGACTGAATAGAGACGCTGGCGCCCGCATTCCTCCATCGCGGCTGCGCGAAGGTGAGCAACGGGAATAGAAGCGTGGCCAGCACTGTGTACTTACTCACTGATATCACAAATCGAGCTTGCGGCCTATAGAATTGCATTTTCGTTTGTTCCAAGAAATTACTCCATGTATAAATTGCACCGGTGTCTCTGGTGCGTTGCGCCGGTTTCGGGAACGGCGCTTCAGGTAAATTTACTAGCTACGCTCCCAAAAATGGAATTTTGAAAAACAGATTTCAAGCGAAAATGAGCGCCATCTGGCCGCCGGAGGATAGATGTACCGCTTCCGGTTTCGACGGCCACGTACTCCACCGCAACGATTTATAGTTCCAGGAAGTTTTCCGGCAGAACCGCGGTTACATAAAATGACTCGTGTCTGCTTCGCTCAGGTTCCAGCTCAGTAACAACGCGTTGAATTCCTGTACCGGCCTGACGTCCGGCGGTAATCTCCGGACGATCCCTTCATAGAACACCCGCATCTGCCCGCGTGACTGAGCTAGCCTATCCGCATTCGCTGCGCGACCTGCGCGAGCGGCTCTCCTCGGAGGAGGCCTGCCGTGACTTTTTGTTTGAACTCAGATGGCCTGGCGGGTTCCGCTGTGCCCGCTGCGGGCACCGGAAAGCGTGGCTCCTCGGCAATAAATTGTACGAATGCGCAAACTGCGGGCTGCAGACATCGGTGACCGCCGGTACGGTGTTCCAGAATACGCGCACGCCGCTGACCGTATGGTTCCGCGCCATCTGGTGGATGATGGGACAGAAGTTCGGCGCTACAGCCTCTGGTCTTCAGCGCGCCACCGGACTGAGAAATTATGAAACCGCCTGGACTTGGCTCCACAAACTACGCGGTTTAATGGCGCCGCCTGAGTGGGACCGGCTGAAAGGCGTGGTTGAAGCAGGTGCTGGGGAAGTGCGCATTCATGCGCTTCAGGCGAGCAGCGGGAGAGTATTCCGGGCCACGATCGTTGTCGCCGCTCAGTCAGACAATGGCGGGATTCGCGAGATCCGGCTGCGCCGGGTCGCGGAACTGAACGAAGAGTTTCTCACATTATTCATTCGCCGGACGGTGAAGCGCGGCGCCGTTGTGATCACTCAGCAATCGTTCCCGGTCGGTCATCTCGGCCGGTTCGGCTATATACACGAGCGGGTCCCGCGCGAGAGAAACGTCGAGGCCGAAGATCAGCTGGCGAGAGTCCAGACGGTTCTGACAGAACTCGAACGCTGGCTGAATCAGGCGCACCAGCACGAACCCAACAGCCATCCCCTGTCTTATCTCGATGAATTCGTATTTCGATACAACTCGAGAGCCAAGAGCCGGGGGCAGGCTTTTGTAGATCTTGTCCGCCGCGCCGTGACAGCGGAACCGAACGCCACGGATCAGAATGCCGGGGCGTACACCGGAGGTACAGCATGACGCCACAGCATCCATTTCCGGTAGAACGTTTGATCCTTCCCGCCGACGGACGCGTACCCATTCCGCCGGCCGTTCCGCGGCGGGAGAACACGATCTGGCAATCGCCCGTTTCGCGGGCAGAGGCGCTGGTTGCGAACGCCATGCCGCATTGCGCTCCCCGGCTGCCCGACTTTGAACTGCCCTCCGAGAGCGAATGCGAGCGAGCCTGGAAGCGCTGGCTGCTGAGTCATCATCTGTTCGTTCCCACTATGGCCTTCACCGGCTATTGTCTGGAACGGACAGCGGAAGCGATTGCCGCGGGAAGGGTGAATGACGAGGCAACGCGCTGGCTGGAGTGCGCCGCGAGATTGCGGCGAGGTTGCGGAGCTCTTTTTCTATACGGCGTGGATTTCGAACCTTGCGCGGCCATTTACTGCGGGCACATTCGAGCCCGGATGCCGCCGGCGTTTTCCGGATATCAGATTCGCGAACGCCAAACCGCATTCCTTCCCGGTCTCACCGCTTTTCGCGAGAACTCCGGCCGGTCTGGCGCGCATCCGATTCACGCCCATTTGCACGATCTCTGGGTGGAGTCCGACATCCGCTATCACGAGTGCCACCAGCGTTGCATCATGCGTTCGGTTTCCCCCTCCTCCTGCCCACACGCGCAGAGTGAGCATGAGGCCGCCTCCGGCACGCCCGAGTCTCTGCGCGCCGCTTACCGCCGGCACCATGGCAAGGCGCCCGAAATTGACGAGAGCGCCTTCAACCAATTCGACGTCTGGTTCGGGATTGACCGCCGTGAAGGCCTCACCTGGATCGAATATGCGGCGCAGGTCGCGAGAATCGTGCAGGAGATTGTTGCCGATATGGAAGCGGGACACCGGCTGAACAATGACGTAACGGCCGATCTTTTCGATTCCATGAACGCATTGCTCGCTCTCTTCGGCCGCTGGGGCGGCAATCAGGAGTTTGCTGGCGTCCGGCGCGCGGAGGATCCTGTGCTCGCCGCTCTCAATTGTTATTGACCGTTCCGGTCAGGCAGCCGCGGCTGTGGCAGTCTTCGTAGAATTCAGCGCGGGCCCCGCCGATGTGGCGGGGCCTTTTTTTTTCTCGCCGTCCGGATGCCCGTCCGCTCTCGTCTCCACGCGCGGGAGAGTAAAACAAAAAGTCGAACCGTGTCCTGACGAAGATCGCAGCCAGATGTGACCGCCGTGAAGTTCCACAATTCTGCGGCAGATCGTCAGACCCAGCCCGCTGCCCTGAAAGGTGGCCTGGGGATGAAGGCGCCTGAACGCGGCGAAGATTCGTGTGCGATCCGCGGCGCTGATCCCGATGCCGTTGTCTGTGACGGAAAACACCCAGTCCGGACCCGACCTGCGGCAACTCACATGGATCACCGGCCGGGCTTCGCGGCGATATTTCATCGCATTCGACAGGAGATTCTGAAACACACGGCTGAGCGCGGCGCTGTTGCCGCGGATCAGCGGCAGTCCGGCCGAACTGATGACGGCGTTCGACGCCTGGATGGAAGCTCCGAGAGCCGCCTTCGCGGCTTCCAGCACTTCGTCCATTTCAACGTCGCCATCGGGAGCGCAGTTCGATTCCCACGCCATCACTTCGAAATCATGCATCAGTTTAAAAATGCGTGTGGTGTTCTGCACGGCGCGAGACAGCCAGAGCGCAGGATCTTCGATGCGTCCGGCGCGCGTCTGAAGCAGCTCGAGCGATACCTGTATGGTTCGCAGAGGCTCGCGCAGATCGTGGAAGAGCGCGGAGAGCAACTCGCGCAATTCCGGCTCATGCTCATTTAACGGAACGTCACCTATGACGCCTTCGATATGAAAATTGGCCAACGGACAGTACCTCCCGCCCATCAGGGCGTGAACGTTATGGTTACTCGAAAAGGATACCGTTATCAGGCCGGAATTTTTACTCGGAATTCTTCGCGTCTGGCCAGTTAAATCCGCAGGTGGGTTGTTGTCTGTTTGTCTTATCCGACCATTCCATTTTTGGCGGCGTAGACGGCGAGCTCCGGAACAGAGCGGAGACCGAGAGCTTCCATGATTCGATACTTATGAAACTCCACGGTCCGGGCTGAAATCCCCAGAACGCCCGCAATTTCCTTGGGGGCCTTTCCTTCCGCGAGCATCTGCAGCACTTCACGCTGACGTTGAGTCAAATCTCCGCAACCGTTCCGTTCGTAGTGATGACGCGGACGCGCCGAACTCAATACAGCCTGAGTCAAGCCGGGTTCGAAATACAGTTGCCCATCCAGCACTCGCCGGATCGCGTCGATCAGAATTCGCGATTCCGCGCACTTCAGCACATACCCCCGGAGACCGGTATGCCACGCATCGATGGCGAACGCGGCGTTCTGATGCATGCTCAACATCAGGATTTTCGTTCCTGGATCCCGGCGAAGAATTTGTCTCGATGCCTCAAGACCGTTCAGCAGCGGCATCGTGAAGTCCGTGACAATGAGGTCCGGCTTCAGATCAACCGCCGCATTCACCAGCGAGCGGCCATCTTCGACCTCAGCCACAATCTCAAATTCGGCGGCGCCGAGAATTCCGCGCAGACCTTCCAGCAGAATCTTGTGATCGTCCGCGAGAATCAATCGCCAGCGTCTCATTCTGCTCTCAGACTCAACCCCATATCGCTTTTCGTGCATCAAATCAGAATTCAGCATTTGCTCTGCCACCCCCGCCTGAAGCGCGCCAGATTCTCTCGCACCCGAAGTGCCATCTCTCCGAGCTGTGGTGCGCGGATTGCGCCGCTACGAGATGAGATGTCTAACCGCGCGACATCATACGTAATTCCATACTAACTCCAACGCGCGTTCAATTAGCGCCTTTTTTTATTAATCTACGGCGACCGCCAGCGGGTGCGTGATTTCACGCGGCAAGGTGTCATCCGGCGCTTCCGTTTGCTGATTCGAAGCCCTTATCTTTGGGAGTGTTGGCGCTGTCCCCGCTCGCGGGAATAGTGAACCAGCATGCGGTAGCTCAGCGGATGTTGTAAAGTTTTTCAGTTATTTTTCAGTTAGCAGCCGAAGGAGAACGCGTATCGTAAGACATCCGTGGACTTACGAGACGCCATTCAGTCAACGAACAACGCGGGCACTTAGGAGCCTCTGGTAAGTATCGCGCGACGGCGCTCATCGGATATTTCTTATTCGATATCTGCTCTCCGGCCGAGATTCGTCTCCCCTGCCGCGCTGGCACTGCATGGAAGTGGATCGCGGCGGATGAAATCGTCACGGCGATTGTGGCGTCCTGACACACGATCGCGGAAACGGAGGCGCGGATTCGACAGGAAAGCGGTTCTGAAGCAGATCGAGTCAATGAAAATTCCGCACACTGCGAAACCGGCGGCGGATCGAAGCGCGACGCGGAACCAGGTAAAAATACCAGAGCCGATACTTCGCGGCTATGCATTTAATCTCTTCGATCTGCAGGATCTGCAAATCGCGAGGGGCGGTGCGAGGGTAATCATCGATAAGTCAGACTGCATGCCGTGCTTTCATTAAGAGCGCGCGCAAGCATGCTGATACGTATTACCTCAACTTTGCGTTTCAACTTTAAAAGGTATATCTGCTTCGCTCCGGTTCAACGGCGATTTAGGCAGCAACAGGTAGATCGAGCAGCCATCGCAGTTTTCGAGATAGTTGCATGGCCTATTGCAAACAAACCGCTTGCGGACGACTACTCCGATTAGACCCGGATTACATCTTGCGTACGTGGGAGTGAAGCATCGTAGAATTCGTTGGCTCACCCGGATGAAAGAGCCATCAGGTCGCATTTAACAATTTAGTGCGTAGTTGCGACGGGCTCACGAGCAATCCCGGCGGCGCGATCATTCGCCAACCGGATCGCACTCCCCCTTGTCTTCCGCCAGGGCGTCCGGTGGAGCGGCGACCGCGGTGACGTTCGCTCTCCCAGCGCGCTCCGCCTCAATTGAGGACTGCTTCCTCCACGCGATGGATGTTCTCGACTGCCTCGCCGGCGCTGCCCCCTGCCTTCCGCCAGGGGGTCTGGCGGATCGGAATGCGTCAACCTCGCCAGTCCCTGCTTCGAAGGCAGTTGCGCCCAAGGCGTTCAAACGCGAAAGGTTCAGCCATCATCGCCGGGCTCTCTATACAGTGCCCGCAGCATCGCCTCATTTTCCTACCGAACGGAGGCGGATTGGACACCGGTCGCGATCTGCGTTTTCCACGGAACGGATGGTAGTTAATGCTGTGCTAAAGTCGGGCTGTAAGCGCGTCAGATGCCCATGGCCGGTCACGGGCCCATCTCGGTCTTAATCGTCGACGATCATCCTGTAGTTCGGGATGGGATCAGGGCAATCCTCAGCTCCGAATCGGATATGGTGATCGTGGGGGAGGCGGGAACCGCCGAAGACGGCATCCGCGCGTGGAGAGCCCTGCGCCCTTCCGTGATCCTCTTTGACGTGCTCCTGCCGGATCGCTCCGGAGACGAAGCTATCGCGGAAATCTGCACTGAGACCAGCAACTCGCAGATCATTGTCCTGACGACCGTATCGGGGGACGAACAAATTTATCGCGCGCTCGACGCCGGCGCGCGCGGTTATCTCTTTAAAGACGCGGCCCGCACGGAACTCCCGCAGGCGATTCGCGCCGTTATATCGGGCAAGCGATATTTTCCGCCCAACGTGGGAGCCACACTGGCGGACAACTTTCCCCGCTGCGGGCTCAGCTCCCGCGAGATCGAGGTTCTGAAGCTGGTTGCGGACGGATTACGAAATAAAGAAATCGCGTTCGAGCTCTCGATCGCCGAGGCGACCGTGAACGCTCACGTGAAGCACATCCTCGAAAAGCTGAGCGCATCGGATCGCACCCAGGCGGTCATGATGGGACTCCGCCGGGGCCTGTTGAGGCTCTGACAGGTCTTCCCGTACTTACAATTGAAGACTTGTCCAGCGCTTGTGGAGGCGGGCGAGCGCTGTCATGCAATCGTCGTCAGTGGCGGCCCCGAATGCCCAGTTCGAAAAAATATTCAGCATTGCCTGTACGGGCGGCGCCGCGCTCTCTCGAAGAGAGGCAAGCCGGTGTTCCATTTCCCGGAGCGACTTTGCTTTTGCCGGAAGAGAAGCCGGCTTGCGCGTGGCCGCGCGCATGGCGCCCGTATTCATTTCGTAGCACTTGCCATTGCGGGTCACAATGCAGGTTGCGCCGCGCGCTTCGGGGGGAGGCAGCTTCTTCAACAGGCGGCGGAATGTCGTTTCCGGGATATTCAGATGCTTCGCGATCTGGTTGTGGCTCAGCATGCGGGCATTGGAATGCTCGAGCGCATGCCGGATCGCGTTGAGAATGTCTTCTTTGCCGCGGCGGATACCGTGCCGGGAATTCGCGGCATAGCTGCTCCACCTGGCGTCGCCGAGTGAGCCGCGCCGGATTTCAGCCAGTATGCTGACCCGGCCAACCTGCTCGGCAGCCGCAACGCGCTGAAAGCCGTCGGAGAGCCAATAGCTGGAGCCGTCGTACCAGACCGTGACGGGCGGGAACACGTCGCCCGCTTCCATTTGCACCGCGTATTCCCGGATCGTATTCCGCGAAAGATTTGCGCGAACCTGCGTTCCACCATCGCGGCGTATGGAGGCGATTTCGAGATGGGTAACGGCGCCCGGAGCATCCGGCGCGATCGGCGAGACTATTTGAAGGGGGATGAGAGCGGTGCTCACTGCTGAACCCTCCCCCGGTAACCCTGAAATGCGGCTCCGCCGACCTGCTCCGCCTGCGCTTCCTCGGCAGTCCTGCTTTCACGGGCGCGCAGCCAGAATTCCAGCATCACGATCTGATGCAACTGCGCTTCGTTGCACTCCAGACCCAGCGTGAAGTGCTCAAGGCGGGTACGCGCGGCCTGAGCATCAATGAAGCCGCTTTCCGCCAGGAGAAGCGGAGAGGGAGACCGTAACAGTTCCTGCGCCATCGGCAGGAGTGAACGCCGGAACACGCCGCTATACGCCGCCTTCGAACGTCTCTGGGCGACCGCCTTCGGAAGCAATCCGGAAAGCGCCCGCCTCATCAGCCGCCGCGGTTCGCCCGGACGATAGACAATTCCCACCGGGATCGTCATCATGAATTCGACCAGTGGGCGATGAGCAAACGCGTGCGACCAGTAGACAGGCCGCAGAGTCTCCGGTGAATGCAGGTGCCGGACCTGCAGCATGTCCATCAAACCCCCGAGACGAGTACATCTTCCCGGCGCGGCGGCGCGATGGGCTTCCGGAATTCTGGCCTCTGTCAGTTCCAGCGCGCGCCGCACGGCGGCAGGCGTCAGCGCGGTGCGCCGGAAGTCCGCGTTCGCGGATATATCGATGCGCCGCCTGATTGCAAACCGCGCGGCCTCCGAAAGAACGGAATATACAGGCTGACGCTGCGCGCGGCTCCAGCGAAGCGAGTTGCGGAACGCCGCGCCGAACCTTCCGTGCCCCAGATCGTCCGCAACATGCTCCCCGCCATCGAGGCAGTTGCCCATGACCAGGTCGCCCAGCTGACCCGTCAGGATCGTGCCGGCGTTCAGGCCCTCCATCCATTGACGAATCTCGCGGTCTCTCATTTCCCACCGGACCGGCGGACCGGCCGCGGCGGATTGAGCGGATGCGAAGCTATCCTCGCGCAGCGTCAGATGCCACGCGGGAAAACCACACGCATCCTCCACCTCGCGGATGAATTTTTCGTCCGTACCGCCTTCCTCGGGGTAGCTCAGAGTCGTCAAACCGCGCACATTCGCCTCGCCGGCGCGAATCACATCGCGGGCCATGCAAACCACGGATGAAGAATCCAGCCCGCCGCTCAGTTCCGCCACCGCCACGCCGCCAATGTTCAGCCGTGACCGGACGGCGTCGCGAAACAGATTCCGGAACTGTTCCTCGTAATCCGTCTCGCTCGGCAGTATTGTTTCGCTCTCGAGAGGCGGTCTCCAGAGAGATTCCTCATGAATTCCGCTCTCCCGGATACGGAGCGCGCAGCCCGGAGGAACCGCGGAGATTCCCTTCCATGGAGTGCGCGCGCCCGACGCAGCGCCGCGCACCAGAAATTCCGTAATGTAGTCGGAATCCAGCTCCAGGCGCTCGATCCACCTGGACAGAGCAACAATTGAAGACGACCAGACCACCCGCGGACTTTCCGGCGCCAATGACCGGTGGAAATACAGCGGCCGGACACCCGCATAGTCGGTCGCGAGCCAGAGACTGCGTTCTTCGCCGTCCCAGATTGCCAGACTGAAATCGCCAATCAGTTTGCTCAGGTGTCGCGGAAATTCCTTCCCGGGAGCCGCGAGCGCCAGATCCGCCTCGCTTGACTCAGGTCCGCATCCTGGCAGTCCGGCAAACTCCGGGGAATTATCCAGCCTTCCTTCCCAGTGGCACACAAGAGCGCTTCGTCCCTGGCGAACCGCGGTCGATCCGCCCCGTTCGATCATGGAAACGCCACTCGCGGCGAAGAGACGATCTTCCGGGCCCGCCAGACCGTGCAGATTCGACAGCTCTTCCGGCGAGGCCGGCTGTCCATTGAAATTGCAAATACCGGAAAGGCGTCCCACCACGGTCTCCTCAGTTACCGTAGTTGCCGTTGCCGGAACCGGAACCGGTGGCGAACCGGTAGGCCGCATGGACCAGCGACATCACGATTTCAAATTCCGCATCGGTCCGCGGAGCATAGACAACGGACAGCCCCCGCGGTAAAAAGCCCATGTCAGCCAGCGGGTGCGGCTCACACCAGCCGAAATCGGTGGCCTGCCTTGCAATAGAGTCGGGAAGCACGAGGTGGAGAGTTGTACCAGGCGCCGGATGCAGATGGCAGAATTCGTGGCTGCAGATAAAGGACTTAGCTCCGGAGGAGGCAAATTCATCCGGAATCCAGAACGCCCGCACCGCGCGATCGGCAATCTGACTCTCGCGCTCCTGCACATGCGGCAGCTGGAGAATGCGGCCGCCGATCCGCTCCGCCATGTCCGAAGGCGGAAACTGTTCCGCCTGAATATGGGGCTCGCGGCAAATGACCGGCCGTGAACCACGGCGTGGAACCAGTTCAATCACTTCTTCTTCCAGTGCCTGCATGTATTTTCCAGCGCCTCCGTTTCAACATAACGGCATTGCACGGCAACCAGAAACACCAGATCCCCGAAAAGGGGAATCATCAAAATTAACTATTCCGCAGACAACCATCAGGAGATAGCGAAGCAAAGAGTAATGTCCGTCACCATCACCCAGGAAAAGGCCCCGCTGACCCGGCCGGGGGCTGCTCATACACTTCGCGTGATCGTGCGGCAGGGTTGGACCGGTACGGCGTGACTCTCAGGAATTGGTATTCATTTTTAATCAATTTGGGTGTTTTGCCGCGGGCTTCGCTCAGCCTATCCTGCATTCGTGCCCCCGCGGCGCATCGAAAGGCAAATGAATGCTCTGGTTCAAATCGGAAAAGAAAAGCGCTCCCGTCATCAAAGAGTGCTCAGGCAATGCCGGTTCGTTTCGGGTTCCCGAAGGAGTTCAGGCCACCGTTGACGAGAACGGACTCGTATTGTTTTCCCTCGCGGCCGGCAAATTATTTCGAGCCAACCGGACGGGAGCTCGAATCTGGTCGGCCATCACGCAGGGCAAAGATGCGGAACTTCTGGCGCAGGAACTCTCGAATGAGTTTGGCATCACGGTGAGCAGGGCCGCCGAGGACATTTCCCGGTTCGTCCAGTCGCTCACCCGCTCCGATCTCCTGACCGTGGCGGAGCCGGCTCAATGAAGAGAGGCCGATTCTCGTTCGCGCTTTTAATCGTATGGGCGTGGCTGGAGTTGCTCCGGCACGACGTAACGATGAGAACGCGCGGATTCGCGCGCGCCTGGTCCAGGCTGAATGCGACGCGCGTTCGCGCCGGCCGCGGATGGCGCGATGAAGACCGGCTCGCGCTCGAGGCCATCGATTGGGCCGCGACATTTTATCCAAAGCGCGTCATGTGTCTTCAGCGCTCCGTTGTTACGGCGCGAATTCTCCGGAAGTGCGGATTCCCGGCCAATGTTGCGATTGGCTATCGATCGGCGCCTTTTTTCAGCCACGCCTGGGTGGAAATCGGCGACCGCGTTATTAACGACGAACCGGGCTATCGCCAGCGGCTCAACATTCTGCTTCGCAACACGGCGTTGAGCGCGGACGTTTAGCCGCGGGGCAATTTCAGACTTCAACTGCAGCACCTAAAAACGAAAGGAAAACAAAAACATGACTACCTACGAACCAGCGGAACTCGTATTCATCGGCGACGCCGAAGAAACCATCCTGGGAATTTTCAACATGGGCTTCGACTCGGACTACACAACGTATGCCGATGGCTACATCTACATGGACGACTCGATCGCCTAGATTTTCCAAAGACTCCCACCCACAGCCCGCTGGAAATCGCGATCTCCGGCGGGCTATTTCCCCATCGCGCGTCCGGACACCTCACAACGAACGCCTCTTCCAGGCCTGCCGTCAATCGTCACCTGAGCGCCAATCAGCGAAGCCCTTTCGCGCACCGCCGCGAGCCCGATATGTCCCGCTTCCGGTAGAATTTCCGTGGGCGGAAGTCCCTGACCGTTATCTTCCACAACCAGCCGAAACGACTTTTCCTCACATTCCAGACGGAGTTCGATACGCGAAGCATTCGCGTGCGTCGCGGCGTTCGAAACCAGCTCTCGCGCGATGACGTAGAGACTTGCCTGAATCGTATAGGGAAGGGCGTTCGCCTCGCTATCGATATGCGTGGAAAAATGCGGACCCAGTCCTTTGGTCGCCTGTGCCCCCATTTCGGCAAGCGCGTCGGAAAGCATCTGATTTTCGAGCGCCGGCAGCCGCAGGAGGCTGATCGCATGACGCGCCTCTTTCATCGACCTCTCGGCCTGCTCCACCGCGCTCGTGAGACGCGCGCGGCAGTCCTCCGGCGCGCGGTCGAAATTCAGGGCCGCCGTGCCGAGCTGAAAGACCACCCCGGTAAATCCCTGAAGAAGACTGTCGTGCATCTCCCGGGTCACGCGCAGACGTTCCTGAAAGACAAGCTGCATGCCCCTGCGAATCTGCCGGACGCGAAGCAGATAAACTCCCCATCCCGCCAAAGCAAGCGTGCCCAGAACCAAAAAGGGGAAGTAGATCGTCTCGTAAAATCGCGGCGGAATCCGGAATGTCAGTGTTGCGGTGTTTGTGGCCCCGGCCGCTCGGACGCGAAACCGGTATTCACCGGGACGCAACAAGGCGTATACCGCGCGGTGGTCTTCCCGCGCTTCGATCCAGTCCGTGTCAATACCGTCCAGGTGATAGTAAATCCTGGAGTCGCCGCTGCCGATGTTGGGGGCCGCAAACGCAAACTGAAACTGGCGGCCTCGAATCCGCGGTTCCGGTGAGAGCGGAATCGGCTGACCGTCCACGAGAAACTGATCGATCAGAGATCTCACCCCGCCCCGCGCGAGATGCACCCTCTTCGTATCCAGAATGGAGAGGCCGGAGAGAAAAGAAGCGACAATCAATCTCCCATCCGGCATCAGAGCCAGCCTTGGGCTCGAACTACCCGGCGTATCCGGGAGTTCGATTCCGTCGTCGGCGCCAAAACCGGCTATAGCCAAAGGCTCCGGCGCGCCATCGCCGGACGCGTCCAGCGACCACTTCGGAATGTAGACGAGGCGAGTACGCGCAATCGCCCAAAGGCCGGAGTCACTGAAGCACAGGCTATAAATCCCCCCTCCGGGGATTCCTTCCGCGGCGCCCCACACCGTCCACCGCCCGTTACGGTAACGTCCAAGCCCTCCCGCCGCGCCCACCCAGATGGCTCCGGTCGAGTCTCCGGTGATCCGGTAGATCGTTCCGGCCCGCCAGCCTCCCGCCAGCGCATCGACCGGAGGACCGTCGCCGCGAATGGTTCGCAGAGTACCGTCCGTGAATCCCTCCCAGAACACGCCATCGCGCGCGTAGATGGCGCGCGCGCGGCTGCTGGCGATCGATTGCGTCGATGGAGAGGTATTGCCCCCGATTCGAAAGACCTGCCCGGTATTCGAAAGCACCCAGAGCGTTCCCCGCCCGTCATCCTCAATGTCGACAATCTCCTGCAGTGGCATACCGTCTTTGCCGGTGATGTCCCGTTCCTTACCGGCGGCGAAACTATGCAGCCCATTGGGGGTACCCGCAAGAAGCGCATTGCCGGTCTCACCCAGCGAGAGGACGGACTCGCTGGGGATCAGCGCCGGAGAGAACGAATCCCCATCGAGTATTCTGATCCCGGACCCCAGCGACGCCACCCAGACCCGATGGTCATCCGCGGGCAAGACCGCTGCCGGCACATTGCTGCCGGGGACCGTCAAACGGGTTGCGATCCGGTTGCGCAGACGCACCAGACCGCGCAAAGTTCCGATCCAGAGATTATCGTCGCGATCTTCAAAGATCACATTCAGCAAATTGCTCGGCAGACCGTCTTTCTCTGTCAGGGACTCAATTCGGCCATCCTGGTAACGCAGTAGTCCCGAGCCGGAAGTGCCGATCCAGAGATTACCGCCTTTGTCCACGAGCACGTTCAGAAGTTGCTGACCGGCCGGTTTCGTGTGCAGAACCGTTGTGCGGTTGCCGTTCGCCTGAAGGATATTTTGCATGTTGCTGAAAACCATGCCCCCGGCGGAATCCTGAGCAATCCCTCGTATCTCGGCGGGCGGCGCAATCAGGCAGGTTTTTGCCTGGTGGGGCCGCCAGGAACAAGCGCCGTTGCTGGCAAATCCGATCCATAGATTCTGACGCCGGTCTTCGAACAGGCTGAAAATGGAGTCGTTCGGCAAACCATCCGCTTCGCCATACCGTCGAACCGTGTTTCCCCGAATGGACGCCAATCCCGCGCCGGGCCTGCCCCCGGTACCGACCCATACAATCCCGTCATGGTCCGCAAGAAGGCTAAAGACGGCGCCGGGCGGCAGACCATCCGCCGTCGTGAAGGTTTTGACTTGTCCGTTTGCGAGCCGGCTCAGACCACCAACCGTTCCGACCCATAAAGCGCCATCGCGCGAGACACAGAGCGCAGTGATACGCACTTCATCCAGCGTCCCGCTGGCCAGGCTGTCCAGCCGGGTGAAATTGACGCCATCGAATCTTCGTAATCCACGGCTGGTCCCCACCCACAGAAAACCATCCGGCGTTTGGGCAAGCGCGACCACCTCGCCGAGCGAATAGCCGTCCTGAACCGTCCAGCTCTTTCGCTGATAGTCACGCAGCGGAGTATGAGGATCGAGCGCGAAAAGCCGGGCAGGACCGCCCGCGGCCGCGAACGCCGCGCAAACGAGCGGAAGCAGACGAATTCGCCAGGATCTCCGGCATCGTCTCAGCATGGAGCGTGGTTCCGCGGCATCGGCGCCAGACGGATAGTAGCACGCGCCTGGCGGCATTGCTCCTGCAGGCGGCCCGCGCTATTCCTGAAGCCGCGGGGCCTTCTTCTCTCGAACCGGCAGTATTGCCGAGAAAGCCCGGCGAACCTCGTTTGCCTGCGTAACGGCCAGCGATTCCCACATGGACGGCGTCGCGAGCGTATGAAAGAACAGACGCGGCCAAAGGTAATTTACGCTCACCGCCCACCCCGAAACGACCGTCATCTGGTAATACCATCCTGCCGGTATGTACAGCGATTGCCCTGGCCTGAGCGCGCACTCCAGACCGGAGGCCTGGCGCGCCAGCGGAAATCGTTCGAAATCAGGAAGTACGGGATCGAACCGGCATTGCGTCGAGCCCCGCATCCTGTAAAGAAGCCGTGCCTGTGATGGAGGGAAAAGCACGAAGTGTTTACTGCCCATGACCTGCACGTTGCAGTTCGGCAGGTCATCGGCATGGGTTCCGCACGATGTTCCCAGAACGCCGCACCAGAGTCTGGTTCCCACGGGCTGCTCCGCCGACCAATCGGGAGCCGGCGCCTCGGCGGCCAGTTTCGAAGAAAGCTCCGGCAGTGGCGTATCCAGATAATAGGACGCTCCCATGCCTGACTTTGCGACCGCCTTCGCGATTCCGGTAGCGTCCGTACAGCCACGGCAGATATCCTGGAGATCGATCGACGCGTCAAGGACCCACTCCAGATACCGGCTGAGGAGGATTTGGGAGCCGCTTTCGCGTTTACCCTGCGCCGGGCGCACCAGAACTTTCCGGTATCCTGCTTTCTCCTCCAGATAGGGGGCGCTCCAGAGCTCGGCGGCCTTCCACTCCGGGACGTTATCCGCGATCACCCGCGGCTCCCCCCGCCATTTCTCCGCGCTGAATTCCTGTCTGGTTGTCTTAATAACTGGCTTGATATCCATTTGAGACTGGCCTCCGATCTGACCTTCGCCAGTCTATGCTCTGATCCGAACTGATTCGAAGTCAATGAATTCCAGCCTGAAAATCGTGCGCGGGGCGCATCTTCGCCAAATGGCGAAGATCCGTTTAGCTACGGAATCAGGACCGCCGCGCCGTTCACGGCATCGGCGCGAACCGCGCGCAGCGCGTCGTTTGCCCGATCCAGAGGAAAGGCCGTCACGCGCGGATTCATCCCGATCTCGGCCGCCACCCGCAGAAAATCCCGGGCGTCCTCGCGCGTCATGTTCGCGACGCTACGAATCTGGCGCTCCCCCCACAGAAGCCGGTCGTAGTCGAATTGCGGAATGCGATCGAGGTGAATGGCGTTGATCGCGACTACCCCGCCCTTCCGAAGCGCGCTCAGCGCCGCCACCACTACATCGCCGCTGGGCGCGAACGTCACCGCGCGATCGAGCGTCACGGGAGGTCTGGCCGTCTCCTCGCCGACCCAATCGGCGCCCAGTTCCTCCGCCAGTTTTCGGTGAGATTCGCCACGCGTCGAGACGTAAACCCTGCATTTCCAGGCCTGCAGCACCGCGATTGCGAGGTGCGCGGACGCGCCGAACCCATAAAGTCCCACACTCTCGCCCGGCTGTACGCTCGCCACCCGCAGGCTGCGAAACCCGATAATGCCGGCGCAGAGAAGCGGCGCGGCCTGGAGATCGCTCAGCCCTTCCGGCAAAGGATAAACGAAATCCGCCCGGGCAACTGCGTATTCCGCGTATCCGCCATCCACGTGATATCCCGTGAAAGCAGGCGCATCGCAGAGGTTCTCCATTCCTTTGGAACAATAGGGACAGACGCCATCCACTCCACCCATCCAGGAGACGCCAACGCGCGAGCCCGGCGCAAGATTTGCGGCGTCGCCGCCCACGACCTCTCCCACGATCTGGTGACCGGGGATGATGCGGTCCCGAACCGGCGGCAGATCGCCATCCACTATATGAAGATCAGTGCGGCACACCCCACAAGCGCGCACGCGCAGCAGAACCTGTCCCGCGCCGGGCTGCGGACGATCACGCTCACCCGTCTGCAGAACCCCGCGCCCGCCCTTCGGCGAAAACCAGGCTGCCCGCATCACTACTATTAATACGATTCTCGCGCCATTACCGCTACCGTCACCGTCAACTTCCTGACACCCTCCTCTTACCGAAACATTTATTGACAGCGCGAGACGCACTAACCCCCGTCGTTTCAACACCGCCCTCCGGCACAACGCTTGCCTTTCCCTCTCCACATGAATGGAGTAGTCCGTCTGCGCGAATCCGACGGATCCGTGCGCCAGCTTTCCGTCGCCGAGGCGGTCGCCGAAGCCTCGAACGATCTGCAACGCGGCGGCGCCGCGCATGCCCTTCGCCTCCTCGATCAGGCGGTCCACCGCGCCCCTCAGGCGCCGGCTGTCCGCTATCTTCTCGGCGTCGCGCAGCTTCGTCACGACCAGCGCGACCTTGCCATTTCCAATCTCGAACGCGCAGTTCGCAGCGATGCCCGCAATGTCGATTACCTAGCAGCTCTCGGCGAAGCCCTCATTCCGGAACGTCCTCTCGACGCCATTGCGTACTTCGTGGCCGCCATCCAACTCGGCGCGAAGCGTCCGGACGTCTACAGCCTCCTCGCCTCGATCCTCATTCAGACGCGCAGACCCGCCGACGCGCTCACCGCCTGCGATCTCGGCCTCGCCGCCTGCGGCAACACCCCCGAAATCCTCGGCAATCGCGGCCTCGCTCTGCGCGAGCTCGCCCGCTATGACGAAGCGCTCGAGGACCTGAAGAAAACAGAATCTCTGCTCCCGCATGATTACCGCGTTCTCGTCGGCGTCGGTAATGCCCTCAGCGATCTCGGCCGTCTCAGCGAGGCGAGCGATTATTTCACGAAAGCCGCCGCGCTGCGTCCTGGCGATCCCGTCTGCCGCTATAACCTCGCGCTCGCGCTTCTCGTCGCCGGTAATCTTCGCGATGGTTTCCGTGAATACGAATGGCGTTGGGGGAACCGCCAGTTTGCCTCGCATCGCCCCCGCTTCGCGCAGCCTCGTTGGGATGGCTCCGGCCTCGATGGCCGTCATCTTCTGCTCTCCTTCGAGCAAGGCGCCGGCGACACGATCCAGTTCGCGCGCTATGTGCAATTCGCGAAAGAGCGCGGCGCGCGCATCACGATGCTGGTCCAGCGTCCATTGCTCAGGCTGATGACGTGGCTGGCGGACCAGGTCACGGTCACAGATACTCCTCCCGCGCGCTTCGACGTATATTGTCCGCTCGGCTCACTGCCTCACGTGGCCGAAACGAATCTCGAAACAATCCCGGCGCCCGCGCAATTCGAAATCCCTGCAATCACCCGATGGCAGTGGAACGCGCGTCTCGGCGAACGAACCGGCGCGCGAATCGCGATCGTCTGGGCCGGCGCCGCGGGACATCTCAACGATCACAACCGCTCCCTGCCGCTGCAGCGTCTGGCGCCGCTCTTCGATCTGCCCGGCGCGGAGTGGTTCAGCCTGCAGGTCGGGCCCGCATCGGAACAACTGGCGCAATCGGGCATCCGCGATCTCGCGCCGCACCTCACCGACTACGCCGAAACCGCGGCGGCGCTCCAGCAGATGGATCTCGTTATCACCGTCGACACGTCGGTAGCGCATCTGGCGGGAACGCTCGGCGTTCCCACCTGGGTCATGATTCCGTTCGCGCCAGACTGGCGCTGGATGCGCGAGCGCAGCGATTCCCCCTGGTATCCCTCCATGAAGCTCTACCGTCAGCAGACCCCAGGCGGCTGGGATACCGTTCTGAAGACAATCAAGACCGATCTGGTGGACTGGCTGGCTCAATGACGAAGAAATCGAAGCTGGTCCTGATCGGCGACAGCGCCTTCGCGGAGGTCGCGTACGAATACTTCACGTGGGATTCGGAATACGAAGTCGTCGCGTTCGCCGTGGAGCGCGCGTTCCGCAAGCGCAATGAATTCCAGGGCCTGCCGGTCGTCGATTTCGAAAGTCTCCCCCAACTCTACCCGCCCGCCGAACATCATTTCTTCGCTTCTCTTGGATACAGATCCTGCAATCGCCTGCGGACCCGCCTCTACCGGACCGCCAAAGGCTGGGCTACATACCGGCCTCATACATCAGCGGCCGGGCATCCATCTGGCGCGACGTCGAATTAGGCAACACTGGTTCATCGAGCGCGCTTGCGGCGATGGGTGACGCGAAGTATTCGCGACGATGCGTGAATCGGCGTAAAGTTACCCTGCGAATCCTCATGCCGAACGCAAGAGGTGGAAGCAGCGCCGGCACGAAATCGTCTTCGCGAAAACAGCCGTTAACCCGGCGGCGCTGCGCGAAGGCTGGAACAAGCTTCCCGCGCGCGTTCAGCCGATCCTCCACGAAAGCGCGGAGCTC
>CAZWTH010000428.1:0-6291 GCA_964636715.1 uncultured Solibacteraceae bacterium | reverse complement strand
CGCCGGCGAGGCCCACCGCGCTGAAAGGCAGCGCTTCGGCGAGAATTTGTCTGCTGAGACGCCCGCCGCTTGCGCCCAGCGCCGAGCGAAGAGACATCTCGCGCGCCCTGGCATTGGCGCGCCCAATCAGCAGGATGCTGAGATTCATGCAGCCGATACCGAGAAGGCAGAGACTGGCCGCCAGCAGCACGTACAACGAATCGTGTACTTCCGAACCCATGCTCTCAATCAGCGGAAGAACCTGAGCTGTCACGTTTTTATTCATCGCCGGATAGAGCACCGCGAGCTGGCGCATGATTTCGACTATTTCGGATCGCGCCTGCCCGAGCGTTACGCCGGGGCGAAGCCGTCCAACGGAAATGAAGCTGTCTTCCGCGCGCGACTGGTACATGTCCGGTGGAATGTAGAGCGGCGTCCACAGCTCGAATCCGGCGGCCGGGTATTGAAAGTTCGCGGGCATCACGCCGATCACTTCCCAGGGCGCGCCATTGAGTTCGATCTTCCGGCCCACGATGCCAGGATCCCGGCCAAAGCGCCGCTGCCAGAGGCCGTAGCTGATGACGGCGACGTGGGCGTCAGCCTGATCCTCCTCTTCCGTGTATCCTCGGCCCAACAGTGGCGGAATGCCTAGAATGCCGATGAGATTCGACGACGCGCGGGCGCCCTGCAGCCTCTCTGGTTCGCCGAATCCCGTCAGATTGAAATTCGCGACTGGTCTGGTCAGTGCAATGGAGCTGAAGGAATGATTTCGCTCCTTCCAATCGCGCCAGTTGGCGGGACTGACCCGGAAGCGATCGCCGGTGGGCGTAGCCAACCAGAGCGCCATCAGCCGCGCAGGATCGCGATAAGGCAGGGGCTGCAGCAGAACGCTGTAAACCAGGCTGAAGACCGCCGTGGTGAGACCGATTCCCGCCGCCAGCGTCATGCCCGCGGTGACGGTCCAGACCGGCGACTTGCGCAGCATGCGGAGACCGAACCGCAGATCCTCGAAGAAGCGCTCGAATGCCGCCCAGCCCCAGATTTCGCGCGTCTCTTCAAACAGCCCGGTCATATTCCCGAACTGCCGCCGAGCGCCGGCGTTGGCGGCTTCCTGGCTTTCGCCCGCATCGGTTCGGAGCCGCGCCTCAATCGCCAGATGAGAACGGAATTCCTCCGCAAGGTCATCTTCCTGAGCTTTGTGACGCGCCCACCAGGACTTCAGCATGGGTTTACTCCTGTTCGCGCGGACGAAGCACGCGGGCAACGGTCTGCACGAAGAGATTCCACTTCGACTCCTCGGTGGCCAGTTGTTTTCTGCCCGCGGGAGTCAGCCGATAGAACTTCGCCCGCTGGCTGTTATCGGTAACGCCCCACTCGGATTCGATCCAGCCCTCTTTCTGAAGCCGGTGCAGCGCGGGATAAAGACTGCCGTGCTCCACCTGAAGCAGATCGTCCGACCACGCGCGGATCGCCTGGCCAACGCCGTGCCCATGCTGCGGACCGCGCTGGAGCGTGCGAAGAATCAGAAGGTCGAGAGTGCCCTGGAGAACATCCAGTTTGCGCGGAGCGGCCATGTGGTAGAGAGTCTACCAGCTATGCAGTCGGATGTCTACCACCCCATCGGCTTCCAGTCGGCTACCCAGTCGGCTTCGAGAATGTAGTCCCGCAGGTCCGTCGGCCATTCCGCGATCTGGGCCACCAGCCGCTCGCCGTCCCTCGCATAAAGCGCGCGATAGGCCTCTTCGAATCCGGGAAGGTTGCCTCCCAGCGCCGTCATCACGCGGCCGATCGCGTCCACATTGGCGCGCGTCTTTCCCGAGCCTTGCTTTCGGGCCTCATCCACCAGCCGCCGTATCGCCGCCGATGCCCCTTGCGGCTGGGCCTCCAGCCATTCCCAATGCCGCGGCAACAGCGAGATCTCGCGGGAAACCACCCCCAGCTTCGGCCTGCCTGGCCCGCTTCGAGGCGATTTCGGGGCGATTCGGGCCAGAACTTCGTCAATCGAACCTCGCAGGTCGAAATCCACCTGTTTCCCCGTTTCGTTCTCGAAAATCAGCAGCGGTTGCTCGCCAAGCTCTTTAATTTCTTTGATTTGGCGGAGGGCGTCTTCCAGAGGCCCGGATGCCACGCGCGTCCAGCCGAGAAAAGCTGTATAGGTTGAATTGTCCATGCACGCAATTTTACCCGGACAAAATAGGCTATGTCAATAATACCCGGATAAAATTATATTGCGGCGAGAGCGCATACTGAAGACATGTCCCGTGGCTGGGAAAGCAAAGATGTCGAATCGCAAATGGAGGAAGCGGCGGCCCGGCGCGCCGCGGCCCACCAAAAACCGCTCAGCCGGGATCAGATCCGCATCCAAACCGAGCGCGACAGTCTGGAACTATCCCGAACCCGCGTAATAAAAGATCTGGAATCCGCCACGAACCCGCGCCGCCGCGAACAGCTCAAGGCCGCGCTCGATCACCTGAATCAGAAAATCGCTGCGCTCGGCTGAGCTATTCCAGCTCGCGCACCCAGATGTTGCGGAAGCTCACCGGCTCGCTGCGGTCGCCATGCGCCTGCAGCTTGATGGGCGCGCGATCGTACTTCTTGTAAAACGGCTTCCCGATATACAGCGTCTCGCCCTGCAGCTGGAAGTGATTCTGCACCAGAACGCCGTTGAAGAAGACCGTGACGTACGCCGGCGTCTTCACCGAACCGTCTTCATTGAAGACAGGCGCCGTCCATACGACGTCGTAGGTCTGCCATTCGCCGGGCTTGCGCGCCGGATTCACCAGCGGAATCCCCTGCTTGTAAATGCTGCCCGCCTGGCCGTTCACGTAGGTCTTGTTGTTGTACGAATCGAGCACCTGCAGTTCATACCCGTCATCGCCAGGCCCGGTGGAGGCGAGGAACACGCCGCTGTTGCCGCGCGCCTGATCGCTCCCGGTGATGTTCTCCGGAATCCGCCATTCGACGTGAAGCTGATAGTTTTTAAACGTCCGCTTCGTCTCGATGTTCCCGCCGCCTTCGGGACCCTTCTTGACGGTCATGATGCCATCGGCGACCGTCCATTTCGCCGGCGATTTGTCGCGATTCGTCACCCATTCATCGAGATTCTTCCCGTCGAACAGCACAATCGCGTCCGACGGCGGCGCCGCATTCGTCGCGCCCGGCGTCACCACCTTCGGGACCGGCTCGTAAACCTCGGTATCCTCATGCCGCGGACCGGAAGCGCCCCGGCCGCCTCTCGCGCCGCGGCCGCTGCCTCCCTGCTGCGCATAAACCGGCATGACAAAGGAAATCAGGCTGACAATCGCGATGGACGTGAACGTAATCTGGCGCATAATTCAAACTCAGTTTACACCCGCTTTATTGGAACAGCTTCGGAGCGAACTCATTCAGGTCGCGCCGCCACGTCAGCCACTCATGCGCCGTGCCGGGCGATTCGTAAACCACGCTGTGGATTCCAGCCTTTTCGAGCGTGTCATGCGTCTCGTGCGTCGCCTTCAGCAGCGCATCTTCGGCGGTCCCCAAGCCGAAAAAGAGCAGATGCACTTTCTTATTGAATGCCGCTGCGTCCGCCATCGCGCCGTCATAAGACGTCTTTGGATCCACATTCCGGATCGTGCCACTGAATGCCCCGATATAAGAAAACTGATCGAGATGCCGCATCGTGATCTGGAGCGCCTGTCCGGACCCCATGGATAGCCCCGCCATCGCGCGATGTTCCCGATCGGTCAGCGTACGGTATGTGCCGTCAATCGACGGGATCAGATCCTTCATCACCACGTCCTCAAACGCCGTCACCACGTTCGGAGCGCCCCTGCCCTGCGTGGGCTGCTCGCCCGGCCGGTTGGCGTAACCGCAGTCCATCACCACAATCATCGGCTTCGCCTTCTTCTCCGCAATCAGGTTATCCATGATGAAATTCATCTTTCCCTGAATGCCCCAGCCGCGCTCATCTTCGCCAGCGCCGTGCTGCAGATACAGCACGGGATACCGAACCCGAGCGTTGCGGTCGTAATCGGGAGGCGTATAAACATAAGCGCGCCGCCACAAACCGGTCGTCTTCGAGAGATACCAGTGCGCCCGCAGATCCCCATGCGGAACCTCCTTCGGCAGGTAATAATCGACGCCCTTTTCCGGAACCTCAATCCCGCTCGATTGCTTCGCCCAGCCGAAAAACGTCTCGCTGCCGGCATCGTTCACGTCCGCGCCATCAACGTTGAACCAGTAGTAATGAAAGCCCGGAACGGCAGGCCCGGTGGTCACGGTCCAGAAGCCGTCGGAGCCTTTCGTCATTTCGACATCGCCCTTCCCCAGCCCGTCGCCGGCCGGGTGCAGCTTCACCAGCTTCGCGTCCGGCGCTTTCAGCCGAAACGTCACCCGCAGATCCGAATGCACTCGCGGATACTGGGCGCCGCGCACGTTGGAACTGGCCGGTTGCGAATCGTCCGCCTGACCGAAACAAAGTAAACAGGAAAATACGGCGACGGTAATGGCTCGATTCATGTCGCGAGTCTATCAGGAATCTTCCAGCTAACGAATTCCCGCTCCCTCGCGTCTCGGGTTAATATGGGTTCGCTGGTAGCCGTGAAAATACGTATGCGAATGCCGCTTCTCCTCGCCGCTCTGTTGCTCGCGGCCGGCGGTCCCGCGCGTCCTGCCGATATCAACTCGCCCGGCTTTTCGGCGGATGACCTCTTCCAGCTCTCCAAAGTCTGGACCATCGATCTGGTATTTTCGCCCGCCGAGTGGACCACGATGAAGCCGCGCATGGACGGCCCGCACGGCCCCGGTTTCCTGCTCGGCCCCGATGGCGGCCGCAACGGATTTCTCGCCGCTCAGGGCCTGACGTTCAATTGGGGACACGCCGATCTCACCATCGGCGGCAAGAGCTTTTCCGATGTCGGCGTCCGCTTCAAAGGCAACGGCACCTACATGGAAGGCACGATGCGCGGCAAGCTTTCCATGAAAGTCCATCTCACGAAATATGTGAAAGGCCGGAAACTCGCAGGCGTCACGGAATTCAATCTCGCGAATAACGTCACCGACGCCGGATGGATGAATGAGGAACTCGCCTACCGGCTCTTCCGCGACGCGGGTGCTCCCGCGCCGCGATCCGCTTACGCGAAGGTCTACATCACCGTCACGGGACAATCGCCGCGGCGCTATGCGGGCCTCTATTCCCTGATCGAAGAAGTAGACGGCAATTTCGCGCAGGACCGCTTTCACGCGAAAGCCGGCGCGCTGTTCAAGCCCGTCGCCCCGAGCCTCTTCAGCTATCTGGGCGACGATTGGGCGAAGTACAACCAGACCTACGATCCGAAAACCGAGCTCACCGCCACCCAGAAGGCCCGCATCATTGACTTCTGCAAAATCGTCTCTCAGGGAACTGACGAGGAATTCGCGGCCCAGCTGCCCAAATACATCGATCTCGATAACTTCGCCCGCTTTCTCGCTGTCGACGTCTGGCTGAGCGATTTCGACGGCATCCTCAACATGGGCCAGAACTATTACCTGTGGCTTTCCCCCACAACCGGGAAAATGAGCTTCATTGCGTGGGATCACGACCACAGCTTCGGCCAGATGGGGCGTGCGCCGAATGCCATGACGGAGAGTTTTTCCATCTACTCGCCCTGGTCGCGCGGCAATCGCTTCATCGAACGCGTTTTTGCATTCCCCGCGTTTAAAGAGCTCTATCTGGCGAAGATGAAGGAATTCAACAGCTCGATTTTCCTGCCGGAGCGCCTGTACAGCCAGGTGGATGAGCTCGCACCATTCATTCGCCCCGCCATTGCCGAAGAATCGGAATCCTCCGTGCGGCGTTTCGATCAGGTAGTAGCCGATCCGGTCGCGGGCCAGGGGTCCTTCTTCAACGAACGTCTCAAGACTTTTGTGAAAGCCCGCAACCCTCGCGTAGCTGAGCAACTCGAAGGCAAGTCGCAGGGCGTCCGCTACGATCGCTGACGCTTTATCTCTGCGCGCTGATGCGCCCGGCGGTTTTTACGGGGACACTCCAGAGTTCATCACCCGCGGTCACGAACAACGTCTTCAGATCCCTGCCCCCGAACGCGCAGTTCGTCGTCTCGTCCTTCGCAAACGGCACGAATTCGAGTAGTTCGCCCTTCGGCGAAAGAATGTAGACGCCACCCTTGAATTCATCCGCCGTTTCCGTCTTTGTGGGCGTATTCCGCCCCGCCGCCACAAACAATCGTCCCGCGCGATCCATCTTGAATCCGTCCGGCCCGCGCGCCGTTTTCCAGTCGAAGATCAGAACGCGGCTTGCCGGATCCACCGTCCCGTCCTTCCGCAAATCGAACC
>CAZWTH010000427.1:0-10392 GCA_964636715.1 uncultured Solibacteraceae bacterium | reverse complement strand
ACGGCGGGCGCCCCGAACCCTTCTCGAGATCGACTACCTGCTCCAGGTCGACGATGAAACACGGCAGGGAGCGCTGCGATTTTCGGAACAGGAAGGCGGGCCATTTGTCTCGAAGGCGTCGCCTGGCCGCATTCCACCCCTGATCGAATTGCCGCGTCTGCTCGCTGCCAGCGCTCATGTTCTCAGCGACACCGATACGGAGGAAGATCTGCGATTGTTGCTTGCGCCAGGCTCCTCGCTGGGAGGCGCCAGACCGAAAGCGTCGATACGGGACCGCGACGGCAGTCTGGCAATCGCAAAATTTCCATCGGATTCCGATGAGAGAAACGTCGTCTCGTGGGAAGCGGTGGCGTTGATGCTGGCCGCCAAATGCGGAATCGCCGTTTCCCGGTGGCGGCTGGAGACGGTGAGCGGGAGAGCGGTGCTGATTCTGCGCCGCTTCGACCGCGATTCCCGCGTGCGCATTCCATTCGTCTCGGCCATGAGCATGTTGGGAGCCCGGGATAACGATACGCGAAGCTATATGGAGTTTGTGGACGTGCTGCGGAAGTATGGGGCGGCTCCACGGGAAGACATGCGCACGCTGTGGAGGCGTATCGTCTTCAACGTCCTGATCTCAAACACAGACGACCACCTGCGAAATCACGGATTTCTATGGACTGGGCCTGCTGGCTGGCGGCTTTCACCCGCCTACGATCTCAATCCCGTTCCCGTGGATATCAGGCCCCGGATTCTTTCCACCACAATCGATCTGGATGACGGCACTGCCTCTCTCGATCTGGCTCTGAGCGTCGCCGGTTATTTTGGGCTTTCGTCTTCCGAGGCAACAGCGGTTGCGGCTGAGGTGGGAAAAGGCGTGGCCGAATGGCGAAAGGCCGCGGTAAAAGCCGGTCTTTCGAAATCGGAAATGGACCGCATGGCATCCGCATTCGAGCATGCCGACCTGAACGCCGCACGCCGAGCCGTCAGCGTACGTAAGGGTGCCCGTTCAAAATAGCGAACCCGCGATAAATCTGCTCCGCCAGAACGGCGCGGGCCAGCTCATGCGGCATCGTCATCGCCGAGAGCGAAAGCAGCAAATCTGCGCGGACCCGCCATCCCGCCGGCAGCCCGTCATGTCCGCCGATCACGAACACCAGATCGTGCCCGTGCATCCCCGCATCTCCGATCACCCGCGAAAACTGGCGCGAATCGAGCGTCTTCCCGGCCGGATCGAGCAGGATCTTCCTCGCCGACGGATGCTTCTCCCACAAATCCACGCGCTCCGGCCGAATCTCCGCCATCGTGATCGCGCAGTAATGGCTGGTGCGCTTCACATAATCCGCCGCCAGCGCATTCGCGTACGGGTCCTTCGCCTTCCCGATGTAATACAGGAAAATCTTCACTCGGAAGGAGCGGGTTCGGCGGCGGCTTTCTTTGAAACCCGCGGTTTCCGGATGGGAGCGGGGACTGGCGGCGGAATCTCCACAGGTCTCCCTTCGCGCCACAGGCGTTCGAGATCGTAATAGGCCCGGGCTTTCGGGGTGAGTACATGCACCACCACATCGCCGAAGTCCGTCAGGACCCACTCGGCCTGCCTGTAGCCCTCCACGCTCAGCGGCATCTCGCCGCGCTTCTTCATCTGGAGCGCCACTTCATCGCTGATGGCCTGGATCTGCTTCCCGCTGGAGCCGGTGCAGATGATAAAAAAGTCGGTGAACGACGAAATCCCTTGCAGGTCGATCACCGTTAAGTCCTGTGCTTTCTTATCTTCAGCGGCACGAACGGCCGTCAGCCAGGTGGGAATCTCCGCCTTCTTTGCGGCCGGTTTCCGGGTGGTGGGCTTCTTCTCTCCGGCTGCCTTCGTTCTGGTGGTTTTGGTCGCGGTTTTTGGGGCCAGAAAACTCCTCCGCCCGCTATCGTACTATATAAGTAAGCGTGATTTTCCGGTATTCATCCAGCGCGGCGCTGGCCTTCCTGCTGTGTTCTGCCGCTTATGGCCAGGCTCCCGCGTCCACGGTAAATCCTGTCCCTGCGGCATCCGATTCCGCCGGCGGCGAGACCAAAGTCCCCGCGATTCAGGCCGACCGCAGCGATCCGCTCGTCGTCCGTGCGCAGCAGAATGTAGAGCGCATCCGCGGCCTCGTCCAGCAGGGTATTCTGCCCCCCAACGACTTTCTCAAGGCTCAGGACGATCTCAACGATGCGCTCGATGAATCGGTCCTGAGATACGGCTCCTACACCCAGGACATTACGCCGGATCAGGCCGATCAGATGGTTGTAGTCGCTCAGCGGATGTTCCTGCGGCGCCAGCGGCGCGCATCTCAGATTCGCGCTCTCGCGACCACCGGCGCTCTTTCGCGCTCCGAAGCCGAATCCGCTCTGGGCGATGTCTCTACCTCGAAACTCGATCTCGACCTCGCCATCCAGCG
This sequence comes from uncultured Solibacteraceae bacterium, assembly GCA_964636715.1. Classification (GTDB taxonomy): domain Bacteria; phylum Acidobacteriota; class Terriglobia; order Bryobacterales; family Bryobacteraceae; genus BOG-234. Next base: position 7,981 of record CAZWTH010000427.1, on the reverse strand, counting down.
CGCCGGCCTGGTTCACGAGATGGCGCTGCAGAAATCTCAGATTGAAGCCGAGAATGACGCCGAGGCGCACCCGGAATGGAACGGCAAGCAGTATGTCCGCTATGACGGCAACGGTATATTTACGCGTTCTCAGTTCGACGCGATCTCCGTCGCCTACCAGACTGAATTCGGCAAGGCGATTCCAGTCAGCGCGGATGGCCAGACCGCGACCCACCGGTCCATGGGTTTCGACCACACCGGACGCATCGACATCGCGCTGAATCCGGACACGCGCGAAGGCGCGTGGCTGATGCACTACCTCGAACACGCTCACATTCCGTACTACGCGTTCCGCACCGCCATTGCCCACAAGGCAACCGGCGCGCATATTCATCTCGGCCCCGGCAGCACGCGCGTCACGGCCTCGACGAAATCGTGCTGCGGCTCCTGATTGTCGATAACTACGACTCCTTCACCTGGAATCTCGCCCACGCCGCCGCTGCCCTGACCGGCGCATTGCCGGCAGTCGTTCGCAACGATGAAGCGGATTGGCCTGCGATTGAGGCGCGGGGCTTCGATGCCATCGTGATTTCGCCGGGACCGGGACATCCCGCGGTCCCGCGCGATTTCGGGGTCTCCGCCGATGTGATCCGTTGCGCGCGGGTTCCCGTGCTGGGCGTTTGCCTCGGCCATCAGGGCATCGCGCTCGAATTCGGTGGGTGCGTCAGCCGTGTGGAACCGGCGCATGGCGAGGTGGCCCGGATTGAACACGATGGCGCCGATCCGCTGTTTCACGGCCTACCGCGCACTTTCGATGTGGTCCGCTATCATTCGCTCGCGGTGGATAGTCCGCTCCCCCCGGTGTTGCGGAAAATCGCCTGGGCCGCGGATGGAACTGTGATGGCGCTGCGTCATGTCAGCCGCCCCATCTGGGGCGTGCAGTTTCACCCGGAATCGATTCTGACGGAACATGGCGGCGAGTTGCTCGGCAATTTTCTGCGGCAGGTCCATGTCTGAACTGGGGTCCGAATTTCGCGCTTGCTTCCGCCTGGATAGCTCGCTCGTGACGCCGCGAGACCGCTGGTCTCTAGTGGGCGCTTCGAACGAAGTGATCTCCTATCGATGCCGGGAACGAAAACTGACCATCGATCGCGGCGGCAAAATCGAAACCAGAACGCAGTCGATCTTCGACTACCTGGATGAATTGCTGCGAACGGAGCGCACCGGCGGATATATCGGCTACTTCGGCTACGAACTGCGGGAAGAACTCGGCTCGCCGGTCAGGCACGCGTCGCCCTATCCCGATGCGATGCTGATGCGGGTTGATCGTTTGGAGCGGAACGACGCAACCACCCACAACATTGCTCCGCCCCCGAAGGCATTCCGTTGCATGGCGCCCACGCCGCTGCTTCCGCGCGAAGAATATATCGACCGAATCCGCCAATGCCAGGCATGGATTCGCGAAGGCCAGGCCTATCAGCTTTGCCTCACGAATCGCGTCGATCTCGAAACCGATCTCCCCGCCCTCGACTATTACGAGCAGCTTTGCCGCCTGAATCCCGCGCCATACTCCGCATATCTACGGTTCCGCGATCTGGAAATCGCGTGCTCATCTCCCGAATGTTTTCTGCGCATCACTGCCGACGGGCGCGTGGAATCCCGTCCGATCAAAGGAACGCTCCCGCGCGGCGCGACGCCGGAAGAAGACGAGCAGCTTCGAAAGACGCTGTCCTCCAACGCCCGCTTCCGCGCCGAGAATCTGATGATTGCGGATCTGGTTCGCAACGATCTCGGACGCGTCGCGCAACCCGCCTCGGTTTCCGTGCCTGGCCTGATGGAGGTCGAATCGTACGCCACTCTGCATCAACTCGTGACGACCGTCGCCGCGCAGCTTCGCCCCGGCGTGACAGCCGTCGATTGCCTCCGCGCCGCTTTCCCCGGCGGTTCCATGACCGGTGCTCCGAAGCTCCGCGCCATGGAACTTCTGAGCGAACTCGAACCCGCCGCCCGCGGCATCTACTCAGGCTGCATCGGCTATCTCGGCTGCGATGGCTCGGCCGATCTCAACATCGTGATCCGTACCGCGGTTTTTCAAGACGGACGCGTCAGTATCGGCACAGGCGGCGCGATTCTCGCCCGCTCCGATCCGGCTGAAGAATGGCGCGAGACGCAGCTAAAAACCGCCGCGCTGCTGCGCGCGTTCGGCATACCGGCTCAGTTGGCGGGCGCTTTCTCCACGTGATCGATCACCATCACGGGCATCATCCGTTTCGTCGTCGCCATCTTCACCCCGAGTTGCTTTTCGACGGCCTCGTAAAGCGTCATGGCGCCATTCGGATCGGGCGCGTCGGATTCCCCGCCCAACCGCTCCGCCGTGCGAATCAGTCCCGGCCTCGAATAGACAACCGTGAAATCGAATGCTCCATCGAGCCCCGTCGAATCGACGACCGGGCGGTTGGCATAGCCGGGACTCATTCCGTGCAATCGATCCGCGAACTCGCTCATCGTCACATTCGCGCACACGATCATTCTCTGTGGAATCTGGCCCACCGTCGGATTCGGCGCCGCGGATTCCGTGCATTTCGAGCGTTCGGACGCATCGGCCTGCTTCATCTTCGGTTTGACCGCCGTCAGCGCGAATACATTTACCTCGCGATTTTCGTTGTGGACCGCAAGCTGAAAGCGGTCTTTGAGCATGTTCCGCAGCATCTCGCGAAGCGAATCGTCATCCTTCAGCGAACTGGAAGCGCCTTCGGGCGGCGTCGCTTTCGCCAGAATGTCGTATCGATCAGTCGTGAGCCACTTGGGCCCATCGGCAATCAGATCGTTGTCGTAAGTATCCAGTCCCCACGCGTGCTGAATGAGCGCAATCAGTTGCCCCCCCCCCCGAACATCCATTCGCCCTCCCGGCAGAAATTTCGGAGCGGTCGGTCTGTCCTGCTGGCTCGGGTGGATATCGGCGACGTCAAACTGCAGCCGCAGCGAGGGAAGCTTCTCGGTAATGCCGGGAGCGTTCGGCGTCGGCGTACGATTCGTCCGGTCAACCACAACCACCGGAAGCATCGCTTGCCCCATTTTCAGTTGCAGGCCGAGTTGCTTTTCGATTGCATCGAAGAGCGTGACGCCATCCGGACCGGCCTTCCCCATCAGGCCGCGTCCTGTCCATTTCAGATTGAAGTCCCACGCCCCCTTGAGTCCGGTCTGATCGACAATTTGACTGCCGCTCACATAACCGGTCACAGGCCCCAGCTTGCTGGTTCGCAGAACGTCCGCGAATCCGCTCATCGTCACCCGCTCACAATCGAAGGCGGCATTCAGTGTGTCTGTATGTTGAGCCGGCTGCTCCGTGCAACTACCCTCGCTTCCGGCGTCAGATTGCGTCATCTTCGGATGGGCGCCGGCCGTGAGGAGCAAAGCAGGTCTCAGCGCTTTGTCGTCATGCACTGTCAGCCCGAACCGCTCGGCGAGGAGACTCCGCAACATCGGTTTCAATGATTCGGCGCTTGCGTTCTCCGGTATTTTTGCGATGACATCGAACCGGTCCGATTCCAGCCAGCTCGGTCCGCCACTCACCTGGTCGGGCGCAACGCCGTACGCGGCGCCGACAAGATCCACCATGGTCGCGCCGAGCAACTCATACCTGCCGTCGCGCCGAAAAACGCGAAGCGAAGGGTTATCGCTATGTGCGCTGACGTGAACATCCGCCAGTTCGAACGATTCCGCCCCGGATAAAGCTCCGGCGGCAGCCAGAATCGCGGCGATGAAAACAATACCCCTTATTTTTGTCATCAACTCCAAATTCTATGTAAACTCAATCCCCCAATCAATTCTGTCTTTGGGAAGTACCGTAACGACCTGCATGACATAATTCGGGCTGGAGGCGCGATGGAAATCACGTGGCTCGGTCACGGCACAGTGCAGTTGGTTCTCCCCGGCGGCGAAACCCTCATTTTCGACCCCTGGATCGACGGTAATCCGGCCTACCCGGCAGGTTATTCCATCCAGCGCTGCGACACGATTTTCGTCTCGCACGGCCACTTCGATCATGTCCACGACGTCATTCCACTCGCGAAGCGCTTCAATCCCAAAGTCGTCGGAATTTATGAGACCTGCCAGTGGCTCGGCAAGAAGGGCGTCCAGCAGGTCGCTGCCATGAACAAGGGCGGATCGCAGCGGGTCGGCTCGGTCACCGTCACCATGGTGCACGCGGTCCACAGCTGCGGCATTACCGACGACGATGGGAGCATCATCTACGGCGGCGAAGCCGCCGGTTACGTGGTCACTTTTGACGATGGCCGCGCCATTTACTTCGCCGGCGATACCAACGTCTTCAGCGATATGAGCCTGATCGCCGAACTCTACAAGCCCGAGCTGGCGTTCCTGCCCATCGGCGATCTGTTCACGATGGGCCCGCGCGAGGCGGCGGTTGCCTGCCGTTTACTAAAAGTAAAGACCGTAATTCCCATGCATTTCGGAACGTTCCCGCCGTTGACCGGACGTCCCGATGCGCTGCAGAAGCTGGCTCCGGAAACCGAAATCCGGGAGCTCAAGCCCGGCGCGCCGGTCACCTGGTAAACCCGCCGGATTTTTCTGCACGCTCCGCCGCGCGTTTCGTCATAAACAGCAAGTGCGGCTACTCGTCACCCTGCTGTTCGCGGTCTGCGCCCATGCGGCCGTGGTGGAAGGCGTCATCCTCGATGACGAAAGCGGTAACCCGCTTGCCCGCACCAACGTTGTCCTGACCCCTTTGCCAGGTACGCCTGCACAGGAAGTCACCGTTCGGACCGGCGCCCGCGGAGCGTTCGTGGTTCTCAGCGTGCTGCCCGGCTGGTACGTGCTGCGCGCCACGCGGCGCGGTTATGCGCCCAGCGAAGACGGAGCGTCCAGGCCCGGGCTCCCAGGCCGCGCCTTCCAGGTTGCGAATGAGCAGACAGGCGACTTCCATGAACTCCGCATGGCGCACCTTGCGGCCATTATGGGCACGGTGTTCGACGAGAACGGAATCGGAATTCCGAACTGGCAGGTGCACCTCTACACCACCAGAAAACCCATGCGGCGCGTAGCCTCGGCAATAACGGACGATCGTGGCGAGTTTCGTCTGGGCGAACTGAACACGGGGGGCTACGAAGTTCGTTCCGGGCCGGGGCCGCTCGAAGATAAAACCACCGTGTTCGCAACCTACTCGCAGGCCGCGGTGGAACTGAAGGACGCGATACCCGTTTTTGTCCGGGTGGGGGAGACAAAGAAGAATGTCGTGATCCGGCCGGTGAAGGGGAAACTGCTGAGTCTGAGCGGTACGCTGCAGGCGCCGGTATTTCCGGGCCGCGCGACTCTCACGCTGATCACCGAAACCGGGCGCCGCGCTGTCGCCTCGGGGAGCGGAAATGTGCCATTCACGGCGCGGGATATTCAGCCGGGCCCGGTCCAGTTAGTGGTGTCCGGCGGTGATGCGATCGGCACTCCCTGCGGCAGCTTCACGGAGACCAAAATCGACAAGGACGAGTTCAGCAAGGTCTATCCGTGCAGTTTTATTAGTCCAGGCGGCATTCAGATTACCAGCAGTCAGAAAGCGCCGATCATCCTCCGGCGCGTCGATCTCGATGGCGAATCTGACGTGCATGCTCTCGCGCGCGATGAAATGCCGGTTCCCGGCCACTGGGAACTGACCGTTCCGCGCGGCGGCTATTACGTCTCGGATGTGCGGTGTTACGGGCAGCCCTGCGCGCAGGCCGGCGATTGGTATGCGTTCGAATCGGGCAGTCACCGCGATGTCCGTATTTACCTCTCCACCAATTACGCGACGATTACCGGCATCGTCCGGTTCAGGGACAATCCGGTGCTTGGGGCGCCGGTCTTCGTCACCAACATCGACACCGGGCAGAACTGGAACGTCCGCGCCGACCCGAAGGGACACTATACGGTGATTGGTCTTGGCCCGGGAAAATACACCGTGGTGAGCAGCTTCAATATGGATGAGATTGATCTCTCGAGCAAGCCCATCACGGACGTTCAGCTCTATCCCGGCCAGACGGCCACGAAAGACCTGGAGCTTTCACGGCCGTGAAGCCGCTCATCGTTCTTCTCGCGCTGGCGATTTACGTCCATGCGGCCACGGTGCAGGGCGTGATCTTCGATGAAGAAACGTCGAATCCCATCGCGCGCAGCCAGGTGTCGCTCGTCCCGCTGCCCGGCACGCAGACGAAGAGCGTCACGCTCCTTGCCGACGATCACGGCCGGTATGTCTTCTCCTCCGTGCCGCCCGGCTGGTACCTCATTCGCGTTTCACGCATCGGCTTCGAAACCGGCGAATTCGGACAGTTGCGCCCCGGCTTGCCCGGCAAACCGTTCGAGGTGAAGGATGATTCGGACAACGATCAGTTGCGGCAGATCCTGATGCGGCGCCAGGCCGCGATCTCGGGAACCGTTGTGGATGACAACAACACCGGCATTCCGGACTGGCCCGTCAGCATCTATAGCGCGCGGCCGCCCATCAAACGGATCGCGGGAGCGAAGACGAACGACCGCGGCGATTTCCGCGTCGGCGAACTGGAGCGGGGAACATACATTGTGCGCGCGAGCGGCGGCGAGCTGGAAGACCAGAGCGAACTGGTGCCCGCATATTACAAATACGGCACGGCGCTCTCCGGCGCGGAGCCGATTTTCGTTCGGCTGGGGGAAACGGCGGCTTTCACCGTGATTCACACCGTTGCCGGACAGCTATTTGATCTGAGCGGACAGGTTGTCGCGCCCGATAATCGCCCCATCAGCATCGCGGTCGTCAGCGACAGCGGCCGCCGCACGATATCGGCGAAGGCAGGGCCGTTTCTGGTGAGTGGCCTTGCGCCGGGAACGTGGGAAATTGTGGCGCAGGGGGCAGGATGCGGCAGCGATCAGACGCTGCTGATCGACCGCAACTCTTTTGCGCGCGTCGAGTGCGATGCGCTGTCGGCGCCGGCCGTCACAGGCGCGGGTTCGTTGCCGGTATATGCGCGGCGCGCGGACCTCGATGGTCCAGGCGATGAATTCGAATTGCAGGGAGCTGTACTGACGCCCGGTCATTGGGAGTTTACGGCGCGTCCTTCACCCGATCAGTATCTGGTTTCCATTCGCAATCAGGGCGACAAAACGGCTGTGCCGCTGGCGCAGGATGGATGGTTCCCGGTCGAGATCGGGACCGCGCCGCATCTGGAGGTGTATCTCTCGAAGAAACCGGCTTCCATTTCGGGCAACGTCACGGCGTCATCCATGCCGGTAACGGGCGCACCCGTTTCTCTCCAGCTTCTGAACCCTTTGACTCCGGAACTGGTGCTCCAGTCCTGGCAAGTGCGCGCGGACGCGGGAGGTCACTACGTCTTCAACAGCCTTCCCCCCGGAGATTACCGGCTGATGAGCAGTTACGAGCTCGATTATGATGAACCCGTCGCGCGAGAGAAATCCGCCGCGGTTCATCTCACCGAAGGCCAATCCGCCGATCAGCCGCTCGAGCTGTTACAACCCTGATTTCGCCCTCCCGATATAATCGGATCAGAGTGAACTTCAACCCCAGCACGGTTCCCCCCGGACGCTTTTTCATCCTGCTGGCTGTGATTACAGGCATCGCGGTTACCCTTGGCTCCATCGGGTGGCCGGGACACGATCAGCCCCGGCAGGTGGTGAAAGACAGCAAGGAACGCAAGGGCGCGCCTGATTTCGAGTTGAAGGATTCGACCGGCAAGGTCGTCCATCTGGCCGATTACAAAGGCAAGGTCGTGCTGCTGGATTTCTGGGCCACCTGGTGCGGCCCCTGCGGCATCGAAATCCCTTGGTTCACCGATTTTCAGCGGAAATACAAAGACCGCGGGTTCGTGGTTCTGGGCGTTTCCATGGATGACAACGGCTGGGAAGACGTGAAGCCGTTCATGGCCGAGAAAAAAATCAATTACCGGGTCGTGCTGGGCGATCAAAAAGTCAGCGATATGTACGGCGACGTGGAAGCCCTGCCCACCACCTTTATGATCGACCG
>CAZWTH010000426.1:0-7481 GCA_964636715.1 uncultured Solibacteraceae bacterium | reverse complement strand
CGGCGTTTTTCTACGCGCCCGGTGTCTCCCTGACGCCGGGCGTATTTTATGCCGCCCGCTTGACACCGGCGGCGTGATTTCGCAATATGGCGTGATGCGACATGTCGTCTCCGGAAAATTCGTTGCTCTCGTGGGCTCATTCTTCATCCTATTGATCGCCTTCGTGGCGTATCGAGCCAGCACTTTCCACTACTGCGCAGGGTATGAGAGCCGCAACTCTCATTTCAGTATTGTGGGCGGCGACCAGGTCTGTGGCGCCGGGGAAGAATCCACCGCGCTCCAGCCTTTATGGCGGAGGGCAGGATTATATGGGAAGTCCCAGGTGATCGGACAAATGGTCGTCCACTCCTTCGTCCCGTAAATCGGGCGGGTGGCCGTCGAATGCCCTCCACCGCACGGGCCGCGGGATCGGAACGCGACGTGCGACGGCAATCGTCAGGAGCAGCCACTTGCCCGACTTAAAGACGCCGATTTCCATCCGGAAGGCCGCACGCGAGAACTTCAACTTTGAATCTCTTCGGCCAGGACAAGAGGAAGCCATCAGAGCGGTGCTCGATGGGCACGATACCCTCGTGGTGCAGCCGACGGGATCGGGCAAATCGGCAATTTATCAGATCGCGGGGATATTGATGGACGGCGCCACGCTGATCGTTTCTCCACTGATTGCTTTACAGAAAGACCAGGTGGATTCCCTCGACGCGAATCACATCGCCGGGGCGGCCGCGCTGAATTCCGCGCAGCCGGTGACTGAAATTCGCGAGGAACTGGAAAGAGCCGGGGAAGGCCGGCTCGAGTTTATTTTTCTTGCGCCGGAACAATTGCGCAAACCGGAAACGATCGAAAGTCTTCGCGCCGCGAGCGTCTCTCTCTTCGTGGTGGACGAAGCGCATTGCATCAGCCAGTGGGGCCACGATTTCCGGCCCGACTACATGCGCATTGGCGCAGCGGTGGAAGCTCTGGGACGCCCGTGCGTACTGGCGCTGACCGCCACTGCCGGCAAACGTGTTCGCGAAGAAATTGTGGAACGGCTCGGAATGCGCCGGCCGAAAATTTTCGTGCGCGGCTTCGATCGTCCCAACATCCATCTGCGGGTCGACCGCTTCGAGACCGAAGACGAGAAGCGTGAGGCGCTGGCGCATCGCGTCCGGTGGTCGGACAAGCCTGGCATCGTCTACACGGGCACGCGCAAGGCGGCCGAGCAAATCATGAGTGCGCTTGCCGCCGAAAAAATCAATGCGCTTTTCTATCATGGCGGACTGAAGGCGCAGGCTCGCCACGCGATTCAGGAAAGATTCATGGCGGGCGAAGCCGGCGTTATGGTGGCGACGAACGCATTCGGGATGGGTATCGACAAGCCGGATATCCGGTTCGTCTATCACTACGATGCGCCCGATTCGCTCGATTCCTATTATCAGGAAATCGGCCGCGCCGGCCGCGATGGCGAGAATGCGGACGCCGTTCTGTTTTATCGCAAAGAAGATATCGGGGCTCAGGGATTCAAGATGGGCGGGCGAGTCGATACGCGCCTGCTGAAGCAAATCATCGCGAGGGTTGCCGGGGGAGCCGGATTAACCGGCGTGGGCGAACTTGCGGCGAGTCTGGGTTTGTCTCAGCGCAAGCTCCTGGGCGCGCTGCAGCATCTGCAGGACGCGGGCGCGATCGAGCTGGGGCCGGATGGAGCTATCCGGGGTACGGCGGAAGATCCGGATCATGCGGTGAAGGCAGCCGCGGAACAACACGAATTGCGGCGTCAGGCGAAACGGGGGCGCCTGCGGCAAATGCGCGATTACGCGGAGGCGGGTGGTTGCAGGCGCGAGATGCTGCTGCAATATCTGGGTGACGATTTCACGGGACCGTGCGGCTACTGCGATAACTGCGAAGCCGCAAGCGGGCAGTTGGCCGCCGATCCCGAAGCGGGAACCCGGCGAGAAGTGGCGTAGTCGCCTGTAGTGACAGCGGCGTCCGCTCACTTCTCGGCGCCAAACTCCATCTTCGAGCCGACTTCGAACTTACGATAATCGCTGAACTGAGCTTCCTCTTTCAAGTCGCCGGTTTTGCGGTTCAGCGTGGTTTGCGAATCCACAGGAAGCAGATAGCGGTTTCCGGCCACCTCAACCACGCCATAGTCGATCTCGGTGACTGCCTTGACGACCGGCCCGGAACGAATGTTGTCCGCTATATGATCGAGGCGGATGACATCGCCAGTACCGGGGTCAATTTCGAGCGTCCCGTGGAAACCCACAAAGGCCCGCCGCGACTTACCGGGCTGGCCTGTCTCGACGAAGTAGTTTGAGTGCGTCTGCTCAACCTCATAGGCATAGACGCCGAGCGTGCGGCCGCCCGCTTCCTTCCAGCTCTTCCATCGGAACGACGTCCGCGAATCGGGATCGAAGATGCTTCTGAGAATGCCGCCAAATTCGCCGGTGCTGGTGACGCCGAGATCGGCGCTGTTGAACTTTCGATCCGTTGGCTTACCGTTCAACAGCTTGAGCTCATGGGATTCGTTCTGCTGAAAGTAACTCAGACTCACCGTCATTTTGTCGAGAGGAAGCCACTTCGAGCCGGAGTCCGTGACTACCCCACCCCCAAGCAGCACTCGCATGGTGGCGCCGGGCCTATACCAGGAGACGAGTTCAGTACACACGAAATCCGGGAGGGACTGAGTATACGCCAGCGATTTCTGGCGGCTCTTTTCGATGAGCGCCGCGGCATCCGCCGCGGAAGGCTTTTCGGCCGCCATGAGAGCAGACGCTAAAACAAAGCTGGCCAGGGCAGGTACGAACTTGACCATGAGCCCCTTTCGGCGTGAGTATATCACCGTTTCGCGCCAAAAAATAACGGAAACCGGTCCTCCAGGCGGGGTGTATACTGACCGGTCATGAAGATTCTGATTGCCTTCCTTGTGGGGGCCATTTCCCTTTGCGCCCAAAACCCGACGCCCGCCGAAAGCATCGAAGCGGCGCGAAAAGGACCCGAATCGCCCGCCATGAAACAACGCGTGGCCGAAATCAAGACTCCGGCTCAGGTCATCGTCTGGGGGCAGGACTACCTGTTTCTGGGGACATCGCCCTCGCCTGTGACGGTATCGATCGATCTCCAGCCAGAGAAGGCGATGCAACAGGTGGATGCGACCCACTGGATGCTGCTCGCGAAAATGCGCACCGGCGTCCTGCATGAGTATCAACTCTATTCGGCGGGCAAGCCCCTCGGCAATCGCGGAGACGCGGTCGGATACAACCCGGATTCTTATCCGCAACCCGGCGTGGCGCATGGCACTCTCAGCGAGAAGCACACGCTGATCAGCAAAATCTATGACGGCATGAAATATGACTACTGGACCTATGCGTCCGCCGGCGTCGATCCAAATACGCCGGCCGCGCTGATGGTGTGGCAGGATGGCCAGGCGCTGGAGAATCCATTGGGCGGAATCCGGCTCATCACGGTGACGGACAATTTGGTGGCGCAAGGGCTGTTGCCGCCGATTGTTCACGTGATGATCGCGCCCGGGACATCGTCCGCAGGCCGCGCCATGCGCTCCATTGAATACGACACGGTGAGCGATCACTATGTCCGCTTTCTGATGGAGGAAGTACTGCCGGATGTCGAGAAGACATATAAGCTCCGGCAGGATGGCTATAGCCGCGCAATCGCTGGAGAATCCTCCGGCGGCATCTGCGCCTTTAACGCCGCATGGTTCCTGCCGGACAAGTTTTCACGCGTCCATTCGGCGGTCGGAAGCTTCACGTCGATTCAGTGGCGATCGAAAGAGAATAATGATGGCGGCAACGTGTATCCATTCATGGTCCGGAAGGATCCGAAGCGGAATATCCGGATCTGGATGAGCGACGGCAGAGACGATCTCGAGAACAACCACGGATCGTGGCCGATGCAGGCCATCCAGATGGCGAATTCCCTGAAGCTGCGCGATTATGACTTCCACTTCCGCTTTGGAACCGCGGCGCATGGAGGGGCGCAGGCCGCGCTGGATTTGCCGGAGTCGCTGATGTGGCTCTGGCGGGATTACGACCCGAAGAAGACTTCGCAGGAATTCACCATGGAGCCTGCCGAGAAGGATCAGCCTTTCTTCCGCGTGAACACTTTGAATCGCGAGGCCTGGTAAACATTTTTTTGAGGAGACGGCCGCCGTACGGGGGTACTATAACGGAATCGTGTTACGCAAATTCTGCAGTGGCGTTCCGCGAACGTAACTTCACGTAAATAATCTGGATAGCCGGTGCCCCCTCTTTTGGCGGGGTCTTCCGGGGTGCTGATATATCAGGTTCGCCCTCGAATCGCGCGAATTTTTGTGGATTTACTCGATTGACATCGACCCCGCAATTGTGATCTATTAAGTGGCACTGGTGAATTAAGGTTCGACCATTGTTGGTGGGACTACCCTACGAAGGGGAGGGGAAATGAAACATATAACGAGAAGTTTGTTTTTAGCAAGTCTCGCTGTGGCTCTGTTCCTGCAGCCGGCATCGGCGCAGATTACGACAGGCACCGTGACGGGACGAGTTGTAGACTCGTCCGGCGGCGTCATTCCGAATGCACAGGTAGTTCTGATCAGCCAGGCTCAGAATACCAGGAGTTCGGCGGTCCAAACGAACGGCAGCGGCGACTACGTGATTCCGAACGTTACGGCCGACACCTACAAAGTGGAAGTGACGGCCCCGGCGTTCAAAACGTCAGTGGTTGCGGGAATCGTGGTTACGGGCGGCGACCGTGTCGGCGTACCGGTGATTACCCTGCAGGTTGGTGGAACCACCGATACGGTTACGGTTACCGCGGAAGCAGCGCTTCTGCAAACGCAAAGCGGCGAGCGTTCTTATGCGATCGAAAACAAGTCGATCGAAAGCCTGCCGATTGCACACGGTAACTTCACGAGCGTGGTGGCGTTTGTTCCGGGCGTGGATGGCGGCAACGGTACGTCTGCCGGCGGCACGCGTCTGGGCGGCGTCGGCCAGAACAACATCATGATGGACGGCATCTCGGCCATGGATACAGGTAACAACGGCCAGATGATCAACATGAACGTTGAATCGATCGGCGAAGTCAAAGTCCTGACGCAGGGCTATCAGGCTGAATACGGCCGGTCGAGCGGTTTGCAGATTACCGCCGTCACCAAGAGCGGCACGAACCAGTATCACGGCGCGGGATATGGAATCTTCACGAATACAGAGTGGAATTCCCGGTCATGGACGGCGCAGAAGAATGGCGACACTGTGACGTTTTCGCACCTGAACACCTACGGATACACCATCGGCGGTCCGGTGATCATCCCCAAAGTGTATAACGGCAAGAATAAGTTCTTCTTCTTCTACGCGCACGAATACAGGCCCCAATCGATTCTCTCGAGCGGCAGCGTCATTCGTATGCGTCTGCCTTCTCCTCAGGAACTGGCGGGCGATTTCTCGCAGAGCCTGGACAACAACGGCAAGCCGATTCCCACGCTCAAGGACGCCGCGAACAACGGGCAGCCTTTTGATGGTCAAAAGATTCCGCTGAGCCGTATGTATGCCCCCGGACTTGCGGTTCTGAGCCGTTACCCCGCGTCGAATCTCACGCAGGCGGCGGGAACCAACTATAACTATCAGGCCAACCCGGCGAGCTACAATCAGCTCACGCAGCAGCCTGCGGTTCGCCTCGACTATCAGTTCACCCCGAATGTCCGCATTTCAGCGAAGTACTCCGGCCAGATTCAACGTCCGGTGCTCCAGATTGGGACCATCCCGGGTTACAACGACGCCTATGTGCCGTATCCGATCATCACTAACTACGGCGCAACGTTCGATTGGTCGATTACTCCCTCCACGTTCCTCGAAGTCACCTACGGCAGCATCAAGAACCAGCTGGCCGGCGGTGGCAACGGCGGCCTCGATACAGGCGCTGAGTCGAATCGCCTGAAGAGCCTCGGGGCTTTCCCGATGCTGTATCCGGACGCCGGTGTGGTGAGTTCGCAGTACTACGATTATCAGGTACTGCAGAAAGAGAAGCCGGTATTCTGGGACGGTAAGTCTGTGAACCTGCCCCCGCTGTTTGGATGGGGCGGCCTGATCAGCGGTGGACCGCCAAACCTGCAGTTCCCCGGCTGGCTGAATGTCAACCACACGCAGGACGTGGCGGGCAGCCTGACGAAGGTCATCGGACGGCATACGTTCAAAGGTGGCCTCTATCTGAACCACAGCTACAAGGCGCAGAACGTCGGCGCTGGCGGCGTCGCGAACCTGAGTTTCCAGGGTTACGTGAACTTCGGCAACGACTCGACCAACACGCTCGATACCGGTTTCGGCTATGCCAATGCGGAACTCGGCATCTTCCAGCAGTATCTGCAGGCTTCGAAGTTCATCGAAGGCGACATGGTCTACAACCAGTTCGAAGGCTTCCTCCAGGATAACTGGAAGGTCACCAACAAACTGACGCTGGACTACGGCCTTCGCCTGGTGAATCAGCAGCCGCAGTATGACATCAATGGAACGATGTCGAACTTCTTCAGCAACAAATGGCAGGCGTCTCAGGCCCCGACTCTCTACATAGCCGGGTGCAAGAGCGGCGCTGCCACGTGTTCGGGTAACGACCGCAATGCGATGGATCCGCGAACCGGGGCCATCATTTCGGCGGCCGGCGCGGCAAACACGCAGGCGCTGATCGGCACTCCTGTTCCCGGTACCGGCGATCCGCTCAACGGAATCGTGGCGGCGGGCAAGGGTATCGCGAAAACGGACTACACGTGGCCCGGCCTCGTGGTCGGCCCGCGTTTCGGTCTGGCGTATGACGTCACCGGGAAATCCAACTGGGTTATCCGCGGCGGCTTCGGCGTCTACTACGATCGTCCCGATGGAAACACGATCTTCTCCATCCCCGGAAATCCCCCGGCTGCGACCGATCAGGATCTGCGTAACGGCACCCTGTCGACGCTCGGCGGCGGCTTGAGCCCCGGACCGGTCCCGGCGCTGGTTACATTCCAGTACAACGCGAAGGTTCCGGCATCGCTGCAGTGGAATGCCGGTATCCAGAAATCGCTTCCCGGGCAGTTGGTTGCGGACATCTCGTATGTCGGTAACCATGGGTACAACCGCCTTGGCGCGCTTCAGGGCGGCGACGTTCAAAACCAGAACGCGGTGGACATTGGCACCGCGTACCTGCCGCAGTATCAGGACAAGACGCTCGGCGCGCCCGCTTATCCAGGGGCATCCGCCTACACGACGAATCTGCTTCGTCCGTACGTCGGTTACAGCTCGATCGGTCAGAATACGACGGACTTCTGGGACACCTACCACTCGATGCAGGTGACTCTGAACCGCCGGTTCAGCCATGGCCTTTCGTTCGCCGCGGCTTACACCTATGGCATTTCGCTGAAAGGCAACACCGGCCTGGTTCAGCGCTATGTGCATAACTCCGACGGCTCCATCAGCCTGCGCTCCGATCAGGCGAAGTATGAAGCACTCAACGAGAATCTGGACCGTAAACCGCACTTCCTG
>CAZWTH010000425.1:0-6196 GCA_964636715.1 uncultured Solibacteraceae bacterium | reverse complement strand
AATTACATTGGAATCACCGCGGTACTGTTGTGTGCTGCATCGGCGAACGCGCAACCGCCCGCGCCCGCAGGGGCCAGCGGCGCGGTGAGCACGGCGGTGGCGCATCCCACCTACGCGACGATTCCGCTCGAGATCACCGTCAACAAGCCCGCCGCTGAAGTGTGGGCGCGCGTCGGCAAGTACTGCGATATCGCGGAATGGCTCCAGGTGCCATCGTGCACGATTCTCTCGGGCACGGACGGAGAGGTCGGCGCCGTGCGCTCCATCGGCAATGAAATCCTGGTGGGAAAGACGGAATTCTCCTACACGTACACGCAGCCGGTGCGCGAAGGGCGTCCCTATAACCTCTATCACGGCACGGTCGAAGTCCGTCCGCTGACCGCGACGACCTGCAAAATTTACTACACGCTGCTGTACGACAATTCGATGCTGGCTGACGACGCCGCGCGCGATCGCGACAAAGCGCAGCGCACCGCCAGTTTCACGCGAGCCATCCAGAACATGAAGACGCTGGCGGAAGGCGGTACGCTTCCTCCACCACCCGCGCGCGGCGGCCGCGGTGGATCAGGCGCGGCCGGCCGTGGACGGTAACAGCTTTTAATTAGTCAGCCGGATACGCAGGGGCGCGTTGAGCTCGAAATCGAGCACCGATTCCGGAGGCACACTCACGTTCTTGCCTCTGGTGAGAGCCTGCGCGCCCACGCCACCACCCGCGCCGGCCGCGGCGCCAATGGCGGCTCCCTTACCCCCGCCCGCGATACCGCCGATGATAGCCCCCAGTGCGGCGCCGCCGCCGATGAATTCCGCCGAGCGCTTGTTTTTGCCAACGCCCTGCGTTCCCTGCTCCACAATGTCCTGTGTGTCCAGACGATAGCTGCGTCCGCGCACGGTGACCGAGGCCAGATCGAGCGCGAGCTCAGAGCGCCCTTTGAGCTTGCCCTGTCCCTCTGAGGCCCGAACAATCAGTGTGGCGTCGGCCCCCTTCGGAATTGCCAGTCCGCCATCGCTGCCCATCACGTCACGGACAACCACGGCGGGAAAAGTCTGTCCTTCTTCAGCGGCGCCGGCCTGTATCCGCTCGCTGTTGCGAACCGCGATTTTCGAGCCTGCGGCCACGGTGCGCGTCGGAATGACAGCCGCCACTGGCGCCGCGGGCGCGGCCGCTGGCGATGGAGGCGGTGGCGGCGTGGCCGGGTTCGTTGTTGGCGCCGCCACCGGAGCGCTCGTCGCCGGAGTGGTCGCAGCCATCTCATCCCCGGTGTCCCCTGTCGCGCCCGGCGCGCCGTTGGCGTACGAAATCGAATCGACCTGGCTCATCGGATAAGTCCGCGATTCTCCGGTCGCCGATGTCAGAGTGACGCCAGTCGTATCGCTCTTCGTCACGGTTCCCGTAAATGTCGTCCCGTCACGCAGCGACACCGTAGCGGTTGGTCCGGCAGGTCCGCTCTTCGAGCATCCTCCCAGCAACAATGCGCCACAAAAGGCGAGATACAGCCACTTATTCCTCATGTATGTTCCTCCCAGCACAAAATATAGCCCATCCTGCACGTGGATTGCCGTTAGTCCGCTATACTGGCGCTGAACTCCCCGCCCATGGACACGAAATTCCTCGCATTTGGATTTCTCGAATACGTAGTGTTCCTTTTCTCCACAACGTGTCACGAAGCTTCTCATGCTCTTGCGGCGAAATGGGGCGGCGACACCACCGCATCCGAAGGCGGGCAGGTCTCTCTGAACCCGATTCCGCACGTCCGGCGGGAATTTTTTGGCATGGTGCTCCTGCCGATGATCGGAATTCTTACCGGGACCGGACTGATCGGTTACGCCAGCGCGCCGTACGACCCCGCCTGGGCCATCAAAAATCCGAAGAAGTCCGGACTGATGTCGCTTGCGGGTCCGGGGGCAAACTTTGCGCTGGCGATCCTGGCCGCAATCGTCATGCGAATCGGTCTCGAAGCAGGCATTTTCCTGCCCGGCTCCATTTCCACCGATGCAATTGTTGCAACCCCGGCCGACGGCCTGCTTTCCGGCATTGCGACCGTGCTGAGCGTGGTGTTTTCGCTGAATCTCCTGCTCGGATGCTTCAATCTGCTGCCAGTTCCTCCGCTCGATGGCTTCGGAGCCCTGACCGTTTTTACCGATTCCGAAGGCGCCCTGAAGCTGATGCGGATGCGCGTCCACCTGCGGGGTTTTGGACTGCTGGCCGGCATCGTGATCGCCTCCTACGCGCTGGGGTATTTTTACGATCCTCTGCTCGAATTCGGCGTCCGGCTTATCTACGTGTTTTACCGCTTTCCCCATGCAGGGGCGTGAGTTAGCGCTACGGGAATAGCTTGTCCTGAATTCCTATCGAGTTCATGGTGTATCCTGAAGGTTCAAACCCGAATCTAAATCCCAGTGGACCACTTAGACCTGCTCGAAGCCGAGAGCATTCAGATTATCCGGGAAGTCGCGGCGGAATTCCAGAATCCGGTCATGTTGTACTCGATCGGCAAGGATTCCTCGGTGATGGTGCGTCTGGCCCAGAAGGCCTTCTTCCCCGGTAAAATTCCCTTCCCTTTCCTGCACGTCGATACGACGTATAAGTTTCGCGAAATGATCGAGTTTCGCGACGAGTTCTGCAAGTCGATCGGGGTAAAACTGGTCGTCAAGACGAACACCCAGGCGATTGCGGATGGAGCCAATCCGCTGCGGATCGGCACCCAGAAGTGCTGCGGCTTTCTCAAGACCCGGGCGCTGCTCGACGGCTTGGCAGAGGGCGGTTACGACGCTGCTTTCGGCGGCGCGCGGCGTGACGAAGAGAAGAGCCGCGCGAAAGAGCGCGTTTACTCGTTCCGCGATGAATTCGGCCAGTGGGATCCGAAAAATCAGCGGCCGGAACTGTGGAATCTCTACAATTCACGCGTCGATAAGGGCCAGCATATCCGCGTATTTCCGCTTTCTAACTGGACGGAGCTCGACGTGTGGCAATACATCGAGCGCGAGAACATCCCCATCGTGCCGCTGTATTACGCCAAACCCCGCGAGATGGTGGTGCGCGGCAATCAGATCATCTCTCCCGAACAGGATTTCATGCTGATGCCCGGTGAAAAGCCGGAACTGGTGATGTGCCGCATGCGCTCGCTCGGCTGCAGCCCCTGCACTGGCGCCATTCGCTCGGACGCGGATACGATCGGGAAAATCATCGACGAAATGAAGCTGGTGAGGCGCTCTGAGCGCGAGAATCGCGTGATCGATCACGACCAGGAAGGGTCGATGGAAATCAAGAAGCGCGAGGGCTATTTCTAGACCATGAGTCTTCTGCGTTTTTCCACCGCCGGCAGCGTTGACGACGGCAAGAGCACTCTCATCGGACGGCTGCTTTACGATTCCAAAGGCGTTTACGAAGATCAGCTCGCGAGCGTACAGAAAGCGTCCGCGAACGCGACCGACGGCTTCATCGATCTGGCGCTGCTCACGGACGGCCTGCGCGCCGAACGCGAACAGGGCATCACGATCGACGTGGCCTATCGCTATTTCTCCACGCCGAAACGCAAATTCATCATTGCCGATACGCCCGGCCATGAGCAGTACACGCGCAATATGGCGACCGGCGCATCGACCGCCGATCTCGCCATCATTTTGATTGACGCGCGGAATGGCGTCCTGCCGCAGTCGCGGCGGCATGCCTTTATCGCGAATCTGCTCGGCATCCGGCATTTTGTCGTCACCATCAACAAGATGGATCTGGTGGGCTTCGACAAGGCCGTTTACGACGCCATCGTTTCCGAATTCACGTTGTTTCTCTCGAAGATCGGCGCTCCGAATGCGCTGTTCATTCCGATCAGCGCCCGCGACGGCGATAACGTCGTCGAGAAGAGCCTGAAGACGCCGTGGTATGAGGGTCCGGCGCTGCTGGATTTTCTCGAGACCGTGCCGGTGAGCGAAGGCCTGGCGGATCTGCCTGCGCGCTTCCCGGTGCAGTACGTGCTTCGGCCGAATCTGAATTTCCGCGGGTATGCCGGGCAGATCGCGTCGGGCGTATTCCGCGAGGGCGAAGAAGTGATGACGCTGCCCGCGCGGCGTCGATCGCGCATCACGCGCATCGTCACGTTTGACGGCGATCTGAAGTCGGCGTATGCGCCGCAGTCGGTGACGCTTTGTCTGGCGGACGAGATCGATATCAGCCGCGGCGACGAAATTGTCCCCGTGGCCACGTTACCGCATGTGAGCCGCCGGTTCCGCGCACATTGCGTGTGGATGAACGCGCAGCCGCTGGAACCGGGACGAAGCTATTTCATCAAACACACCGCGCATCAGGTGCGCGGCGTGGTTCGCAGCGTGAATCATCGCGTGGACGTGAACTCGCTCGCGCACGTGCCCGCCACGCGGCTGGAGTTGAATGAGATCGGCGAGATCTCGGTCGAGACGCACCATCCGCTGTTCTTCGATCCTTATTCGCGCAATCGTTCGACGGGCGCGTTTATCCTGATCGATCCGGTTTCCAACGAAACGCTGGCGGCCGGGATGATCATCGACATCGAGGGCAAGGAAGAAACCCGCGGCCTCGTGCTGGAGTCGGATCGTGTGGCGCGGTTTGGACACCGGTCGGCGATTGTGGCGGTGGAAGATCACGAGTCGGCCGTGCTGCTTGAACGCGAGCTGTTCGACCGCGGGGCGGCTGTCGCCGTGGTGGAAGGCGCCGACGCGCAGGCCACCGAACTGGCGAAGGCCGCAGGGTTGATCGTGATCGTCACTGGCGCCGCGCCGGCGAATGCGATCGACGCAAAGAAGCTGTCGCCCTCCGAAACGCTGATCTTGCTCGAAAAGAAGAGCGTACTGGTCAGCCGCGAAGAACAGACTGGATCCGGCGAAGGAATCTAGAGCGGCTTTTCCGCGCTATTCTAAATGCTATGGAAGTCCATCTCTTGCCGAGTCAGGAGTCGCAGCTCAACGAGTTAGCGTTGACGACTGGCCGCGGCACCGACGATTTAGTTCAGGAAGCCGTCACACGGTTACTTGCTGGCAATGAATGGTTTAAGCAGCAAGTCCAGATTGGACTCGACGATTTCGAGAACGGCAGATTTATCGAAGAAGAAGAAATGGACGCTCGCGTAGAGCGAATGCTGCAATTTTGAGACAAGTCCGCTGGACGCCCGTATATGGCGCTGCGCGATCGCTGAAGTAATTTCCAAATCGCGGCCGCCCCGAACGGGCGCCAAATTCTCGCGAAGCCCCACCCGAGTTCAGTTGGCCGTGAGCTTTTCGACGTGATCGATGACCAGCACGTCCACAGGCCCTGTCGCATTCCTCAGCTTCAAGCCCAGCTTTTCCTGTAACGCGGTAAAAATCGAGCCGGAGCTCTTTTCAAACGGCGTATCCGGATTGCCGACTTCGCCTGGTTCGGGTGTCCATCGCAGATGTACATCGAACGTTCCGGAGAGGCCGGTTTTGTCGATCACCGGCCGGTTGAGCACCATCGAAATCGTCCCGGCCAGTTCAGTCACGTTCATCGCTTCGCCGTCAATCGTGAGGTCAGTTCCCTTCTCTGCGAACTCGGACGTGCGGCACTGATCTCCGCAGTTTCCCTCCTTCAGCAGACCAGTCTTCGCGAGGACGAGTTCATAAACCGGAAGGTTCCTGGTTTCGCGATGGACCTGAAGATGAAAGCGATCTTCGAGCAGCGCTCTGAGCCGGAGATCCATTTCCTTCTGATCCCGCAGCATCCCGGCGTTGGTTCGTTTAGCCGAATGCGCCGGCCCGGTATAGCGCGCGTTGACGTCGAATCGATCAGACTTCACCCAATCCGGCTCATCGAGTACCCGCAGACTCTGCCAGGAAGCGCGCTGGCGCCCGGTCATCGATTGCAGTACCCAGCTTTGATCCGGATTGTCTGCGTACGCCTCCTGAATCAGAACATCGAGCGGCATGTTCTCGGCAAAGAAGAAGCCGGGAGATTTCTCGCCCATACCGGATCTGGTTCGAAGATCGGAACCGGTCACGAGCCGTATCGACGCCGCGTCGAACCTGGGCTGTAGTTCGGCCAGGAGCAGCAGCAGCGCAACGCAGACGTACCTCATCTGCTGTTAGTCTAGTGCCATGCGTCCTCAGCCCCTGATCTGCGTCACCGAAGTCGAAGCCAGCAGCCGATGGTACCAGCGCCTGCTCGGATGCCGCGGCGCTCACGGCGGAAGCCACTACGAGCAACTGGTGAAGG
>CAZWTH010000424.1:0-8178 GCA_964636715.1 uncultured Solibacteraceae bacterium | reverse complement strand
AGTAGCGGCTGCCTTCCTGCTCGATCAGGAAGTACTCCGCGCCGCCGGTCTGGATGGCGGCTTCGAGCAGCGGCTTCCAGGGAACCTCGCCTTCGCCGAACAGGACTTTGTAGCCCTGGGCCTTACTCCAGTCCTTGAGGTGCATGGACTTGATGCGTCCCGGATTCGCCTTCACCCACGCGACCGGATCGGCGCCCATTTCGACCGCGGTGCCGACATCGAACTGCATCATGAAATCCTTCGGCGTGCTGGCGGCCAGGATTTCGACCGCGCGCGGCCCGTTGTTGTTCGTGGGTACAAATTCATACTGATGGTTGTGATAACCGGCGCCCAGTCCCGCGGAGCGGAATTTTTCCAGAGCGGGCGTCAGGGTTTCGGCGCCCAGCTTCTTCCAGTACTCCGGATCTTTGGTCTGCGAAGAGCTGGCGAGCACTACATACTTGCCGCCGAGCGCGGTGTTGAGGTCGATGGTTTTCTGGTAATTCGCGGGCTGGAAACTCGCCAGGCTGTTGTGGGTGGAACTGCAGCGGATGCCGAGGTCATCGAGCACCTTTCTCATATTTTTGATCTGGTCGAGCGTCCAGTCGTAATAGGGCGCGTAGAATTCCACGACTTCGTAGCCCATGGCCGCAACCTTTTTGACCGTGCCCTCGGGATCGGCGGCGAGCGCCATGCGAACGGAATAGAGTTCGAGTCCGATGGGGATCTTCCTTGTCTGGCTGAAGGCAAGAGAAGCGGTGGTGGCGGCTGCTGCGCTCAGAAAAGTTCGGCGTGTGACAGGCATATCCGACCGCAACGATAGCATATCCGGACAATAGGTGGAGTGACCTCGACGCTGCCCATTGACGCGCTTCTGCCGAAGATTGCAGAGAGCCTGCGGCGCACGCCGAATCTGGTGATTGAAGCCGCGCCCGGCGCGGGCAAAACCACGCGCGTGCCGCCAGCGCTGCTCGCGCCCGGTGGCGGCGTGCTGGTGCTGGAGCCGCGGCGTATTGCCGCCCGGATGGCGGCGCGGCGCGTGGCGGCCGAGATGGGCGAGCCGGTTGGCGAAACCGTGGGCTATCAGGTGCGGTTCGAGGAGACCGCAGGACCGCGTACGCGCCTGCGCTTTCTGACGGAAGGCGTGCTGACGCGCCGTCTGGTGGCGGATCCGGAGCTGCGCGGCATCGGGACCGTGGTGCTCGATGAATTCCATGAGCGGCATCTTGAAACCGATCTGGCGATCGCGCTGTTGCGGCGTCTGCAGAAGACGACGCGGCCGGATTTGCGGCTGGTGGTGATGTCGGCCACGCTCGATGCCGGGCCGGTGCGCGAATTCCTCGGCGGGTGTCCGCTGGTGAGCGCGGCGGGGCGTTTGTTCGATCTCCAGGTGGAGTGGACGCCGTATTCCGCGGCGCCGCTCGATGAGCAGGTGGGAACGGCGCTCGAATCGGTCCTGGCGCGAGGGATTCCGGGAGACGTTCTCGTGTTTCTGCCGGGGGCTGCGACGATTCATCGCGCTGCCCGCGCCTGCGAAAGCGCGGCCCGGCGGCATGATCTGCTGGTCACGCCTCTGTTTGGGGATCTGTCGCCCGCCGAGCAGGATCTGGCGCTGCAGCCGGCGTCGAAGCGCAAGGTAATACTTTCGACGAACATTGCAGAGAGCTCCGTGACGATTGACGGCGTACGCGTGGTGATCGATTCGGGGCTGGCGCGTATCGCCGCCGATTCGCC
This sequence comes from uncultured Solibacteraceae bacterium, assembly GCA_964636715.1. Lineage (GTDB taxonomy): Bacteria > Acidobacteriota > Terriglobia > Bryobacterales > Bryobacteraceae > BOG-234. Next base: position 6,465 of record CAZWTH010000424.1, on the reverse strand, counting down.
GTGGACCGGTCTGCCATCGCTCGAAATCGGACGCGTAAGCCGTGCTTCGGCGGTGCAGCGTGCGGGCCGTGCGGGGCGAACCGCGCCGGGGCACGTGATCCGCCTCTATACATCGGAAGACTTCCACCGGCGCCCGGATCATGATGAGCCGGAAATCGCGCGCCGCGAGCTTTCTTCGTTGTGCCTGCATCTGGCGTCGATGGGGATTTCAGATCCGAATGAGGTGGAGTGGCTGACTGCGCCGCCGCGGGAGGCGGTGGATGCCGCGGAAGCGCTGCTCGATCGCCTGCGCGCGAAAGGGGAAGATGCCGTCGCGATGGCGCGCATGCCGCTGCATCCGCGGCTAGCGCGGCTGTTGGTCGATGCGGGAAGATCCGGCTGTGGAGATGCGGCCTGCCGGGCCGCCGCGCTGCTCAGCAGTGGGCAGCGCGTCCGGTCTTCCGATCTCTTTCACGCGCTCGATGAAGAGCGCGATCCGCGCACGCGCGCTGTCTACGATCAACTGCGGCGCTTCGTGCCCCGGAGCCGCGACTCGGCGGGCGATGCCGCACTGGCGAAATCCATGCTGGCCGCATTCCCGGATCGCGTCGGCCGCCGCCGGGCCAACGGCGTGATCCTGCTTTCGAATGGCGGTTCGGCGGTGAGCGCTGCCACTACTCCGTCGGGCGGCGAATTCCTGGTTGCGATCGATATCGAAGAAAGCCGCGACCGCAAAGCGCCGCTTCTGCGGCTTGCTTGTCCCATTGAACCCGACTGGCTGATTGATTTGTTTCCGGAGCGCATCGTGGAACGCCAGGCCGTGGAATGGAATCGTCAGAGCGAACGTGTGGAATCGGTGAGCGCGCTGGTTTATGACGAACTGACCATCGAAGAAACACGCGGCGGCCGCGTGGATGACGAAGCAGCGGCCAGATTCCTGGCCGCGCAAGCCATGGAATCAGGGCTGGGACGATTCGTGGATCCCGCCGATCTCGATGCATTACTGGCGCGCGTCGAATTTGCGTCCGAGCACTCGGCGATTGAGCCATTGACCGAAGACGATATCCGCCGCGCCATCGAAACTACCTGTTACGGTCTGCGCAGCCTGGCCGATCTCGGACGCGCCGCATCCGGCCTGCTGCCCGCTTTGGAGGCGATGCGCGACGGCCGGGTGCTCGACCGTATCGCGCCCGGCCGTCTTCGCCTTCAGGGCGGCCGCCAGACGAAAGTTCACTACGAGCGCGGCAAACCGCCGTGGGTGGAATCGCGTCTGCAGGATTTTTTCGGAATGACGGAGAGTCCGCGCGTGGCGAACGGCAACGTGCCGCTCGTCATTCATCTGCTTGCGCCGAACAAACGGCCCGTACAGACCACTACGGACCTCGCCGGCTTCTGGCAGCGGCTGTATCCGCAGGTTCGCAGGGAATTGAGCCGGCGGTATCCGAAGCACGCCTGGCCGGAAAAGCCGCTTTAGCGCTTCACTTCGTACTTATCGAGAATTTCGCCCCACTGGCCGCGCGCTTCGAGAATCATCTCGATCGCCTCGCGCACAGCGCCCTGGCCGCCGCGCGCTTCGGTGACATAGTGAGCTTCACGCTTCACTTCGGCGCGGGCATTGGCGACCGCGATGCCCAGGCCTACGCGGTGCATCACCACGATGTCGGTGAGATCGTCGCCGATGTAGGCCATCTCCTCGGCGGTGGCGTTCGCGTCCGCCTGGATCGCTTCGAGGATGGGAATTTTCTCGATGTGGCCCTGGTAGACGTAGTGCATGCCGACCTGCCGGGCGCGCTCCACGACGGATGGAGAGTCGCGTCCGCTGATGACGCCGGTTTTCATGCCTTTCCAGTTGCACCACTGGAGCGCGATGCCGTCCTGCGCGTCGAAGCCTTTGAATTCGACTACGTTGCCTGCGCCATCCGGGATGAAATACATCTTGTCGCAGAGGACGCCATCCACGTCCATCAGCAGGATTTTGATTTTTGCCGCGCGTTCGCGCACTTCAGGGGATATTGGCATTAACAGACCTTTGTAGCATGTGGTTGAGAGCTCAGATCCGGTGGAAGGCTTTCAGAATTTCGCGGGTTCCATATTGCAGGGCCACCGGCCGTCCGTGCGGGCACGCCATCGGATACTCCGTTTGCGCCAGAGTCCGCAGCATCCAGTCCATTTTTTTGTGATCGAGCGGCGTGTTGATTTTGATCGCCGCGCGGCACGCCAAAGACGCCGCGATCCCGCGCCGCACGTCGGCGACGGAAACACCCCGCAGTTCGTCTTCTGCAATCTCCAGAATTTCGAAAATCGCCCGCTCGATATCCGCGTGTCCCACCGCCGCGGGTACGGCCTTTACGGCGATTGTGCGGTTCCCGAACGGCTCGGTATCGAACCCCGAGGCGCGCAACTCATCCTCAATGCGCGCGTATTCGATCTGCTGTTCCGGCGTGAGCTGGAGAATCACCGGCATCAGCAGTTGCTGCATCTCCGCGCGTCCGGACGCCTGCTGCGCCAGCACCTGCTCGAAGAGAATGCGCTCGTGCGCCACGTGCTGGTCGATGATCCACAGCCCGTCGCGTCCCGCCGCGATGATGAAGCTGTTGTGTAATTGTCCGAGCGGGCGCAGTTCCGCGATGTTCACCATGGAACCGGCCATGCCCATTTCGGGCGGCATCGCCTCGGCGGGAAAACCGCCATGGGTATCGGGAATTTTCATCCGCAGCGGCGCGGCCGTCTGCTGCGCCTGGACTGCGATCGGCGGCGCGTCGAAATTGAACCGCGCGGGCGGCGGTGGCGCGGGATGCAGTATAAACTCCGGCGCGGGCGCTTCGTTCTGCATCATCTGTGAAAACTCGGAGTAGGGAAGCGTGGCCGCCGGCTGCGGATTCGGACTGAAACTCGGCGCCGGACGCGACAGCATCAACTGATCCCGCACCGAATCGCGCACAAAATCATGCACCCACGATTGATGCCGGAAGCGCACTTCGGTTTTCGAAGGATGAACATTGACGTCTACCTCTTCGTTGTCGCAATCGAGAAACAGCAGCGCAAACGGAAAGCAGGAGGGCGGCATCAGGTTGTGATAGGCCGCCGAGAGCGCGTGCAAAATCAGGCGATCACGAATGAGCCGGCCGTTGACGAAGATAAAAATCGAATTCCGATTGTTCTTCTGCACCTGCGGACGCGATACAAACCCACGCACGCAGTACCGCTTCGGTTCCTCATCGGGATTTTGCGCGGGCAAGGTCGATTCGCGGTTCCCCAGATCGATCAGATCGCCCAGAATCTGGCTGCCGAAAACCTGGAAGACGCGCTCGCGCAGCGTCTCCACGGGCGTCGCCTGCAGCAGACTCGCGCCGCCGCTGCGCAGATCGAAGGTTTTATCGGGATGCGCGAGGCTGTAATGCGTGACGAGCGACGCGATATGCGCCATCTCGGTCTGCTCCGAGCGCAGAAACTTGCGGCGGGCCGGCACGTTATAAAAAAGATCGCGAATCGAAATCGCCGTGCCGCCACCGCGCGCAATCTCTTCGCAGCTCAGAATTTTTCCGCCCGCGATTTCGACGCGCGTTCCGGTCTGCTCATCGGGCGACCGCGTTTCGAGCAGCAGCCGCGAAACCGAGGCGATCGAAGGCAATGCCTCGCCACGGAACCCCAGCGTCGCGATTGAGAGCAGATCGTGTACGTCATGCAATTTGCTCGTCGCGTGGCGCTCGAACGCAAGGAGCGCATCGTCGCGCAGCATGCCGCAGCCATCGTCAGCCACACGGATCAGCCGCCGTCCGCCGGATTCGATCTCGACCGAGATGCTGGTAGCGCCCGCATCGAGCGAATTTTCCAGCAGTTCCTTGACGACGGACGCCGGACGCTCGACGACTTCACCGGCCGCAATTTTATTGGCGACGTTATCCGAGAGTACGCGAATGCGGCCCACGTCATTACTCTAGCGGACAGCGGATTCCAGGCCGTCGCACGCGCGCGCTACGCCATCCTCGCGCGCAATCACCGCGGCGGCTCGCGCCGCTGCGTCGCGAAACGAGCCATCCGTCAACAGCCGCTCGAGTTCCGCCGCCACGCGCGCCGCCCGATAGCCGCTGCGCGGCACGACCCGCGCCACGCCCAGGTTGACGCATCGCCGCGCGTTATCGGGCTGGTCGTTACTCCACGGCGCTATGCATACCGGGACACCTGCGCGGAGGGTTTGCGCCGTTGTCCCCACGCCTCCCGGATGAACGACCGCCGCGGCGCGCGGGAACAATTCGGAATAGGGCGCATAGGGCGCGGCAATCACGCCGGGCAATTCCCGGTCCGGCTGATTGCGCGGGTCGTCGCCAATCAGAAGCACGGCGCGGCATCCCAGCCGCCGAACGGCCGCCAGACTCTCCGCGAAGAAATCGCCGGCTTCGAGAACAGCCGACGATCCCAATGTGAAAACCACCGGCGGCGGTCCGCCGTCGAGAAATTCCCGCAGCTCCGTGCTCAGTCCTTGGCCAGGCGTCAGCTTGTCATAAAACGGAAACCCGGTAATCACCGTCTTCGCTGGCCAATCCGGCTGCGGCTGGGCGAGAACTTCGGAAAACCAGGCCTGCGTCCCGAAGGGCGAGAACATATCGTCGAGCAGAGGATTCGCCACATCGCGCAGCCCCGCCCGGCGGCGCAACCGGTTTACCGGGCCGGACCACGACCGCAACACGCCTCTCACCACCTTCCCGAAAAGACCCCAGAACCCCGGGCCGAAGCCGCGAAACCATTCGAGAAACGGCGCGCCCGAAATCGAGGGCGGATCATATGCCGAAACCATCGCCAGGGGCTGCAGAGCCACCGAAAGCCAGGGCTTGCCCAATTCCTCGGCCAAAATCGGAGTGGCAAACGCGATGGGATGGCCTACCAGGAGATCCGCCTCCGCCGCCAGATCTTTCAGATCCTCATATGACCGCTCGACCCACTCCATCATCAGGTTCCGGATGATGTACTCCGTCGCTTTGCGGGGATGAAGGACTTTGGTCATGAATTCCGGGTCCTTCTGGAGTTCGGCGAGATCCGGACGAACCGGATGGAAATCCATCCCCTCGCCTTCCACTTTCGCCCGGTAGAGTTCGGAAGTCGCGATGGTGACCCGGTGTCCGCGCTTGCGCAGGCCAATTCCAACCGCGATATAGGGATGGAGATCGCCCAGCGAACCGAATGGGGTGAGGGCAAAGTGCGCCATTCACCACATGTTAATATCAGATGTAGTTCATTCCGAGGTATCCGTGTCCACGCATCTGAGCCGTAAAGAGTTAAAGCAGGATAATGTTGCGCTTAAGGTCGAAGAAACGAAGCATTTTTTCGTCGAGCACCGTGATTCGGCCATTAAAGCCGGCATTGCCATCGTGATCATCGCGGTCATCGGTTTCGGCTCCTGGTTCTTCATCAGTTCCCGCAAACAGGCTCGCGAGGAGGCGCTCGCCTCGGCTCTCGCACTCCAGAACGCCCCGGTTGGCGCTCCGAACCCCAATGGCGGCGCGAGTTTTCCCACCGCGGCGGCGAAGGATGCGGCGGTGACGAAGGCTCTGAATTCCGTGATGGCGGACGGGTCGGATGAAGGCTACGCCGCGGAGTATTATCTGGCCGGACTCAATGCGGCGAACGGCAAGATGGATGAGGCTATGAAGCAGTACGATCACGTGGCCGCCAATGCCGGGGCCGACTACGCGTCGCTGGCGAAACTCGCGAAAGCGCAGTTGCTGTTCTCGCTCAACAAGCCATCCGATGCGCAGGCGATCCTCAAGGATCTGATAGCGAATCCCACCGCTCTGGTGTCCAAAGATCAGGCCACCATGACGCTGGCGGAAGGCCTTGCTCCCACGCAACCCGAAGAGGCGCGCAAGCTTCTCGCCCCGATGGCCGCCGGCCATTCCGATACCAGTTCGGCTGCCGCCGCGGCCATCTCCGAGCTGGCCGCAGCGAAGTAAGACAGCTTCCGCGGCGATGCTGAGCCATCTCCGGTTTCCGGCCGATCAATCCCGCGGGCGGCGCTATCCCGAACCCGAACACGGTTACCGCAATCCTTTTCAGCGCGACCGGGACCGCATTATCTACTCGAGGCCGTTCCGGCGCCTCGAAAATAAAACGCAGGTCTTCGCGCCGGATATTTCGGACCACTTCCGCAATCGCCTGACCCACACCATCGAGGTCGCGCAGATCGCGCGCACCCTCGCCCGGGTCCTGCAACTCGACGAAGACCTTACGGAGGCCTTGGCCCTGGCGCACGACATCGGCCATCCGCCGTTCGCTCACGCCGGCGAAGACGCGCTCAACCGGGAGATGGAGCGGTTCGGCGACACCTTCGACCATAACCTCCCCGCCCTCCGGATCGTCGACCGTTTCGAGCAGCGCTACGCCCGCTTCCCCGGCCTCAATCTCTCGTTCGAGGTCCGGGAAGGCATCGTCAAACACTCCCGCGATTTCGGTCCCGGCGAACATCCCGAGTTCGACCAGTACCTGTCGGGC
>CAZWTH010000423.1:0-12506 GCA_964636715.1 uncultured Solibacteraceae bacterium | reverse complement strand
GAGCTTGCCGCCGCTCAGGATCCAGGCGAGCTTTTCGCCGATGACGGCGTCGTAGCCGGAGATGTAGCCGCCCTGGCGGGCCATCCAGACGCCCATCTGCATGAGGGCATAGCCGGATTCGCCGGAGACCTGGATATCGGTACGGGGCGCGCCGGGGGCGTAGCCATCCACGAGGGAGAGCGCCAGTTCCTTCGCATCGTCGATCAGGCGTTCGGGATTCATGGAGATGCGGTCGCCATCGCGCAGATAGCGGAATTCGCGGGCTTCCGCGGCGCTTGAGGAGACTTTGGCGAAGCCGATTTGCTCGAAGATCTTTTTGACGTCACGCGAGCGCAGAATCATTTCCTTGCAGCCGCCGCCGGCGGGAATGACGCCGATGCCGACTTCGACGAGACCCATGTAGAGTTCGGCGGAGGCCTGGATGCGCGTGGAGTGGAGCGGAATTTCGCAGCCGCCGCCGAGCGCCATGCTGAAGGGCGCGGCAACGATGGGCTTCGGGGCGTACTTCAGAGACATGTTGAGCTGCTGGAAGCCGTGGACCATGGCGTTGAGCTCGTCCCACTCTTCGTCCTGCGCGGTGAGGAGGACCCACATGAGGTCGGCGCCGGCGCAGAAGGTGGGGCCCTGATTGGCGATCACCATGGCGTTGAAATCGGACTCGAGTTTTGCCAGGCCTTTGTGGAGCATGGCGGAGACGTCGCCGCCGACCGAGTTCATTTTGCTGTGGAATTCGCAGCAGACGACGCCATCCCCGAGATCGAGGAGAGAGGCGCCGGGGTTGGAATCGACGACGCCGCGGGCGCGCTTGAGGTCGGAGAGGATTGTGATGCCGGGGCGCGGCTCGATGGGGGCGTAGGTGGAATTGCGGAGATCGAAGTATTCGGTGTGGGGCTGGCGGTCGCGATCGGCGGCGCGATAGAAACTCTTCGCCTGGGACCAGAGCATGTTGTGAACGCTCTTCGGCAGCGGACGGCCTTCGGATTCGATGCGGCGGGCGGTGGCTTCGAAGCCGAGGGCGTCCCAGAGTTCGAACGGGCCGAGGGCGTGACCGTAACCCCAGCGCATGGCGCGATCGATTTCGACGATGCGGTCTGAAATTTCAGGGACCATGTAAGCGGCGTAGAGGATGTGATCGCTCAGCGCCTGCCAGAGGAAGCGGCCCACTTTGTCATCGAGCGCGACGAGGGCTTTCAGGCGATCGGCGAGGGGCTCGAGTTTGTAAAGCGTTTCGAGGGAGGCGAAGCGCGGCTTACTGGCGGGATGGTATTCGAGAGTCTTCCAGTCGATGGCGTGGATGGCGCGGTCTTTGCCGACGCGCTTGTAGGCGCCCTGTCCGCGCTTATCGCCGATCCAGCCGCGGGTCACCATTTCGGAGAGAAAGGGCGGCATGGTGAAGCGGTCGCGGCAGGGATCGTTCGGAACGGCGTCGTAGAGATTTTTGGTGACGTGGGCCCAGACGTCGAGACCGACGATATCGAGAAGACGGAAGCTGGCGCTCTTGGGGAGACCGATGAGGGGGCCGGTGAGGGCGTCGACTTCTTCGATGGTGAGATCCATCTCGACGGTGAGGCGCTGGATGGTGGAGCCGAAGAATGCGCCGATGCGGTTAGCGATGAAATTCGGAGTGTCTTTGCAGGGAACGACGCCTTTGCCGAGGTGCAGATCGCAGAATTCCGAAATGTGCGTGAGGAATTCGGGTTTGGTATCGGGGCCGGGGATGAGCTCGACGAGATGCAGATAGCGGGGCGGGTTGAAGAAGTGGATGCCGAAGAAGTGTTCCCGGAATTCGGCGGGATAGTTTTCGGCGATGCGCTGGAGTGGGATGCCGCTGGTGTTGGTGGTGACGAGAGAGCCGGGCGAGCGGTGTTCGATGACGCGATCGTAGAGCGTGCGTTTGATGGCGAGGTCTTCGGAGACGGCTTCGAGAATCCAGTCGCAATCGCGGATGGCGGGGAGGTTGTCGTCGAAGGAGCCGGTGGTGATGAGGCTCGGGCCGGTTGCGGAGAAGAATGCGCCGGGTTTGCCTTTGAGCGCGGCTTCGAGACCGGCGCGCGCAGCCTGGGCTGTGACGTCGAGCAGGAGCGAGGGGATGTGGGCGTTGGCGAAATGCGCGGCGATGCGCGAGCCCATGGTTCCGGCTCCGAGAACGGCGACGCGGCGAATTGGTTTCATGCGAGCTCCAGTGCGCCGGGCGGAAGCTCGACGCGCAGGCCAGAAGGCCTGCCCCACTATTTTCTACGACGGAAGGCTCCGCGGATGGTGAGGATGAACTGAAGGGCGACCAGGGCCGGGAATCCGAGAGCCCAGGCTTTGGCGGAAATATTCGCAATGATTATGCCGGCCACGAGCCAGCCAATGAGGAGAACGAGCACGGGGGCGCGGCGCCAGCCTTGTTTGATGGCGCGCGTCCACGGCCGCGGTTCGCTTGGGGTCCGCCGGACGTGGCGGACCGGTTCGACGGCGATTGATCGGGCGATGGGCATATCGGGGAGCCGTCCTTCGTACCAGGTGACGATGGTGTTGCTGAGTTCGGTGGCGCGGAGGTAGTTCGGGTATTGCTGGGTTTCGATCATGCGGGTGGCGAGGGCCAGCACGGTTTGGGGATCGAGATTTTCCGGAATGCGCGGATTGTGAATGACGCCTTGCTGGATCGCCTGGGCGGCTTTATCTACGGATTTCAGCGCCGTATCTTTTGCATCGGCCAGGGGCGGGGCGCTGACTTCCTGGGGGGCCGTGGCGAGGGGGAATAGCCGTTGCTCGATCGTTTGCAGTAAGTGCTGAAGAGGCGCGGTGGTCAGGGCGTCGACGGAGACGGAGACACGGTCGGCGGGCGCCGGAGGCCGCGGATCGTCCGCTCGTAACGGTTCTCGCGCGGCTCCTTCTATGAGCGTCTCGGCGAGCAGACGGAGCGCACGCGCGTCCACGCCTGTCAAGCCGCTGGACGAGCCTGGCCCGGTGACGTTCACGGCAATCAGTCTTCGCTGCCGCCGAGGATTCCGCTCAGAGCGTCGAGGGCGCCGTGCGAATCGCCTCCGGTGCGCGTGGGCGCGAGTTCGCGGCGGAGTTTCTGGAGCGTGAGGCTTTGCAGAATCACGCGGCCGGGGCCGGTCAGAGTGGTGAGGAACAAACCTTCACCGCCGAAGATGGCGGTCTTGATGCCGCCGACGTATTCGATGTCATAGGCCACGGTTTCATCGAACGCGACGATATTACCGGTTTCGACCTGCAGTCTTTGACCGGCGGCAAGGGTGAAATCGACAAAGTCGCCGCCCGCGTGGATGAAGGCCATGCCGGGTCCGGTGAGGCGTTCGAGGATGAAACCTTCGCCGCCGAAAAATCCGGCGCCCAGTTTTTTTACGAGGGCAACGGAGAGCTGCACGGACGGCTGGGCGAAGAGAAACGCGTCGCGCTGCGCGAGCACACTCTGCCCCGCAGCCAGCTGAAACGCCTGGATGCGGCCAGGATAGCTGCCGGCGAAACCGACTTCTCCGGCGCCATCGGCGCGGAAGTACGTGACGAACAACGACTCGCCGGTGACGGTGCGGCGAAGGGCGCCGAGCAGTTTCTCACCGAGCGTGTTGCCAGTCATGCGGGTGTCCCAATTCACGTTCGAGGTCTTGTAGACCATCTTGCCGGCTTCGGCATATACTTCCTGCCCGCTGCGCAGATTGACGCGGGCGATCTGGAGGTTATCGCCCTGAATGGCGTATTCGAGCGGCTCCGGCGTGTAAGATGCCGCCGCCTGGGCATTTGCCGTAACCGGGGCGCCACAGGCGCCGCAAAAGTTAGCCGTGGGGGGAACGGGCGCTCCGCACTTCGTACAGGAAGTCATAGTTCACATTGTGCCAGAAGTTTTGGCAATCGGCGTGCTCAGCAATCTGGGTGCTGCGTCACACATCCGATTTTCGATTTTTTCCAACGGTTTTATAATACGGGAAGAGAATGCTTTCACCGAGACTCCAATTAAAAGTCGCGCAAAAGCAGATACTGACGCCGGGTCTGGTTCAGATGGTGACTGTTCTTCACCTCAACCGGCTCGAGCTGAAGGAGATGATCAATCAGGAGATCATCGACAACCCGGTTCTCGAAGAGACGCTCGACGCGGAAGATGAGATTTCGCCAGAAGAGCTCCAGCCGTTGCTGGAAGCCGAGCGATCTTCGGATGTAGCCGACAAGGATCTGCTCGACGCGGCCGACATTCATATTGAAGCGGATTCAGCGGAACTGATCACGGCAACCAGCTTTGGCGAGGTTGCGGTGGAAGGGGTGGCGCTCGCGGATCCCGATCCGGCGGTCGCGCCGGCTCCGGAAACGCCGGAGGCGGCGGATTCCACGACCGATCCATTCGACGAGATCGACTTCGGATCTTTTTTCGACGACTATCTCGACCCGGGCTACAAGAGTCCGGCGTCCGAGGCGGTCGAGAAGCCGTCCTTCGAGACCTTTCTTTCGCAGCCGCAGACGCTGCCCGATTACCTGCGCTCGCAGCTCAGCATCGGGCTGCTCGACGACGAAACGCGTGACGCGGCGGAATCGATCATCGGAAATCTGGATGATGACGGCTATCTGACGGCGTCGCTGAATGAGATGGCGTTTCAGGGCGGACACCGCGCGGAGGTGATGGCTCCGGCGCTCAAGGCGGTGCAGTCGCTGGATCCGGCGGGCGTGGGCGCCCGTGATCTTCGCGAGTGCCTGCTGCTCCAGCTCGAAAGCGGCAATGGCAGAGACGGCGTGGCGTGGAAGATCGTATCCAGTCACATGCGGCTGCTCGAAACGCGGCAGTTCAAGGAACTGGCGAAGGTGCTGGGCAGGCCGGCGGAGCACATCGATATCGCGGTCTCGCGTATCCGGCATCTGGACCCGCGCCCGGGCGCGCGATTCTCCGGACCGGCGGCGCGCACGGTAGAGCCCGACATTCATTTCATCCGCGACGGCGACGATTTCATCATCCAGATGAATGACGACGATCTGCCGCAGCTTCGTCTGAACGCGCAGTACCGGAAGATGCTCGAACGCGATAACGGCGCGACCAAGGATGTACGCGATTATGTGCGCGAGCGTTACTCATCGGCGCTGATGCTGATCAAGAACATTGAGCAGCGCAAGCAGACGATTCTCAAGGTCTGCGAGTCGATCCGGCGGCGTCAGCATGAATTTCTGCTGCAGGGAATCGATTACCTGAAGCCGATGATGATCAAGGACGTGGCGGAGGAAGTGGGAGTGCATCCTTCCACGGTGAGCCGCGCCGTTGCGAACAAGTACGCGGATACGCCGCACGGCGTTTACGAACTGCGTTATTTCTTTTCCGAAGCCGTGCAGGGTCCACAGGGCGGCGATACTCCTCTTCTGTTGCTGAAGCGCAGAGTGCGCAAGATGATTGAAGAGGAGGATACGAAGCGCCCGCTGACGGACGACCAGATCACGGCAAGACTGCAGCAGGAAGGAATTCAGGTTACCCGGCGCACGGTCGCGAAGTACCGGGAGGATCTGAAAATACCGTCCACGCATCAGCGACGCGTTCGGGAATAATCGACATGAAAATCACTTATACGGGGCGCCACATGGCGCTCGCCCCCTCTCAGACCGTTGAACTGGAAGCCGAATTCGAGAAGATCGCAAAACTTCTCGATACCCAAAGGGGAGAGGCGCAGGCGCGCGTGATTTTCAGCCATGAACATGGCTCCAATCAGGCTGAGGTCACCGTCGCCTGGCATCATCACGAGGTGGTGGGCCAGGCGGAGAATGGCGATCTGTTCGCGGCGATTCATCAGGCTGTGGAGAAAGTGCGCGCGCAGATCGTCCGACAGCGCGAGAAAATGCGCGATACGAAGCGCGTTGCCGCGCAATAGATTCCGTACAGTACACTGAGCCATAGAAATATGGCCAAAAGGCGCGCGGGACGTCCGGCTTCCGAACTCGTGATCATCACCGGAATGAGCGGGTCGGGCAAGGGCTCCGTGCTGCGCGCGCTCGAAGACCTCGGCTACTATTCCGTCGATAATCTGCCGGTCGGTCTGATTCCGAAATTCGCGGATCTGGTTCGCGATTCGTCTTCCACGCGGCATGCCGCGCTTGTGGTGGATGTGCGTGAAGGGGCCGGGCTGCGGAAGTTTCCGGCGATTTACAAGGCCATTCGCGGAAATGTCAATACGCGGCTGGTTTTTCTCGAAGCGGATGACGATGCGATCGTCCACCGGTTCAGTGAAACGCGGCGGCCGCACCCGCTCTCGGATGGCGACCTGGCGATCGGGCAGAGCATCGCGGCGGAGCGGCGGATGCTGTCGCCGATCCGCGCGCTCGCCGATCTGACGATCAACACGTCCAAGTTCAATGTCCACGAGCTGCGTGCGTTTATCAAGCAAAAATTCCAGAGCGAGGACGATGAATCCCGCATTCTGATTTATGCCACCAGCTTCGGATTCCGGCATGGCGTGCCACCCGATTGCGACCTGGTTTTCGACGTGCGGTTTCTGCCGAACCCGAATTACATTCCGATGTTCAAGCACCGGAGCGGGAAAAATCCGGCCGTGGCGAAATATATCCGGTCCTTTCCGCAAACCGATGAATTTATCCGGAAAGTGACGGAGCTGCTGACGTGGCTGATGCCGCATTACATCCGTGAAGGCAAGAGCTATCTGACGATCGGGTTCGGATGCACGGGCGGGCATCACCGGTCGGTCATGATCGCGGAGACGGTGAAGAAAAATCTTCTCGCGGCGGGATATCAGACGAAAGTCACGCATCGCGATCTGTCGAAACCCGTCTAAGGAAATATGACAAGCGAAGAGCGGCAGGCGGCGCTCAGGCTGCTCGATTCGGGCGCGGCGCGGCTGCTGGAATTGACGGCGGGGCTTTCGGCGGCGCAGTGGCGTTTCCGGGAGACGCCGGAGCGGTGGTCGATTGCCGGGAATATGGAGCACATTATTGTGTTCGAGAATTTTATTCTGGGCGTGGTTCGGGATTTACTGGAGCAGCCGCCGGAGCCGGAGAAAGCGGCTGGCGTTGAGGAGAAGGAAGCGTTGGTGATGGCGATCGGGTATGCGCGCGAACGGAAGATCGCGGCGCGCGACGCCATGTTGCCGGTGGGCCGATGGACCGATATGCCGGAGATGCTCGAGGAGTTCCGGAAGACGCGGGAGCGGGTGCGCGGGTTTGTGGCGGAAGCGCAGGGGGATTTTCGCAGCCACTTTTTTGCGCACCGGTCGCTGGGCGATCTGGATGCGTATCAGTGGCTGCTGGTGGTTGGGCAGCATCGGATGCGGCATGCGCTGCAGATCGAACAGGTCATGGCGCACGCGGACTATCCAGCGGCTTAACAGCAGCGGTGTTTTCAGCGGCGGACGAGTACTTCGCGCCCGCGAGGCATCCCCGCGCCGCTGTGCGAGAGGGTCACTTCGACGCCTCCGGCGTCCGGTCCTTCGAGAGTGATCTGTCCTGTCTCACCAGCCGGGGGGATGGCGTAATGGAAGGTGAGTTGGCGGGGCGGCGCATTTTTCGGCGCAGGAAGCTGCTGGAGGCTCACATCGACGTTGTGTTGCCCCGTAAAATCGGTCAGCGTTCCACGGTAACGGCCGGTCAGAGTTCCGTCCTTTTGCACGGAGAGTTCGAGCATAATCTGGCGCGGTTCCTCGACGCCGTTGAACTGCTGCGAGCCTTCCAGATATCGCCAGACGCCGGCGAGCGCGGCGACTCCAGACGGCTGACCTGACTGCTGGACCGGAACCGGCGCGGGGGCTGGCGCCTCGGGCGGGGTGATCGACGAAACCAGCGGGGCGGCGCCGCCCGGCTTTTGTTCGGCGGCGTTGTCCAGACTCTGATAGTAGTGGGTCCAGAGGTGCTCGAGAGAGCCGGCGATCTGGCGTTCGGAGTCGCGATAGACGATTACGGAAAGCGGGCGCGGACGTTCGGGGGCTCCGAGCGGCAGATCGACCGGAATGTCAGCGCGGCGCGCTCGCTGGATTCCCGCGATCTCTATCGTGTCCGGCTGCACGGAGCGGCGGATGGCCGCCCAGGACGGCGAATCGCGCAGCGCGTCGAGGCGAGCCTGTACGCTCGCGAGATTGGTTCCGAGCAGATTCAGTTCTTCAGCGTCCACCGCGTCGATGCTGACGTAGGGCTTCCGTGTTTCCGCGCGGTAGTGCTCTATGTATGCGGCAACGCTTTCTACGTACGCTTTGCGTTTATCGAGATAGTTCAGAGAGGCGGAGAACGATTTCTGAACGCGGGCGCGCGCATCGGACATCGGCAGCGCAAACACTTCTTTTTCGAGACCGCGATCGCCTCGTTGCCAGTCGGCCCAGGCTTTGATGGCGGAATCGGCCGCGGACGCAATTGCGGGATCACTGTAATCCGGAGACTGCGACAGATCCTGAGCCGGGACGGCCGTGGCCGCCATCAAAATCAGGAGCACGGCGGCAGGGGTACTTTTCCAGCGCAAACACCGCGTTGCACTGCCTTTCCATCTCGAACGCCACGTGGCGTTACTTCGCCATCGCGAATTCCACGTTAAGGACATTGACGCCACATCTCCTCTCGGACGCAAAAGCAAGCGTGACAGCCCGGACCCGTCCATTTCCGGAAATGGCTGCTGTTTTCTGGATCTCCTGCTGCAGACACCCGGCAAAGTTGCGATCAAACAGAGCGTCCACTTCAAAACGATCCATCGCGATTCCGTTCGAACTTGCCAGCGACTGCAGCAGGGGCCATTTGGAAGGAGGCTTCATGGAGAAGCGCATCTTGCCGCTGATATCGACCATTTGATCCTGCATGCGCCACTCAGGAGGCCGAAACGTGTAGAGCGCGATGGAGGGATCATTCGCCTCGAGAAATCCGAGCATCCCTCCCTGCTGACTCAGAACTTTGGGAATCTGGTTGGATGAGTCGTCCGCGACCGATATCTGAATGGTGGTCAGATCCACTTTGATCCCCGCATGCCCGGACGGGATAGCTGGGATTGCGGAGGCTGTCCGAATTGTGGTTGCGGGGGGTGGCGGCTGACCCACCGGGGAACGGAACACCAGGCGGGTGATCCGCCTGGGCGGCCGCTTCGTTTCAGGCGGTGGATTGGCGTGCCTGAAGTTCGGGATACCCCCCAGAAGAGTGATGAAGCAAAGCGCCTCCACGGTGACGGCGGTGATGAAGGATTTCCACTCTTCGTGATTCGCGCCGGAGGCCGACGGCATGAGCGTGATGCAAATCCGCGGATCGTCTTCATCCAGGATGAAACACTCAGGCTGGCGCCGGCCGAACATGGTCACTCCCGCGGAAGCAGGACTTCCATCCCTGGCGGGATGTAGGTGTCGGTTGATGAAGTTCGATCGACAAGAATGCGTCCGTCGCCTCCGAGCTGAACGGTTAGCTTTCCTTTGGCTTCGGGGACAAGCGATACCCAGTCGAGAACGGCTTTGGTCGCGGTCGATTGCTCGCCCTGGAGATTCAGAACCAGCTCCCGCACGTCGTTATGCCGCCCGGGAATCCGGGCACTGTAACTGCCCACCAGCGTTTTGCCCGAGGCATGGAGTACGAGCAGCGCATTCAGGGGTTCCGCGAAACCGGACCATGCGTTGGGCTGGCTTTCATAGCGCCAGGAACCTTCGAGGACCGGCGGTGAATTGCGCTGGAGAGAAGCCTTTGGCTTACCCGCCGATGCGGGCTCTGTCTGGGGCGCCGGCGATGACTTAGCCGGGGTTGCGGACTTTTGGCCGCCATACTCGCGATCCAGCGCATCATAGATGTCATCCCACTTTTTCTGTTGCAGTCTGACCTGATCGCGCTCGGTTTCCCATATCTTCCCGATTGCCGCCAGCTTCTGTTCGACCGCGCCGCCTGCCGCCGCGCTGGAGCGAACTTCCTGGGCGGCTCCAATCTTCCCCATTGACCGGATTTGCAACGCTATGGAGTTCTGGAGGGTCACGACCTGGTCGCGTTCGGCGTTCAGTTCGTGGAGGACGAGGGCATACGTGTCGTCGTCTTTCGGAATACCGGCAATCACGCCATCGATCCGCTCCTGTTCGTCGAGCAGTATGTTCTGCTCCTTTGCCAGGCCGTCCTTCAACTGCGCAACCGGCAGATCGGAGTTACTGACGGCGGCAAGGCGGGAGCGGAGATCGCCGAATTGTTTGACCACCAGATCCAGATAGACGCCCTTTTTCCGCATCATCTGATCCCGAAGATCTTTCGTCTGCTGAATGCGGCGGTGAAGATCCTGCGGGTTACCTGTGGCAAGATCTCTAAAAAGATTCGGATCGCTGTTGAGCCAGTCGGTCTGAGAGCTGAAGTATTGCTGTTCGGCGACGCCGATGGTAGGCTGCATCGTCACCGTCTGCGAGGTGGCGGGTAGAGCCGCACATACGAGAGCAAGGAACGCAGCCTGCCTGAACAGCGAAGTCATCGCGAAGGGGCTTTCGTGGCAGGCAAGGGTCTGCGGCTCTGCTGGGTGGGAAGGTTGCAGATTTCCTGTGCGGCGGCCCGGGTTTTCTCGTAAAACGATTTCATATCGAGACTATAGGCCTCCACGTTCCGCTGGGATTCGCGGATCGCGATGAGACGCGCGCCCATCGAGGCCTGCAGGTTGCGCACCCTGGCCGATACATCTTCGTAATTCTTCTGCGCCTCGTCGAGTCTCGCCGCGCTGTCCTTGATGTCCTGAATCAGCTGATCCATCTGATCCTGGATCGGCTTGTTGCGTACGGGATATTTCCGCAGGTCAGCGAGATCTCGCTCCAGTTTCTCGCGGTCCTTTGTCGTGGAATCCACGAGATCCTGCGCCCGCTGCTGTTCGGCCTGCATGTTGGCGAGCGCCTTTTGCTGCCGATCAACGTCCGCGGTTTCGATATCGGCATTGACTGACCAGAATTTGGACTCCGCGTCGTACCAGAGATCGAGAGCTTCCTTGACGCGGGTGAGGAGACCGTCAACGCGCACGATATTGCAGCGCTTCTCCTTCATCAGCTTGTCCACTTCCCCCATGTTGTCAGTCTGGAGTTTCTCAAAAGCATCGCGCATGGCATCGGCCGTATCGCGAAGATCTTTTGTGCGGCCGCTGCTGGCGGGCTTCGCATCCGGCGCCGCCGGGGCTGCGGAAGGGTCACTGGGGGATGAATGGAGGGCCGCCGCTTGCGTTTCAACGCCTGGCTGAGGCGTCTGCGCAGTCAGCCACGACACAGCGGCAGTGAAAAAAAGCGCTGTCAGCAAAGGACGATTCATCTGGTTATCACCTTCCCGAGTGGTACAGTGTAACACATTTTGCGCAGTAGTTCGCGAGTTATAGTACTGCTAACGCCGAGTTATTTCCCGGGTGTAATTGAGAAAGAAAGCTGGGCGACGACGGAAGTTCCCACGCGCAAAATGATCTGATACTGACCGACCTGGGGCTCGTAGTCGAGGATGTCGGCGCTGTTCGGTTTCACCTGACGGGCTCGAATTGTGGTGCCATCCACCAGCCATTGGATCGTCAGTATGCCTTTTGCCGGTGGCCCGTTGAGGAGGATGACGGCCTTCAGATCATCGACCGCGAGTTCGCCGAGTTTCGCATTGTTAAAACCAAACGACATATGATCGTTGATCTGTTTGTCGCGCGTAATATCGCGAGAGTAGAGCTGAATGCTGTAACCCTGGCGAGCCCCGGCAGAAAGGCCCGCCACTGCGGCGGCGACGGCCGGATCTACATTAGTCGAGCCGGCCTGCACCGGTGGCGGCGGAGCAATGTTCTTCGGCGGGAGCGCAGGCTGAGGCTGCGTTTGCCTTGGGGGAAATGAGTCCACTATCGGGGGATGTTTGCCGACCGGAGGTTCGCCGTCAGCTGGCGCCGGATGATCCACCTTCGCGACCGACTTCGCGGCGGTCGATTTGAACGCGGACGGTTTTGCCGATTTCGCTCCTGTTGGCGCCGCTGGCGGTAACTGCGCCGTCACGCTTCCTGACGCAGAGGCCGGAACCGGGGGCGGATTCGTTCCGGACTTCGCCGGCTTATGGGTAAAGAGAAAAGCGGCCACAATCAACGCAAGGACAATGCTTCCCAGTCCGGCATAGATCAGATTCTTCGATTTTGCCGGATCGGCGAGCGGCGCGGCGGCGGCGCCAGCCGATTCGAGGGCCGAAGCCAGTTCGGCGCAGGAGCCGAAGCGCTGGTTGGGATCCCGCGACATCGCCTTGCGGAGCGGATCTTCGAAGCCTTTGAGCAGCGCGCGATTCACGACCGAGGCATCGAGTTGCCCACGCAGGATGGCGCCTTTGGTGTCCGTAGCGGAAAAAGGCGCATGGCCGGTATAGAGGTGCCAGGCAATGGCGGCCAGCGCATAGACATCGGTTCGCGGCCCGATAGACCCGGGCGAGATCAGGTGTTCGGGAGTGAGATAAGGGTGAATCCAGGCGGGATCCATCTCGCCGCGCACGTTGCGCCTCGCCCGCGGGGACATGGCGAAATCGGAGATCCGGACCTGACCGGCGGCGTCCACGAAAATGCAGGAGGGTTTGAGATCTCCGTGCACGAGATTGGAACGATGGGC
>CAZWTH010000422.1:0-15131 GCA_964636715.1 uncultured Solibacteraceae bacterium | reverse complement strand
GCCTCGGGGAATTCGTTGAGCGAAATCCACCACAAAGCAAGGCCGACTGGCTCCAGTTCCGCTCGAAATGATCGAGAGCCCCTGCCTGATCAGGATGGCTGTCAGGGACGTTGATTCATTCACGGCTTCTTCGGCTCTGCAAGCCGAGCTTCCGCTCGGCGCAGATGTCTTCGGAATGTTCCGGGCAGCAGTGGCCGGCCAGAAGGCCGGCCTGCAGGGCCGAAGCCCCGCCCCACGAAGTCACCGCGTGAAGCGCGTCGCTTTCTTCTGCTCGTGCCGTTCCATGGCCAGCTCAATCAGCCGGTCAATCAGCTGCCCGTAAGGGATGCCGGTGTATTCCCACATCTTCGGATACATGCTGATGGACGTGAACCCGGGAATCGTGTTGATCTCGTTGATGTAGAGCTTGCCGGTCGATTCTTCACGGAGAAAATCGACGCGGCCCATTCCTTCGCAGCCCACCGCGCGAAAACATTCCACCGCGAGCCGGCGCATCTCGGCAATCTCCTGCGGCGGCATATTCGCCGGCAGTTCCGTGCGCGCCAGATTCAGCTCGTACTTGTCTTCGTAATCGTAGAATTCGCGCGATGGGTGGATTTCGCAGGGCACGGACGCGGCGGGATGCTCGTTGCCCAGCACGGCGCATTCGAATTCGCGGCCCTGAATGCCCCGCTCAATCACGATCTTACGATCGAACTCCGCCGCCATCTTCACAGCTGCCTGGAGCTCCCTGGCATTGTGCGCCTTCGAGATTCCGACCGAAGACCCGAGATTCGCGGGCTTCACGAACAACGGGAACCCGAAGCGTTCCGCAAATGCGGCCGCCGCATCGCCGCCTGAGTCTCGTTCCAGCACGATCCAGTCGACCACCGGCAGCCCACGGTCGCGGCAGACGCGCTTCATCATGTCTTTGTCCATCGAAAGCGCGGAGGCGAGGACGTTGCCGCCCACATACGGGAGGTCAGCGAGCTCGAACAGGCCCTGCATGGTGCCGTCTTCGCCGAACGTTCCGTGAACGATCGGAAATACAACGTCGATTTCGGGATGCGCGCCGGGCTGCGGCACGATTGGTTTCGGCGACCAGTTCCCGTTGCGGTCGATCAGGAAGCGCGCGACTTCATAGCGCTCCGGATCCATCGCCGCCGCTACCGAATCGGCGGAACGCAGCGAGATATCGTGCTCGCCGCTCCGGCCGCCATACACCAATGCCACACGCGTTTTCTTCATCTAGAGAATCTTCTTTCCAAGCGCCGATAAAATCAGTTCCACCGCCAGCTCCGCCGTCCGGTTGAATTCGTCGATCACCGGATTCACTTCCACCACTTCCATCGAGAGCATCCGCTGCGAGTCGCAGATCATCTCCATCGCGAGATGCGCCTCGCGATAAGTCGCGCCGCCGCGCACGGGCGTGCCGACGCCAGGCGCATACGCCGGGTCAACGAAATCGAGATCGAGCGAAAGATGGAAACCTGCCGTGCCATCGCAGACGACGCGGATGGCGTCGCGCAGCACATCGCGCATGCCGCGTTCATCGATTTCGCGCATGGTGAACGCTGTGACGCCCGTTTCCTTCAACTGTGTACGTTCGAGGAGATCGACATCCCGGATACCCACCAGCGCGACATTCGCCGGATCGACCTTCGGCGCGAAGCCGAGCAGATTGACAAGTTCCGCGGGGCCGCGTCCGATGCAGCAGGCGAGCGGCATGCCGTGAACATTGCCGCTCGGACTCGTCGCGGGCGTATTCATGTCGGCATGCGCGTCAATCCAGAGCAGGCCTGCCTTTTTCTTTTCACTGCGAAAGTGGCTCGCCACGCCCGCCATGGTTCCCGCGGCAATCGAATGATCGCCGCCGAGCACGAGGGGGATGTTGCCGCCGTCGAGCGCGTCTTCCACGATGCGGGCGAGCTTTTCGCACGATTCCGCGATCTGCTTCACGTACCGGGCGTTCGAAGGTCCGGTGTCAGCGGCGCTTTCCGCCTGCAACACATCGACGTTGCCGAGATCCCGCACGTCGTAGCCGAGCGCGCCCACGCGCCTCCCGAGGCCAGCCACGCGCACCGCGCTGGGACCCATGTCAACGCCGCGCCGCCCCTGCCCGAGATCGAGCGGCGCGCCGATGACGGCGATTCTCTTTTTGCCGGATACCGCGGTCACAGGATCAGGGCCGCAGCCGGTAGAGCATTCGCGGGAATGCAATGGTTTCGCGCACGTGTTCGAGTCCGCAGATCCACGCGACGCAGCGTTCGATGCCCATGCCGAAGCCGCCATGCGGAACTGTGCCGTACTTGCGCAGGTCGATGTACCAGTTGAAGGCCTCGCGCGGCAGCCCGTGCTCATCGATGCGGCGCAGCAACAGCTCGGGATCGTGAATGCGCTGGCCGCCCCCGATGATTTCGCCGTAGCCTTCGGGCGCAAGAACGTCCACCCCCATCGCGACTTCGGGACGCTCCGGATCGGGCTGCATGTAGAACGCTTTGATGGCGGTCGGGAAGCGATCGACCATGATCGGCCGGTCGAATTGCTGCGTCAGGATGGTTTCATCGCCGCCGCCGAAATCGCTGCCCCACTGGATTTCGGACCCGCGCTCCTGGAGATTCTTCACGGCGTCGTCGTAGCTGAGACGCGGAAACGGCGACTTCACCAGTTCGAGCTTCGAAGTATCGCGCTCCAGAACCTTCAGCTCTTCGCGCTTCTTCTCCAGCACCCGGCCCACGACGTAAATGACCATCTCCTCGGCCACGCGCTTCACTTCTTCGAGATCGGCGTAGGCCATCTCGGGCTCCACCATCCAGAATTCGGTGAGGTGCCGGCGGGTTTTGGATTTCTCGGCGCGGAACGTGGGACCGAAGCAGTAGACCTTGCCGAACGCCATCGCCGTGGCTTCGCTGTAGAGCTGGCCGGATTGCGAAAGATACGCTTTCTCGTCGTCGAAGTAATTCACTTCGAAAAGCGTGGTGGTTCCTTCACACGCGGCAGGGGTGAAAATCGGCGTATCCACCAGCGTGAAGCCGTGGTTATCGAAATAATCGCGCACCGCGCGAATGATTTCGTGGCGCACGCGAATAATGGCGTGCTGGCGCTGGGAGCGCAGCCAGAGATGGCGGTGCTCCATGAGGAAATCGGTGCCGTGTTCCTTCGGCGTGATGGGATAGGGATCGGCTTCGGAAACCCTCTGCAGGATGTCAGCGCCCTCCACATCCATCTCGTAGCCGCCGGTCGCCCGAGCTTCCGCGCGAATGCGGCCGCGCATGATGACGGAGGATTCCTGCGTGAGGTGCTTCAGACTTTCGAAGACTTCTTCGGGAAGCGAGCTCTTCACCGCCACGCACTGCATGAGACCTGTTCCATCGCGCAGGATAGGGAAGACGATCTTGCCCGATTTGCGGATGCCGTATATCCAGCCGGGAATTTCGACCGTCTGATCGACGTACTGCGCGGCTTCGCTGATGGTGATCCGTTTCGGCGCGCTCATAACGATTCCAGCGTATCGAAAACGCTCGCCGCTTCGCCGATCGGGTTTTCCATCTCCGGAACTTCGCGCAGTTCGAGCAGAAGAGGATACTGGCCAGGGCGCGAGCGCAGCAGTTCCATCGTGTGCTTCCAGTCGATCGTGCCGCCCGGCTTTTGCGGATACAGGTGCATGTCCTCCACGCCATTGTTATCGTGCAGATGCAGGGACCGGATGCGGGGCGCCATGATTTCGAACTCCCGCTCGACGCCCCCCATGATGTGAGCGTGTCCGGCGTCGAAAACGAAGTTCATATTGAGATGCGTGAGCTCGTTGAACTGCCGCAGGCGATCCGCCGAAGCCAGATCGTTGCGAATGTTTTCGAGCAGGATCTCCACGCCGCGCTGACGGGCGAACACGCCCAGTTCATCAAGGGAGGAAAACGCCGCATCGACCGTGCGCTCGGAGAATTCCTGATCGTTCACGCCGAGGTGCTGCACCAGGTATTTAAACGGCACAGTCTCCGCAATCTCGATGGCGCGCTTGATCTCATCCACCCACTTAATGCGTTCGGCCTTCTTGTGTTCCGTGATGTTGATATGGGTATCCGGACCCGACTTACCCCAGCGCTCATCCGTATACATCGGGGAATGGAGCGAGTGAAGTCTGAGTTCGGAATCGCGGAACCAGTGGCCGAGTTCGGTGACCTGCGAGGAATTCCGCCAGTCGAGATGCTGCTTCGCGCAGAAGATTTCGACGCCGTTGATTTTCGCGCGCTCCACCTTACCCAGCCATGAGGTGGTCAGCCTGTGATTCACAATGACGTGGGAAGAAAGAACGCGGTCCATTCAGGCTTGATTGTAACTGGCGGCAGCGCAAGACCGCGCCTAATGGGCAACGTAGATGCGGAACCCGTTGCTTTGTATCGTGCCGGACGGCGCGTTCACTTCGAGATACAGGGAATTGAGGCCGACGAGGCTCGACATGTAGCTCGCCCTGAAGTTGATCTGGCTGGTACCCGCGATCTGCGTGGGCGCCGGACCGGCGTAGGCGGCAGTTAGATATGACATAGCGGGCACGACGCCGATACTGAACGGCGCCCCGATCGTCGCAGGATACGCGTTGACTGGCAGAGGCGATACCGGCACGAGCGATCCGTCGGCCAGCGGCGCTTTCGTGGGGCCAAGGCCTGTGGCGAAGATCGCAACGATGGAATCCTGCGGCGCCGGGTTAGATGCCGAGTTCAGCGTGCCATCCTGATTGACTGCAACGGCGTTCGTCCCGTCCCAGGTCAAAACACCCGGCGCTGCTGCCACCACGGGCCAGGTGAGGCAGTTGGGATTGCCGCCGTTGTATGTGACGCAGATGTTCGTCGTCGGACCAGTAACAGAAAACGGGATTGCGGCGTTGATCTGGGATTCCTGCACCCATTGGAGAGGCGCTGGCACACCATCGAACGTCACCTGGACACCGGCCGCTTGAGTGGGATAGCTGCTGGGCTGAACACCCTGCGCGGGCCCGAGACCGTTGCCGTAAAGCGCGACCATTTCGCCAGGCGCCACGGCGCCCGTGTTGAATGAATAAGCGTTTGCGACGCAGCCAAGCGGCAGGATTTTGGCGTCGGGGTTCGGCGAGAGATTGAACAGGGCAGTAGTGGACTGCGGAAGCGGACCGGTCTGCGTTGGTGCGAATGTTGTATCCGCCTGGCTCAGTACAAAAACCGCGCCGGTCTGTCCGGCCGCGATAAGCGGGTACGCCTGCGTCGTACTCGTCGCGCCTGGCAGGAAGGCCGTTTGCAGAATTGCGCCATCCGGGGCGTACACGCTCATCCAGGTGGACCCGCACGGCGCAAGGGTATTCTTCGCCGGAATCCCGAATGCGCCGGTATAGCCGGTAATGTAGGCATTGCCAGCGCCATCCAGCGCCAAATTGCCGGGAGCGTTGCCGTTCGAAAGTACCGAAGCCGAGAAGACCACCTTGCCGGTCCGGTCGAAGCGTTGCAGAGACCGGCGTCCATTCGCGTCGCTGCCGTATACCACCGCATCACCATTCGCGGCTACAGCAAGGCCGGGGTACACAGGCGCAAGCGGAGGGCTGACCGTAAGCCAGGTTGTCTGATCGGGCGCGAGGCGCTCCAGAGTGTATGCGGGCGCGGCTCCGTTTAGAGAGACATAGGTTCCGATCACGATATCCGAGCCGTTCGGGCTGACCGCCAGGGACGCGAGCGGCCCCAAAGGCGCATTGGAAAACGCCGCATCGATCGCCCCGGACGCGTTCAGCCTAATCACCTGTGCGTTCGCGCCGACGAAAGACCGGCCGCTCGCGTCAACTGCCAGGCTCGCGGCGCCCGGGATGGCCGTTTTCCACACGACCGTGGCGCCATCGGCGCCGAGCTTCTCGACGGCGCCACCCTGGGAACCTGCATCGGCAATCAGATAGACGCCGCCATTCGGATCGACAGCCATTGCGCTGACCCGAGGCGTCATTGTTTGCTGCCAGGCAATCGCTTTCCCGTCCGCGGCAAGCTTCGTCAGGTGTGAGCCGGCAATATCCAGAATGTAGAGCGCTCCCGATCCGTCCGCCGCGAGTTGCTCGCCCGGGGTAACTTCCGGTCCCCACTGCGCGTAGTTGAGGCCCAGGCGGAAATCGGCCGCAGCTACAACTGCGGCACACGTCAGAAGGAGAAAGCACACAGATCCTGATCGGCGCATGTATAGACAAATACAGAGCACGCCCGGCGCCGCTCAAATGCGCCCTAAGTCCATAGGGTTGCGGGCTGGGCTGTGTCGCGTTGCCACACAACTGTCGCCGGAATCAATACTCGAAGAGAGCCGGCTGGTCACTGGGAACCTGAGGACGACCGGGGTAGTTGTCGAGTCCGTAGCGGTCGCGGATCACGCCGATTCGCTCGCGGATCATCTCCGGGTACGCGCCCTTGAGATAAGCCGAGGATTCGTAGCGCTCCTGATACCGCCGCAGCAGGTGCGGGAAATTCTTTTCGACAAACGGCAGGAAGACGCGCCGCGAGCACGGCTGGAGGAACAGCACGCCGCCCCCGAAATACGACACCCCATGATCCCGGGCGGCCTTCGCGAGGCGGTCAAGCCGTTGTTCCTGATCAGTAATCAGCGGCATGATCGGGTTGGGGAACACGCCAACGCCGATTCCGGCGTCCGCCAACTTCCGGACAGCCTTCAATCGCAGGTCCGGCCGCGGGGCGCGCGGTTCCAGTTTGCGGGCGAGCTCGCGGTCAAGCGTCGTGATCGTGATGTTGACGTTGAACTGGTTGTGGCGGCCGATTTCCTGGAATAGATCGATATCCCGCGGCGCCAAATCGGACTTTGTGGTGACGTGGATGGAAAGGCCGGAACACTTCGTGAAAACTTCGAGGATTGATCGCGTTCGACCGAACCGCCGCTCGGCGGGTTGGTACGGATCGGTCGCGGTCCCGATGGCGATGCCGGCCCCGCGAGCGAGATGCCGCACCTCCCGCCGCAGAATTTCGGCGATATTCGATTTCGCATAGATGCGGTCTTCAAAATCCTGGCTCGCGCGCAACTCCATGAATTCATGGGTGTAGCGCGCATAACAGTACCGGCAGCCGAATTCGCAGCCGCGATAAGGATTGATAGACCACTCAAACGGCAATCCGGGTCTGGTCCGGTTCAGAACGCTCCGGCAGCCGATCTCGAAGTACTGGACGAGGCGCTTGGCTTCCAGGACCTCGCTCTCGGCCGCCAGCTTCGCGATCCCGACCAGACCCGATGGGGGAGAATCGCCGCACAGCACAATCTGATATTCGCCTTTTGTTCGCCTATTGTCAAGAGCGTATTTGGCCTTGGAAATGCACCACCGGAGGCCGGGTGCAGCCGCCTTGCTGAATTTCTTTCTCCACTACGGCGTGTGGGGATTGTTCATCCTGACGGTCGCCGATGACTCCTTCCTTTTCCTCCCGATCGGCTGCGACCTGCTGACGGTGCTGCTGGTCGCGCGGAGCCATGCGGATTTCATCCCGTGCATTGTCGCGGGGTCGGTGGGGTCGGCCATCGGAGTCGCGATGCTTGACTTCGTTTGCCGGAAGGGCGGCGAAGAGGGGCTGAAGCGCGTCGTGAAGCCGCGCATGCACGATTACCTGAAGCGCCAGATGGAAAAGCATGCGGCCATTGCGATCATCATCGCGTCGATCGCGCCGCCGCCGTTTCCGTTTGGGGCGGCGATCGCCGTGGCAAGCGCGCTCCAGTATCCGCGAGTTCGCCTGATTACGCTCGTCTTCGCGACGCGGATTGTGCGTTTCGCCCTGGTGGGATGGGCGGCGATCCACTGGGGCAAAGAAATCATTGCAATCACGCAAACAACCGGTTTCCTTTGGTTCATGTGGATCTTTATCGGCGGCTGCGTGATCGGGAGCGTGTTCGAAGTCATTCGCTGGATACGGAACGCTCGCCAGCCGAAAGGGATTCGGGATAAAATAGCGGCACAATGAAGCGCCGGCATTTCGTCGGGTCCATTCCGTTTCTTTTCGCGACTCCTGAGTTGTTCGGACAAGCGATCACGAATATCCAGCAGATTCCTGGATTTTTCACGCCTCCGCAACTGGCCGCGCTGCGGCATCTCAGCGACATCATCGTGCCGGCGATCGGCGGCGCGCCAGGCGCGATCGATGCAGGCGCTCCGGAATTTCTGGATTTTCTCGTCGGCCAGTCGCCGACGCCCACGAAGAATCTCTACCGGACCGGACTCGACACGCTCAACACCCGCGCCACAACGAAATACGGCAAAGTATTCGCGGGAATCAGCCCCGAGCAGGCCGATGAGTTGCTCTCGCCTTTGCGCGACGCCTGGACTTACGAGGAGCCGCGCGATCCCTTCGCCCAATTCCTTCGTCACGCCAAGGCCGACGTACTGACCGCGACCCTGAATTCGCGCGAGTGGCTCGCATCCACAAAGCGCAGTGGCAACGGAGCGTTTTGGCTTCCACCGGAATAAATTGCTATGGCTGCTCCCACGCATGACGTCCTGATCATCGGCTCCGGCGCCTCCGGCGGCATGACAGCGCGCATCCTCACTGCGAAGGGGATCAAGTGCCTGATGCTCGACGCGGGTCCGCCGACCGACTACGAGCACGACCGCGTCACCCGCCGCGTTTGCGATCTGCCGTATCGCGGCTTCGGGCAGCCCGGCCGTTTTCCCCACGTCACGCAGGCCGACGAATTCAACGCCAATGTCTGGGCGGACGAAAAGCAGAATCCGTATACCTATCCGCCCACAGATCCCTACTATTGGGTGCGCGTGCGCCGCATCGGCGGCAGAACGCTCATGTGGGGCCGCGCTTCCTGGCGGCTCAGCGATTACGAATTCAAAGCCAAAGATCACGATGGCTTCGGCGATAACTGGCCGATCTCCTACGCCGACCTCGCGCCCTTCTACGACCGCGTCGAGCCGATCTTCCACGTCTCCGGCCGTAAAGAAGGTTTTGCGCAGCTTCCGGATGGCGTCTTCATCGAAGACACGTCGATCGACAGTCAGAGCATGAAGCGCTTTCTCGCGGCGGCGAAGGCCCGAGGCGTCCCCACGACGAAGCCGCGCCGCGCAACCGGCGCGCTGGCAAGCTCGCTTAATCTCCTCCTCCCGGACGCACTGGCGACCGGCAACCTCACGCTCGTTCCGAACGCGATCGTCCGCCGCCTGACGGTGGATAAGAGCACCGGCCTCGTCAACGGGGCCGACTTCGTGGATCGCCATTCCCATCAGGAGCTGCATGCGAGCGCGCGAATCGTGGCGGTGGGTGCGGGGTGTCTCGAAAGCACACGATTGCTGCTGAATTCCGGCATTGCGAATTCGAGCGGCGTGATGGGCCACTATCTCTTCGATCAGTTCTATGTGAAGAACACGATCCAGGCGATCGTCCCCGAAGCGCGCGATGGAAAAGGCGGCGAAGGGATGATGGGGGGCGCCGGTTACATTCCGCGCTTCCGCAATCTCGATACGAAGGAGAAGGATTTCATCCGCGGCTACTCGGTCGATTTCGGCAGCGGCGGCACGCCGAATCCGAAGTACTTCCCGCTCTATGGCGAAGCGCTCCAGAAAGCCCTGGCGTCGCATCAAAACACGGGGTTCAATGCCACCACAATGGGCTCCGTTCTGCCGCGTTTCGAGAATCACGTCTCGATCGATCCCGTGGTGAAAGACGCCTGGGGGATTCCCTCGCTTCGTATCCAGGCGCGCTACACCGATAACGAATTCAACATGGCTCGCGATGCCATGAACACGCTCGCCGAGCTTTGCCACGACGCCGGCTTCGAAATGCTGGAGAAGCACGACCGCATGGTCCCACCCGGCGAGAGTATTCACGAGCTCGGCACGTGCCGGATGGGCGATGACCCAAAGACCAGCGTGCTGAACAAATGGAATCAGAGCCACGACATCAAAAATCTGTTCGTGATGGATGCCAGCAGCTTCGTGGTGGGAGGGTCGCAGAACCCGACCCTCACCATCCTCGCTCTTTCGATGCGCGCATCGGAATACATGGCGGAGCAGATGCGCACCGGTTCGATCTGAGACTCAGAGCAGGCGGAAGTTCACTTCAACATCAGCCCGCACCTTCACCGGCACGCCTTTGTTTTTGCCGGGTTTGAATCGCCACTTCTGAACGGCTTCGATGGCTTTCTCGTCGAGGCCCATCCCGACGCTCTTGACGACATGGATATCTTCGGCTTTGCCGTCGGTGTTGATGACAATGGAAAGCAGAACCATGCCGCTGAATTTTGCCTTACGGGCTTCTTCGGAGTATTCGGGCTCGACCTTGCTGACCAACTCGGGCGCAGTCACACCGTTGCCGACAGTGTAGACGAGGACGCCGCCTGAACGCGGGCCGTAACCGTCGCCAATTCCAAGGCCGCGTCCATTGCCCAGACCACCGCCGCTGCCAGGTCCGCCTGCGCCTCCAATTACGCCCAGCGGATTGCCAATCGCGGCTGTGGGAGCGGCCCATGCATCGTTCGCGGCGAGCAGCGAGGGATCCATCGTCAGCGCCGGATGCTCGATGGTGGCCACCGGGGGCGTAAATGCGCGCGGCGCAGGTTTCGGCAACTCACCCTTGATCGCGGGCAGAGGCGAACGTTGTCCTCCGCCCCCCGCGGGTTTGACCTCGGCCAGTGGCTTCACTACCGCCGGCGGCTCGATCAGCACCATGGTTTTGATTGCCTTCTGCACCTGCTGATTCGTTCCAACGAGCAGGAGCGAAGCAATCACCCCGCCCTGCAACAACAGCGAAGACGCCAGCGCCATCGGGCTGGTGCGCGCGCCCCAGATGTCTTTGACCGCCACCGGCTTTGAAGTCAATTCGAGCGGCGGCAGCTTTTCCGGACGGATAAAATCGCGGACATTGGCGGCAATCGTTCGGTACCACGGGATCTCGGTATCGGGCGCGAGCAGTCGCGCCAGATGGCCCTCAGCGACCGGTACAGGTTCCATCGCAATCCGCGCCATTACCCCATCCAAAGCGGCAAGCGTATCGATGGGCGTCTCATCGAGCGGCGATGCCAGTTCCGCGAGCCAGCCATTTACGCGGCTGTGCGTTGCCACAACATGATCGAACACCGACCGGCATGCCGCGCAGGAAACCAGATGGCTCTCTACCGTCTGCCGCAGCGGCGTGGCGCCGGCTTCTTCGAGATAACCCTGAAAGTCGGATTCACTCAGACAGGACATGACTCTGACCTCCCATAGAGATTCACGTATTCCTTTTCGAAGCGCGCCCGGGCTCGCGAGATCAGCACGTAGAGAGAATCGGCGCGCATTCCGAGAAGGCCAGCGATCTCCCTGCAGGTGAATCCGCTGCTTCCCATAAGAAGGACCTGACCTTCCACGGGTTTCAGCAGGCAAAGTACGGTTCGCACGCGCTCCCTTTGTTCTTCGGCTAGCAGCTCATAAAGCGGATTGCCCGCCGGCGCGGCTGCCACTGCTTCCCGCTGCGCCTTTTCTTCCCGGCGCGCGCGGCGCGAATTCGACCGCAGCGCATCCAGCCCCAGATTCATCGCCGTCCGGTAGAGCCAGCCGGCCGGATTGCCATCGATATCCTCCTCCGCCTGGTGGCGGTGATATCGATAAAACGCGTCCGCCGCGAGTTCCTCAGCCTGACCGGAATTACCCACCAGGCGAATCAGAATCCGCACGAGCCGCGGGTAGTGTTCGAGAAAGAGCTGGTCGAAATCCGTGACGGGTGAATCCGCCGCGCTTTCCTCGCTCATCACCGCCGGGCGCCGCACATCTGTCAGACGTCGCCCAGGCGGAAAATCTAACAGGACGCTGAAAATTTTTGCGCCTGCCATCGTTTGTGTACCTGTCATAGAGGGGACCTCGCTTCATAAACGTCGCTGCGCCGCCAATTCCAACGGTTTCGCGATATCCTTCCGCTATGCGCACGATTGCGATTCTGGCTCTGCTGGCCGCGAATAGTCTTTATGCCGCGCGTCCGGTCATTTTCGATACGGATATGGGGAATGACGTGGACGATGCGCTGGCGCTCGCCATGCTGCACGCGTTCACCGATCGCGGCGAATGCGAGCTGATCGGCGTCACGCTGACGAACGCGAACCCGGCGGCTGTTCCTTATATCCGGATGGTGAATCGCTTTTATGGACGCCCAAACCTGCCGGTGGGCGCGGCAACGAAAAGCCTGAAGGACGGCGCGCAGGATGGCTACATGTCGGCGGCTTTGCGAGCGATGCGCGCTGATACGAACGCAACCGCCGAACCCGCGCCGGTTGTGTTGAAGCGTCTGCTGACGAATGCGAAGGAGAAGGTCGTGATTGTGCAGACCGGTTTCAGTACAAACCTGGCGGCGCTGCTGCAGTCGGATGCCGCGCTCGTGCGGGAAAAAGTCGCGCTCGTTTCGATCATGGCCGGTAATTTCGCGGATGGCGCCCCGGAGTACAACGTAAAAATCGACGCGGACTCGGCGAAGTCCGTCTTCGAGCACTGGCCCACGCCGCTCGTCTTCAGCGGATTTGAAATCGGACGCGATCTTCTCTTCCCCGCGAAATCCATCGAGCACGATTTCGCGTGGGCGAACTCAAATCCCGTTGCGGAGTCCTATCGGGCTTATAAGAAAATGCCTTACGACCGGCCCACGTGGGACCTGACGGCGGTGCTCGAAGCGGTACGGCCCGGCTATTTCGGCCATTCGGAAAATGGCGCGGTTATAGTGGAACCTCGCGGCGTCACGAAGTTCACTGCGGGATCGGGCAATCGCCAGTATCTGCGGCTCGATCCTGCGCGGCGCGCGGAAATCCTGACGGCGCTCGAAATCCTCTCAAGCGAGCCGCCGGCTCACCGATGACCGCATCTTCCTCAGAGACCCACAATTCGCCCTGGTTGTTCGGCGCCGTCGTGCTTCCCTACGGCTTCTCGACCGCCGTAACGGCGCTGTTGATGCCGTATCTGCTGCGCAAGTACGGAATGCCGGTCGATCGGATCGCGGAGATCAGCGCGATCGCGCTCTTGCCGGCGATCTGGTCATTTCTCTGGTCGCCGCTTGCCGATACCGGTTTGCGCCGGCGATCCTGGATCATCGTTTCTTCAGTAACGGCGGCAGTTGCATCGGCAGTCGCCGTTCTCGATGTTCATGGCAGCCAGGCCATGCTGACTGCGCTGCTGTTCCTCTCGAACGCACTCACCGGCCTTCTGAGCTCAGCCTGTGGAGCGCTGCTCACCGCTATGCCGGAAGGAATGAAGGGACGCGCTTCGGGCTGGTATCAGGCGGGCAATGTGGGCGGCGGAGCGGCGGCCGGCGGATCAGTCATCTGGCTGGCCGATCATGCTTCGCTCGGCGTGGTAGCGGCCGCGGTTGCCGCTGCGATGATTCTGCCATCACTGGCTGCCCTGCTTCTGAAGGAACCGCCCCCGCTGCGGCGCGCGATCGGTCCGCTGCTTGCGGGCATGGCGCATGACCTGCGCGATCTGCTGCGCTCGCGGCGGACATGGCTCGGGCTGGCCTTTTTTCTCTCGCCCGTTGGCACCGCGGCGGTAACCAATCTGATTTCGGGCGTGGGCCCGGATTATCACGCCTCCGGCAACGAGGTTGCGCTCATTACCGGCGTGGTCGGCGGTCTTCTTTCGTCGCTCGCGTGCTTTCTTGGCGGCATGGTGGCGGATCGCATGAACCGCATGACGGCCTATGCGCTTGCCGGCGTGCTCACCGCCATCCCCGCGGCGTGGATGGCGCTCGGCCCGCTTTCGGGATTGACCTATGGCGTCGGTTACGCGGGCTATTCCATCGCAACGGGATTCGCATACGCCGTCTACACCGCACTCCTGCTCGACATCATCGGCAAGCGCGAACACGCGGCGGCCTTCGCTTATTCCGCGCTCAACGCCAGCGGCAATGCGTCTATCTCTTATATGACCTGGCTCGACGGCGTCGGCTACAAACACCGCGGCGCGCGCGGGCTGATGGGAATGGACGCCGCGGCTAACGCGGTCTTCGCGGTGATTCTTCTCCTGGTAGCGGCTTTTGTCGCTACTTCCGGAGGCGCGAACCCCAAATCGCGCCGCGCCTGATCCACTCCCGCAGCACGGAGATTTCCTTCGATGGTAATGGCGGCCCTGGCGGCATCTGAATCTCGCCTTCATGACGCAGCGCAATCATCAGCAGGCTGCTCTCCGGGTGTCCCGGCACAATCGCCGGACCGTGCGCGCCGCCATGCAGCAGGCTATCGCGATTCTGAAACGAGATGTTGCCGTTATTCAGTTGATCGTTATGGCAGGGCAGGCAGCGCTTTTCGAGAATCGGGGCGACCCGCTCGTCGAAAAACCGCGCGGCCCGATCAGCCCCGAATGCCGGCAACGAAGCCAGCAGCAGCGCCGCAGCAATCCACCGCATCACTGCTTCATGCCGATACCGAACTGATCGCTGACCGCGGTCACTTTCCCGTTGGCGATCGTCACATCCAGCATCTTTTCGCTCTGCACCTGGCGCCCCATTTCATCCGTCAGGGCCGCGACAATCTTCTTCGTCGCGACGTCGACCACTTCGCCGGTCGACGAGTACGCGTATTTCCCGTCCAGGCTCATGCTGATCCAGCCCACGCAATCACGCATCTTGAGGCTCTGGGTCTGTTTTGGCGGCATCACCGTTGCGTCGAAGATGTGGATGGCGCTGTTATGGCAATCGGCCAGCCACAGCTCTTTTTCATCGTGCGTGAGCGCGATGCCATGCGCCGGGCAGCCGTGCCGCTTGACGTCGCCCTTCTCGTAGCCCTGCACTTCCACGTGATACAGCTTCTTGCCGGTTTTGATATCGCCCACTTCGAAGCCGAGCAGACCATTCACGTTGACGAAGACCAGCGACTCCGCGCCGTTAATCGTAAACGGCCGGATCACATTGGCAAACGGCCCCACCGTGCTCGTTACCGTATGCGTCTTTGTATCCGCAATGCTCAGCACCGGTGACTTCAGCCCGGCGAGATAAACATGATCGCCCTTCGGCGAATAAATCGTATTGTGCGAGCCGGATTTCGTCTCGATGGTCGCGATCACATTGCCAGTCATCGCATCGACAACATGCCATGACGGCCCTTCCAGCTGCGGCACATAGAGTGTTTTGCCGTCCGGCGAGATCGCCATCCGGTCGCAGCCGCCCTCATAAGTCTTATCCCAAATCACCTTGCCGGTCACGGCG
>CAZWTH010000421.1:0-9039 GCA_964636715.1 uncultured Solibacteraceae bacterium | reverse complement strand
GCTTGCCGAGGTACTGGATATCGTACTTGCTGACGTCGTCGGTGGTGAGGACGAAGGGCTGGACATCGCGAAGATCCTGCTCGTCCTGCGGATCGAGGCTGATGTTCTTGAGCGTAACGGGGGGCGCGTAGATCACTTTTTCGGTGCGCTTCTTATCGGGGCCGAAAATGATGTCCGAAGTGATCTCCCAGCTTCCCTCGGGATTGCCGGAGGGGTCGAGCTCTTCCATCTTCACGATCTGGCGATAGGTGTAGTTCTCGCGCGCCTTGCGGAACTCGGCTTCCTTCGCGGCGAATTTATGGATGATTTCATCCGGCGTCGGGTTGGTCTGAGCGGCCGGAGCTGGGGACTGGGCCTGCGCGCCTCGCGGGTAAACGGAGAGAGAAATCAGGAAAATCGCGGCTCCGAACAGAGTCGCTCCGAGACAGGATTTCGCGCGCATGGTTCTTATTATGCGACGTTTGGGAGCATGGGTGGGTTTCGCCCACCAGCCACGCTTACGGGGTTGCCGGCTGCGCGGCGGTGGTGCCAGGGAGCGCGGGAGCTTCAGGAGCGCCGGCTGACTTCGCGCCGAGACCGAGGCCGATCAGCGAGGCTGCGGTGATCTTACCGGTCGGCGGCAGCTTCTGATCGTTCTGGAAGCGCGTCATCGCGTCCTGGGAGTCGTTGTCCCAGACACCCGTAGGTTCGGACTTCAGATAGCCCTTGTCACGAAGGGCCTGCTGGATTTCTTTGT
Organism: uncultured Solibacteraceae bacterium; assembly: GCA_964636715.1. Taxonomy (GTDB): domain Bacteria; phylum Acidobacteriota; class Terriglobia; order Bryobacterales; family Bryobacteraceae; genus BOG-234. The sequence goes on along the minus strand of CAZWTH010000421.1, from coordinate 8,303 downwards.
AACGATCCGAGGTGGGACTCAGCTGGCGATTGCGCCAGGTGGTCGCCGGCCGGCGGATTACTTTCTTCGAAGCCGTCTTCGTGCCCGACTTCTTAACGGGCGCGGCCTTCTTCACAGGCGCTTTGCTTTTTGTGGCGGTCGCGCCCAAACCCATCATGGTGAGAAGCAGCGATAGAGCCACGGCGAATGATGCGATTCTCATGGGCAAAAAGAAAAAGGGGCGGTTTTGCATCCCGCCCCTTCTGCCATTATACGCAGCTTTGCTATTGCTGGTTAGCTTTCGCCGCGGGGAGACGGTCTGCCAGGTACAGATCCTGCCAGTTACTGCCGCCGCGGCTGCTGCCGAAGCCGTTACCGGCGCCGCCCTGGCGAACCACATGGAACGCCACCGAGTCACCCGCCTTCAGAGTGGACTGAATGCTCGTGACGTCCGAGACGCTGTTGACGGCTTTGCGGTTGATTTCGAGGATGATGTCCCCTTTTTCCATTCCGATGCCGTCGGCGAAGGAATCCTGATCCACGGATTCCACGACGACAGTACCAGGGCCGCTATAGCCGGCGTCGCGCTTCTCGGCCGCGGTGAGAGTCCCGATGCTGATGCCGAACTTCTGCGCGCCCTGCGAAGGCCCGCCGTTGCTGCTCGGCGCATTGGAGGAAACCTCCGGATTGTCGCTGAAGGTTTTTTCGCGATCGGCGATCGTAATATCGACAGTCTTCGGAACGCGGTCCCGCATGATCCCAAATTTCAGCGTACTGCCGATGGCGCTGTCCGCCACGATATCGATCAGATCCTGGCCCTTCGTGATCTTCTTCCCATCGATCGAGACAATAACGTCCATCGGTTTGATTCCCGCCTTCTCGGCTGGCCCACCGGACGTTACTTCCTGGACCACAACTCCCTGCTTCACGCCGCCATAGACATCGAGCAGTGACGGGGTCTGCTTCGGATCTTCGAGGAAACTGATGCCGATGGAGCCGCGGGTCATCTTACCTTCGCGGATGATCGTGTTGTAAACCTTGACCGCCGTGTTGATGGGGAGAGCGAAGCCGATACCCTGATAACCACCGCTTTCGCTCGCGATCATCGTGTTGATCCCGATCACCTCGCCGTTTACGTTGACGAGCGGGCCGCCGCTGTTGCCGGGGTTGATTGCCGCGTCCGTCTGGATAAAGTGCTGGAAGCTGTTCTTGGTGCGGCGAGCCGCGGGATCTTCCACGGGCTCGGGCACATCGCGGGAGAGAGCGCTGATGATGCCGGAGGTCACTGTGGACTGGAAGCCCAGCGGCGAGCCGATCGCCATTGCCCAGTCGCCGACGCGCATGGAATCGGAATTCCCGATTCTGGCAGCGGGGAGATCGCGCTTATCGATTTTGACTACGGCAAGGTCCGTCTCGCTATCCGTTCCGATCACGCGAGCCGGATATTCGGTGTCGTCATCGGTGAATTTGACGATGATTTTGGTTGCCTTGTCGACCACGTGGTTGTTGGTGAGGATATAGCCGTTCTTGTCCACGACCACACCCGAACCCAGCGCGCGCGACGGCATGGAATCGCCGCCAAAGGGGTTGACCTGAATGCCACCACCGCCGCCGGGGCCGCCAAAGAAGCGCCGGAAGAAATCTTCGGGTGACTGGCCGTTGTCGTCGCCGTTATCGCCATTGTCGGGATTCAGGCGGCGCCGGTTGTTGCCGCCGCGGTTGGAAGCCTGCGGGGAACTGGTCTTGCGGCCGCCGAACTCGACAGAGATGTTGACGACGGATGGTTCGAGCTTTTTCGCGATTTCGGCGAAGGTGCTCTGGAGTTGCTCGCGGGGAGGGATGGTGAGGGGCGTCGCGTCCGGCGCGGCTACGCCGTTTTCCTTGGCCGCCTTGACGCCTGTCTGGACCACAGTTCCGATCAGAACTCCCAGTGCGAGCGTGAAAACGATGATAGTGGAGGTGAGGAACTTCTGGTTCCGCGCCTTGTCAAAAAACCTCATATCTGTTGTGTCTCCGGTTTGCTGCGCTTTAGTTCGACCAGCAGAACTCCTGCCAGGATCAGAGCTGCCCCTATTTTACCGCGCATGGATAAAACCTCACCTGTTACAGCCCAGGAGACAAGCCATGCGACAGCAGGTTCGAGCGCCAGGATCAGCGCCGCACGAACCGGCGTGGTGAACTGCTGGGCCCACGCCATCGTGGTGAACGCCAGTGCTGTAGCGAGCAATCCGGTCGCCAGCACGGCGGCTCCCAAGGCAGCCGTGGGTTCAAAGCGCACGGCCCCCAAAACCAGGCTGGCCAGCAGCGCCAGCACGGCGGTGACGCCGGCCTGCATCACGGCAACTGTTTCAAATCCAGCGCTTTTCGAGAAATGGCTCAGGGCCACGAAATGAAGGGCGAAGACGATCGCGCAAAGCAGGCTGAGGAGGTCACCCTTCGTCATTTCGAATTTTCCGGCGGGGAACGTCATCAATGCCATGCCGCAGGACGCGATCAGGATGCCGATCACTTCGGCGATCTGCGGTCTGGTCCTATAGACGAGGGAATTGACGAAAGGTACCATCGGGACCGATAAACCGGTCAAAAAGGCCGATTTCGAGGGCGTGGTGAGGGCGAGGCCTTCGGTCTGGAGGACAAAGGCAACGAAGAGCAACAGGCCGACGAGGATGCCACCGGGAAGGGCGGAGCGCTTGATGCGGCGGGAGTAGAGGGGAAAGAGGACGACCGTCGCGAGGAGGAAGCGGGCGGCTATAAACAGCATCGGAGAGATGCCGGTGAGGGCCTCTTTGATGACGACGAAAGTGGAACCCCACACGACGGCAAGGCCCAGGAGTGCCCATTCGGCGCGGGCTCGCATTTTAAGCAGATGACCCGTTGAGCAGAGAGGCGGCGGTGAGCAGGATGCGCTTCAGTCCAAGATCGCGGCCGGCGGGGCGATACCACTCGGACGTTGTGTGAGCGCCTCCGCCGTGGCCTCCGGCGCCGATCGAGACGGCGGGAATGCCCATGGAGAGTGGAATGTTGGCGTCCGTGGAGGCGCAGTCGGGGCGGGCGCGGATGCCAAGGTGAGCATCCACGGAGCGCAGGGCGGCGAGAAGCGGAGCACGATCATCGAGACGGCCGGCGGGGCGGCGTCCAATTTCACGGACGCGCGAGGAGACCCGGCCTCCGGTGACGCGGCTGTTCTCGGTTTCTTCCGCGCGAGCGACGGCTTCCTGAAGCGCCGTGGCAAGAGCGTCGATGCGGCTCTCGTCTTCGGAGCGGATATCGATCTTGGCGCGGGACTGAGCGGGGATGGCGTTGATACCGGAGCCACCCTCAATGAGGCCGGCATTCACGGAGACGCGCGGGGTGCCGCGAGGATCGATGGGGTTGGTATCGACGAAGTCGGCGATGGCGCGTGTGAGCGCGTGGACGGGGTTGCCGATGCCGAAATCGCTCCAGCTATGGCCGCCCGGGCCGGAGAAGCTGACTTCGAAACGCCGGCTGCCGAGAGCGTGCGTAGTGATGTGTTCCAGCGCGGCCCCATCGAGAATCAGGAACGCCAGAATGCGGGAGACGAGCGCTGGCTGGCTGCAGAGATGGCGGATGCCGCGGAGGTTTCCCTCCCCTTCTTCACCGGTGTTGGCAATCAGGAGAATACGGCGCCAGATGCCGGGAGCGAGGCCGTCGCCGTCGGGCGCCTGCTGAATGGCGCGGGCGATGGCGAGAAGGGCGGCGAGTCCGGCACCGTTGTCCGAAACGCCGGGTCCGAGGAGAACGCCCTGGGGATCGAAAGAAATGTCATCTTTAATACGCGGCGCGAGGACGGTATCGAGATGAGCCGAAATGGCGATAAGCGATCCGGATGGCTGGGGGTCGAGAGAGGCGAGCACGTTGCCCTCGCTATCGATGCCCGCATGCCAGCCGAGCGAGCGGAACTGGGCGGCCATCCATTCGGCGCGCGGGAGTTCGTGGAAGGTGGGCGCAGCGATGCGGCAGAGTTGGAGGTGGATGTCGTTCACCCACTGTTTTTCGCGGGTGAAATGCTGGAGCGCCTCGCGTATGCCGCGGCATTCGGCCAGATCGCCGATGGAGTTGACCGCGTTGGCCGCCGGAGTCGCCACATTTTCAGTGTAGCGGGCGGAATCCTGCTAACCTTGGAATCAGCCCATGCCGGATAGCCTTCGACTGGTCCTCATCAAGCCGTCTCATTACGACAACGACGGCTACGTGATTCAGTGGTTCCGCTCTGCGATGCCCTCGAATACGCTGGCCGTCTTGTACGGTTTGGCGCTCGATTGCAAGGAACGCGGGACGCTGGGGCCGGATGTCGATATCGAGATCACGGCGATCGATGAAACGAATACGCGGGTCAAGGTGGACCGGCTCATCGACGAACTGCGCGGGCGGAAATCGCTGGTGGCGCTGGTGGGCGTGCAGTCGAACCAGTATCCGCGATCGATGGATCTGGCGCGGCGGTTCCGGGCGGCGGGGATCGCGGTGGCGATTGGCGGATTCCATGTTTCGGGGACGCTTTCGATGCTGCCGGGCGTGCAGCCGGAAGTACAGGAAGCGATGGACCTTGGAATCTCGCTGTTTGCGGGCGAGGCCGAGGGGCGGTTCGAGCAGGTCTTGCTGGATGCGTGGAACGGAACGCTGAAGCCGCTTTACAACTTCATGGACGATCTGCCGTCGCTGAGCGGCGTGCCGGCGCCGCTGCTGCCGGCTTCGCGGATCAAGCGCACGGGCGGGACGATTACGAGTTTCGATGCGGGGCGCGGGTGTCCGTTTCAGTGTTCGTTCTGCACGATTATCAACGTGCAGGGGCGGAAGTCGCGGCGGCGGTCGCCGGACGAGATCGAGCAGATAGTGCGGAGCAATCTGGCGCAGGGGATCAACCGGTTCTTCATCACGGACGATAATTTCGCGCGCAATACGGATTGGGAGCCGGTGTTCGACCGGCTGATCGCGATGCGCGAGAACGAGAAGGCGAACATCAAGTTCATCATTCAGGTGGATACGATGTGCCACCGGCTGCCCCGGTTCATCGAGAAGGCCGGCCGCGCGGGCGTCGCTCGCGTGTTCATTGGGCTCGAGAGCATTAATCCGGATAGTTTGAAATCCGCGAAGAAGAAGCAGAACAAGATTGCGGAATACCGCAAGATGCTGCTCGAGTGGAAGAAGGCTCGGGTGACGGTTTTCGCCGGATATATTCTGGGCTTCCCCGGCGAGACGCCGGAGACGATCCGGCGGGATATTGAAGTCATTCGGCGCGAGTTGCCGATCGATCTGCTGGAGTTTCACTGCCTGACGCCGTTGCCCGGGTCGGAAGATCACCAGAGGCTTTTCAAGAACGGGACGTATCTCGATCCCGATTTGAATAAGTACGATCTGGAGCATGTGGTCACGACGCACTCGAACATGACTGTGGCGGAGTGGCGCCGGGCTTATGACGAAGCCTGGGATATTTTCTATTCGCCGGATCACATCAAAACGATCATGCGGCGCGCCGCGGCAACCGGGATCAATGCGGGGAACATGATGTTCCTGCTGCTGTGGTATTGGGCGTGCGAAAAGCTGGAGAAGGTGCATCCGCTCCAGGGTGGATATTTCCGGCGCAAGTACCGGAAGGACCGGCGGCCGGAATTGCCGGTGGAGAATCTGCTCGTGTTTTATCCAAAGTATGCGGCGGAGCTGGTTTATAAGCATCTGCGGCTGGCGGGGCAGATTGTCCGGTATGGGCGTTTCCGGTATCAGTTGAAGCGGGATCCGGAGGCGAAGAATTATATGGACGTCGCGCTGACGCCGGTGCTGGAAGAGGATACTTCAAAACTCGAGCTGCTGAAGGTTTTGAATAACCCGAAACCCGAGCATGTAACGGCGGGTTAGCGCTGGTGGGGCGGGGCTTCAGCCCTGCCGCAGGCCTTCTGGCCAGCGCTGGACCACCGAAATTCTTCAGGCAAAGAGACAAGCCCTGCCTTTACTGGATTCCACTCGATATAGCGCCGTATCCTGCTAAACTCTTCGTCGTTGCGAACCAGGTGATCGTAGCTTTCGCCTTGCCAAAAGGGACCTCGGATCCCGAGCATCTCAAGCGCGCGATGGCCCGTGAATCCCTTCAATGATCTGAGCCAGGTGGGCAGTGGCGTCTTCGAAGTCACGAGGAGATGCACGTGGTTTGGCATGACGACGAAGGAATGAAGTTCATAACGCTGAAATCGTCTTGCGCCGTCATAGATAGCTTCTACAACCATTGCGGCAATCTCAGGTTGCTGAAGAAACGATGGACCTGACCTCGCGGAATCGAGCAGTCGATCCATGGCAACGAATGCCTGACCCGCGCTGATGTTCTCTCGATGGAAGACCCGATTTGCCGGGAGAGTTCCGTGGAGACGAAACGTAACGAATTGCCGGGCATCCGCAGCGTCCCAATGTGGAAGTCGTCTGACGGTTCGGTTCACACTGAATTAGTGGGGAGCGCTCCTGAAATTCTCCGGTAATTCCGAGCCTGGCAGAAGCCAGGCTTGCAGGCCAGAAGGCCCGCCCCACTAAATCTATTGAACGAAGATCAATTCGCCGAAGCGAGCGGGGACGTGGGGGTTCGCGGTGGGCGTCTGCGGGTCTGACCAGTTGCTCATGCGGCGGTGGGGTTCTGTGCCGTCCCAGCGGTTGATGTTGGCGGTCCAGGTTGTGCCCGGTCTCGGCGGTTTAGAAAGCGCTTCGAAATTCGGCCAGGGAATCGAGAGTTCGAGATTCCAGCCTTTCTCGGTGCGAGTGGTGGCAAGATGCACGTCCCGCAGATCGAACTGCTTGAACAGGTGGCCACCGGGCTGGAACATGACGTAGTCGTAGAGCACCGCGTTCGCATTCATTTCCAGTCCGTAATACACCGACGTTTGCGACGGCAGCGGGTTGATGAAGATTTCGACGGCGTCGTCGAGATACGTCGGGTCATCGTGCTCGGTGTGGGTCACGGTGATATCCGCGTCCTCGCACTCGTACGACACGTAGAGATTGTTGTCATCCCACAGCAGGCGCGCGGTGGTCTTCTGCTTCGCGCCTGTCTGCGCGGCCCACGGGAAGATCAGTTCGATCTTGTTGGCTGCCGCCCAGGCTTTGTCATCGAGCTTGCCGTCAACAGTAATGGCCGACTGCGCGCGCTTCACTTCATACCGCGGAACGGCTGGCTGGCAGAAGACCGGCAGAGCGACGGCGCAAAGAAGAACGAGGCGCGGTCGCATGGCTATTTCTTCGCGAAGATGGAGAGGTCGATCGCGTCCGCCATCACCTGATAGCCGGCGTCGCTCGGATGCAGTTGATCGCCGGACTGCATATCCTGACGAAAACTCTTCGGATCGTTCGGGTCGCGGACGGCGGCATCGAAATCGACCACCGCGTCGAAGATGCCGCTGTGCCGGATGAACTCGTTCTCGGCTTCGCGCATCACTTCGCCTGCTTCGGAGTAATAGCCGGCGCCCTTGTAGGGTGTGAGCGTGCACCCGATGACCTTCAGACCGTGAGTGTGGGCGCGCTCGACGATCTGGCGCAGCGCTCCGATCAGATCCTCCGATTTAAGACCCGTGTTGACGCGCGTCTGGTTGCCGATGTCGTTGATGCCTTCGAGGACCATGACCCACTTCGCGCCAGGCTGAAGCAGAACGTCATGATCGAGGCGAGCGAGCGCGGCGACGCCGGAGCCGTCCATGAGAAGCCGGTTGCCGGAAATTCCCTGGTTATCGACCGCAACGTTTGCCGTGGCCTTATTGGCCTGCAGGCGCGCGGCGAGGCGGGCGGGCCACATGCGGTCGGTATCCGGCGTGGATTTCGCGCCATCGGTAATGGAATCGCCCAGCGTCACGATAGTGGCGGCGTCCGCCGGAGCGAGCACATCCACCGACGAAATCCAGTAGTACGCCATCGAAGTGGCGATTGGTTCAGCAATTGAGGCCTGCGCGGTGAAATCGCCGGGGCCAGCGAAATACGTGGTGTGAAGGCCCAGGCCGTGAGACGCGAGCGGGCCGGTAGCTTCCGGGAAGAAGAGACTGACGGCTAAATCCGAAAGCGGCGCAAATTCGAGATCGACCGGATCCGTGAAGACGGTTTCACCGGCGATCATTTTGAAGGATTTGCCGCCGTTGACGGTAATGGCGCGATCGCTCGCCGGAACAATTGCGGAATCTTTATCGCGAAGCGCGATATGCGCGGCGCCGACCGTGACCGCGGTTGAGCCGAACGGGTTAGTGAGTTCCAGGCGCAGCCGCTTGCCTCCGATGCTGGTGTGAACGATCATCCGAACAGTCTGGTTTTCGAGAGACAGAGGCGCACGTGGACGCGCGGGCGCG
>CAZWTH010000420.1:0-20586 GCA_964636715.1 uncultured Solibacteraceae bacterium | reverse complement strand
ACCTGTTGCGGCGTCCCATGCGCCGAAATCCAGTGGTCCAGCTTCTCTTTGTCCGCGACCGAGAGTTTACACGCTTCGCTCATACCCCAGGATAATCTGAAGCAGGGCGGATGTCTAGTTATTTGTTGGACACTACACTAGCGAAATAGTTTGGGCGCCACCTCGTGGAGATAGATGCGCCAGTTGGCCCATTCGTGTCCGCCGGCGGTTTCCATGGTTTCGATTTTCACGCCGTCTTTTTTGAACTGGTCGATCACTTTGAGGCCGTTTTCGCGGGCGATGTCGGTCTGGCCCCAGCCCCACCAGAAAAGTTTCAGTTTCGAATTGTAGGTGGGGATTTTCGCGGCTTCGCTTTTGTAGAAAAACTGGCGGTCTTCTTCGCTGATCCAGCCGGAGCTCATGACGGCGATGTAGCGGAAGGTTCCGAGATTATGAAGCCCCGTGTTCAGGGTCTGGATGCCTCCCATTGAAAGGCCGGAGAGGGCGCGGTTCTCGGGTGTGGGTTTCACGCGGTAATGGGTCTCGACGAACGGGATGATGTCTTTCAGTATTTCCGTGTTGAACGGGTCCTTCGTTGCGTCTGAAGTCATCACCTGGCCGCCGGACGGGGTCCAGCCGGAGGGCATCACGACGATCATGGGCTTTGCTTTCTGTTCGGCGATGAGATTATCCAGAATGTCGTTGGCGCGGCCGACGGTGGACCAGGAAATGGCGGTGTCGCCTCCGCCGTGAATGAGATAGAGAACGGGATATGTGCCTGCGCCCTTGTCATAACCGGGCGGCGTGTAGATGTACATTTCGCGGCGCGCGTTGTTCAGCGATGAAGCGACGTAGCGAACCTGCGAGACGGCTCCGTGCGGGACGTCGCGCGTTTCGGAAAAATCGCCGGGGATGACGAGAAGACTCTGGACCTGGGTCTGGCTGGGGCTCACGCTGACGTTGCGCGCATCGACTACGGCGAGGCCATCGACGTTGAACATATAGCGCCATGCGCCTGGCTTGATGGCGCGAATGGTGGTTCCGGTCCAGACGCCGTTATCGGTTTTCGTCATGGTGATGACCGGGGCCGTTCCTTCACCAGGCGCGAGGCCCTGACTCAGATCGCCTGTGACGGTTACGGCGGATGCGCCCGGCGCGTAGAGGCGCAGGGTGACGCGGCCGTCGGATTCGATTTGCGGGGAGACGATGGCGGGGCCGCCGCGTCCGCGTCCTCCGGCCGGGCCGCGGGCGGGAGCCGGCGGCTGGGCGATTGCCGCGGCCGCACAGAGGAGGAGCGAGGTGGACTGGAGCAGGTGAGATCCGAGTTTCATATTTGTTTGCCGGTCAAGGCGGAGTGGATTGATTTTATAACGCGCGGTGAGCAGCCTGCCATCGGGGCTGATGATTCCGGGGGAGGCGGCTGCGACAGCGGTGGAGGCTCTGAACGGCGCACAAGTCCACGGCCTTCCGATTTTTCATCTGTTTTTCAGCGTTCTTTCAGTGCTTCTTCAGCGTCCCTTCAGACTCGGGCCAGTTACATAACCAAGGGCAGCTTGTACTTCCAGTGTGTGCCCGCACAGTATGAGTTATGTCTCTGTTCCGAAGCGGCACGCGGATCGACGCGGGGAGTTCCCGAAACTCTTCGCGACGGGGCAGCAGCATCATCGAGTTTTCGCTGATCTTTCCGTGGTACGTGTTTCTGTTCGTGGGCGCGCTCGATTCCGGGTTCTTCGCCTATGCTCTGATTGCGACGCAGAACGCCGCGCGCGCGGCCGCGGTGTATTGCTCTTCCAGCACGAGCGCCGCTATCGACTCCGCTACGGCATGCACCTATGCGGCCGATCAACTGCGCGGCATGCCGAATATCGGCGCCAGTTACTCCACGTCAGGCGGGTGCCTGGGCAGTCCACTCACCGTTACGGCGGCATTGCTGAATTCCGCCAGCAGCCCGCAAAGCGCCGACGGCAGCCCCGCAACGCAAGTGACGGTTACGTACGTGACGCCTCAACTGATTCCGATTCCAGGTATTTTCCCCGGACAGCTGACGATCACGCGGTCAGTTGAGATCAGGACGGGAAGCTAACGATGTTGACTCAGAGGCAGAAAAAGCGGCGCGGGTCCGCTCTGCTGGAATTTACGCTTGTCGGCATTCCGCTGCTTTTCATTTCGACATCGGTGATTTCCGCGAGTCTGGATATGTGGCAATTTCACAATCTGGCGTATGGGACGCAGATGACGGCCCGGTACGTCGCGATGCATGGCCGCACGTGTTCGCAGAACGGGAACTCGTGCACAGTGACGGTGGGCGACATTGCCGCCTATTTTGAGGGACAGGCCCTGGCGCTCGACGCCTCCAAGCTGAATGTGACGCTGCAATCCATCAGCGAGACAATCAACTGCAACCCGGTGGACACCTGTAATTCCAGTACGGCGGTGTTTCCCAATTCCTCCGATAACGGCGTCAAGTTCGACATTGTTGTGACGGGAACGTATCCGGTCACCAATCCGATCGCGCTGTTCTGGCCTGGAGCCGGGAGCGTGAGCGCGGCGACGTTCAATCTGTATGCGACCTCGCGCCAGATGATCGTGTTCTGATGACGCGCCGGAATTCAGATGCGGCGCGCGATGGACGTGAAGGGCAAATCCTGATCTTCACGACGTTGAATCTGTTTCTCCTCTTCGCTCTGGTGGGGCTGGCTCTCGATCTGGGATGGAGTTACTTCAAGAAAGAGCAGGCTCAATCCGCCGCCGACGGGGCCGCGCTGAGCGGGGCCGTGGACGCGCTTTACCGTGGTTACACGTGCGGCACGAATGGGGTGATTTGCGGCACGACGTATACCTGCCCGAACCCCAACGTGAGCCCGCCCACCACGGTTTTCCAGACCGGTTGTCTCTATGCGGGGGCGAACGGTTTTCAGAGCAGCGGCGACCAGAGCGTCTCACTGACGGGGGACACCACAACGCCGCCGGGATCCTCGGGGCTCAGCGCTCAGTACTGGGTGAAGGCGACCGTCACCGATAAGACATACAATTTGTTTCTCTATCTCTCCGGTTTCCACACCGCCTCGATCGCCGCGCAATCCGTGGCGGCGGTGATCGTTTCGCCAAACGGAAACTGTGTTTATTCGTTGAGTCCGACGGCGGCAGACGCTTTTGTGATCTCGGGGAATGTAACGGTGACATCGGCCTGCGGCCTGTATGTGAACTCGAATGATCCGAACACAGCGATCAATGTAAAAGGCGGAGCGACGGTCAGCGGGACGCAGGTGCAGGAGGTTGGCGGGTACAACCTGGGGAACAACGGAACCATCTCACCGACGCCGGTTCACGCGAGCTCGATTCCGGATCCGCTGGTCAGCATGCCCGCGCCTTCTTATTCCGGCTGCGATTACACGAACTATCAGGCGTCGGGATCCGGAACCACGACGCTGAATCCGGGCGTCTATTGCGGTGGAATCAAGCTCTCGGGGAACGGCACGATCAAGTTCAACGCGGGTACTTATATTCTGGACGGCGGCGGTTTTACTTCGAGCGTGGGGGGATCCATCAGCGGGGCGGGCGTTACGTTCTTCAATACATTCGACGCGTCACATGCCGCGGGCGGCGTTTCGATATCGAGCAATCCGGTGCTGACGATGTCGGCGCCGACGAGCGGAACTTACATGGGGATTCTGTTTTATCAGGACCGAAACGCTCCCACGGGGGGCTGGCCGGCCGCCAGCGTTTCCGGGTCCGGCACGTCAGTGGTTTCGGGAACGTTCTACTTTCCGTCGGGGGAACTGGACTATGCAGGGTCTACCAGCGGCGGTTATCAGGCCGTGATCTCGAACACGCTGAAGATCACCGGCAATACAACTTTCCGGAACGATCCGACGGGTGTTTATACCGGTATGATCTCGCGGCGGGCGGCTTTGATCCAGTAAGGGGATTTGCGGCATTGCGGCATGGTTTGTTGGGCCGCGGATGAACGCAGATAAGAAAAAGACGGGCTGACGATATATGCTGACTAACTGTGGGTTATTCGCGAAGCCTGTTTTTGCTAATGCTCTTCGGCGCCTTTTCGGCGCAAGCTAACGACGTCATCTTTCATGGAAAAGTCGTGCGCGATGACGGGTCGCCTTTGGGTCACATGGTCACGGTGCAGCGGGTCTGCGAGGGCGAGGGCGAGGCCCAACGGGAAGGCGTGGCTTCGCCCAAAACGGGCGAATACAACATTCGTCTCGACGTGGACCCTTTCAACCAGACTTATGCGAGCTTCAGTATGGTCCCGGTGGCGTGCATGCTCGAGGTTTATGACCAGAATTTTATATCGAGCCGGATCGACCTCTCCGACCGTTCGATCGCGAACAACCCCCGGTTGCCGGATATTGTCTTGACGCCCAGGACGCGCACTTCGGCCGTCGCCGATAGGGGCGCGCCGGGCGCGCCGCGGGCTGTGTCGCGGAACTGGAAGCTGGCGGTCAACCTGGTGCTGGCGCGGAACTGGGCGGCGGCCGAAGCCCCGATGCATACGGTGGTGGAACGGGCGCCGAAATTCGCCCCCGGCTGGGCCGCGCTCGGAATTCTCGATTCCAATCTGGGTAAACCCGAAGACGCCCGCAAGGAGCTCGAACGCGCCATCGAGCTGGATCCCAAACCGCTCTCTCCTTATATGGGGCTGACTACCGCGGAGATCAGCCTGAAGGACTGGAAGGCCGCCGAGGGCACGGCGCGGACACTGATCGCCGCTGACAAGAAGCATGTCTATATCGAAGCCAATCTGCTGCTCGGCGTGGCGCTGTATCAATCGCGCGACTTCGACCATGCGCTCGACGCCGTGCATGAAGCTATGCGGCTGGACAAACTGCATCAACTGCCGCGCGCCGAGTATATGGAGGGGCTGATTCTGGAAGGCAAGGGCGATCTTTCAGGCGCCGGGCAGCATCTGAGAAATTACGTCCAGCAGCATCCTCATGCGAAAGACGTAGCGGCGGTGAACGACCGGCTGGCCAATCTCGGCAAGGCGCCGCTGACGGATCTTTCTTCCGAAATCAATACGCTCGACCTGCGCGCCGCGGAAGCCGGGGAATCGCCTGTGCCGGGCGGGATCAAAGCGTTCTCGGCGGTGGCGCAGTTAAAAAACAAGCCCGGCTACGACGATTTTTTCCTGGACTACGCGCGGGCCATCAATCAGGCAGGCGCGACGCGGGACGCCACCGATGAAATTCGCGTCTTCATCGCGACGGTGGGGGCGCTCGAAGGTTTGGGGGAGCATCGCGAGGGGAGCACGTTGATGCGGTTGTCCGTTGACAGCGACGAGCATGTGCGCAAGACGCGCGAAATTCTGGCGGAAGCGGGCTGGACGCTGCTTTCGAAAGGAGATCAATACTCGCTCGAACCGGGCGGCGGCGTGGACGATGGGCTCCGGCAGTGGGCGCTGGTGTGTCTCGGGGTGGATGAGGTGGCTCTGAAACGGGCCGTGCAGCAGAAGCGCGAATTCACTTTCGAGATTCCACGCGAAAACGCCCGTCTGATCGGCGGGGCCGCGTGGGGCATGGTTCTCAAGGGCGTCCGCGATTTGCCCGGTGGGCCGATCGAGATTTTTTCGAGAGACTGGCGATTCCCGCGGGTCTACAGCGGTCTGGCCGCGATGGATAACGAAACGGCGGGAGCTGTGGTCTCGGCGATTGGGCTGAACAACCTCATCGTCCTCGATTCGAGGCTGGTCGCGGACTTCGGCGATTCGATCGCGCTCGCAGGGACACGCGTGCTGGTTCCGGGCGGCGCCAAAGCGGAGCCCGCATGGGCGAAGCTGACGGGGGCCAAACCCGAGAACGCGGCGCCGTTTCTGCGGGCTCTCTTCGAAAAAGACCAGGGCCGGCTGCTGGCTTTCTGGTTCGACGTGTTTCACGCGGATTTGGCGCGACAGCAGTACATCACCGGGACGGCCGAGCGCGCGCAGGCTTTCTACAACTGGTATCGGGATTCGATGCCGGGTCCGGGCGCGCCGAATACGGCGGAACGCTGGCAGGCGGCGATTCTGCAGAAGATTGTTCAGCCTTCGGGTCAGGTGAATCTTCCCGGCGGCCCGGAAGGATGGGGTGTCCGCAGCGACGGCAGCGAGGAGATTCTGCAGCGCCGGGTGGCGGGGGCGGTGCTCGCTTCCATCAGCGAACTCCAGGATAAGCGGGGCGCGGCTTTCAGCGCGGGGGCAGTCCGGGTGCTCGTGCAGCATCAGGCGGAGTGGCGGAATCTGTTCCCGTATTTCGAGAAGCTGAGGGCGCTCGACGGTCCCGAATTCGCGGCGCTGGCGGCGTTCGAAGACAACGCGGAGAAGGCTGCGCCAGAGGGCCGCAACGTCCTCGTGGGCGAGTGGCACTCGCTCGTGGAGTTGGCGGTGCTCGGCAGGCAGGCCGGCTCGATATCGGATTCGCAGGCGGCGCAGTTCTTTCGCGAGGCATGCGAATTCGCGGGCGCTCCGAATCCGTCCGCCAGGGCGATCGAAATTGTGCGCGCCATGACGGGCGGGGCTACCGATCTGGACGAGGCCGTGCCTGAACATTTACTGCGGCTGACGGGAGCGCGGCTCGATGCTTTCGCAGCGATCAAACGGCTTCAGAATGTACCCTCGTTCGCGGCCTCGCTGGATAATGCCGCGACGCTTGCGGCGCTGTCCGGGTCAGTCTATGCCTCGCTTCTCGATCCCGCTTATCTTCTGGTGGCGGAAGACTCGCAACTGCTCAGCAAGCACAATTTCATCCCCACCGAAAATTCCCAGGAGATCCTCTTTGGCCGGTCGCGGCTGGAGATTTCGAGTTCGGCGCCCGGCTCGCGTTTCGTGGGCGGATTCGGAGATTTTCAAACGACGGCGCGGGCGCTTCGCAAGCAGATTGTGGGGCCGCTGCTGGATCCAATTGTGGCTGAAACCGATTCGGCCCCCGTGCCGGCTCCCGCTACTGACAACCCGGCGCATCCAGGATCCGAGGCGGCGCCGAACGACCCTGTATTCAAAGCGGACGGACGCATCGTTGAGGTCTATACCACGGTCACTGACGGACGCGGCCGATATGTCGACAATCTTCATGCCGGCGACTTCAGCATTCTCGAACAAGGGAAGTCGAAGCCAATCTTCGCGTTTGAAGATCACAACGCGGCGGTTTCGGTGGCGCTGCTCTTCGACACGACGGCCAGTATGGTCAACACGCTGCCGCTGTTGAAGGCCGCCGCCATGCAACTGGTGGACGATCTGCGTCCCGGCGATTCGGCCGCGGTGTATACGTTCAGCGACTCGGTGAATGAGAATCAGGCTTTCACGACGGACAAAGACGCCGCGAAGCGGGCCATTCTCAAGACGCATGCGGTGGGAGATACAGCGCTCTACGATGCGCTGGTTCGGGTGAATCGCGATCTTTCTTCGCGCGGAGGGAAGAAGGTCATCATCGTGTTTACGGATGGCGCGGACAACTCCAGTATGCTGACGTCGGCGATGTCCACGGAGCGCGCGAGGGCCAATGGGATTCCGGTTTATGTGATCGCTGAGGGCGAAGCCCTGGAACATCAGCAACTGATCGGCGAGCTGGGGAGAATTTCGCAGGCTACGGGCGGGAGCCAATTTCTGATTCACCGGTTGAGCGATATTGCGCCGGTCTTCGAAAAAGTTTCGGAGGAACTCATGCATGGATACCTGCTGGCGTTTCAGCCTTCAGCGGGGAGCGAGCATGAATGGCGTCCGATCGAGGTTGTGCTTAGCGGGCGGAAGGGTCTGCAGATCCGGGCTCGCGAAGGGTTTTATGTGGAATGAATCGTAAAACCTTATTGGCCGCGGATAAACGCAGATGCACGCGGATAAGAAAAAATCAGGCGGCTTTGGCTCGGGCCCGGGCGAGTTTCAGCGCTTCAATGGCCGCTCCGCGTGAGCCGGCGGTATCGCCGTTGGGCATGATGTGGATGGGGATATCGGCCTGCTCGACGCGCTGGGCGGGCATGCCGGCGCGGATCTGGCCGATGAACCACTGCTGAAAATCCGGCGAGGTTTCGATGGCGCCGCCGCCGACAATCAGGGCGTCGGGATCGAAGGTGTTCACCATTTCGTCGAAGAAGAGGCCCAGGGCGTTGGCCTGCACGCGGAAGATTTCGCGGCACATGGCGTCGCCGCGTTCGGCCATGCCTCGTACTTTTTTCGCGGCGCCGGGGCCGGCCTTCGCTAATTCGTGGTCCGGATGGCGCTCGAGGAAGTAAGGCAGCAGCGTTTTATCGATAGCCGTCAGGGAGCAAAGGGCTTCGAGATCGCCTTCGCGCCCGCAGTTGCAGACGGGCTTCATGCCTTCAATGCCGGGGATGCTTTGGTAGGGGACGAGGACATGGCCCAGCTCACCGCCAAAGCCTTTGCGGCCGGTGACGACGTGTCCGTTTACGATGACGCCGCCGCCGAGGCCTGTGCCGACAATGGCGGAGATGGAAGTGGCAATCGTGGTTGCGCCGAAGATGTGGAAGTGTCCCCAGAGGGCGCCCGCGTTGCCGTCATTCAAATAGGAAACGGGAATGCCGAGCTTCTGTTCGAGACCGGCGCGCATATCGAAACCGCACCAATCCGTGTGAACGAAATTCGTGGAACCGCGCGCGCTCAGAACGCCGGAGCTGCTTGCGGGGCCGGGCGTATCGAGACCGGCGGCCACGATATCGCGCAGCGTGGCCCCGGCTCTTTCGGCCGCGATGGCCAGGCCATCGGCGATCTGCTGGAGGCAAATGCCGGGACCTTCCTTCGATCGCGCGGGATGCTCGCAGAGACCATCGATCAGGAATTTTTCCTGTTCGTCGATCAGGGTGTAATTCACGGCGGTTCCGCCGAGATCGATTCCGGCAATCAGTCGCATCGGCTTTAGGGTACAACGGAGCCCGGTTCAGGTCAGGCCGAACACCGGATCGGACTCGATGGTGAACGCTTCGGAGAAGCTGCTGTTCGCTGTGCGAAGGCGTAACTGGTGAGCGCCCGCGGCCAGTCCGCGCATGTTCGCCTTGACCTGCCAGATCTCCGGAGTGGAACGTTCGAGGACGAGCAGCGGCCAGGGGTCGTCATCGACGGTTAGCTGAACCTTCGAGAGATCGAGCGGACCATCGGAATGGGTGAAACGGCATTCGAGCGATTCTTCCCGATAGCCGTGAAACACGACGCCGTGATCCATGGTGTTTTTCACCAGGGTGAAACGGGGCGACGGAACCTTTTCGCCCTGCGGAAGGAAAGCCGGGCGGCCGGCGCGGCGGTCCGCGAACTGGGGGAGAACACGAATTTTGACGGCGTCGCTGAAGCCGCCGAGTTTGGTTCCGATGCGAACGGTATGGTCGCCGAGCGGCGTGCCGGGCGGGAGCTTGACGTTCACCTGCCAGTGACCGGCGGGGTGATGGACCAGGATGATGGGCGGGATGCCGTATTCGTCGATTTCGACGAGCACGTCGTTTTTGGTGAGAGCGTCAGGACACTGGAACGCGAAAGACATGTATTCGTCTTTGCCGCGCTGGAAGATGGTGTCGTTGTGGCGATTGTTGACGGCGGAGAAAAGAAAGGGCGGTTCGTGGCCGGGCTGGGGCGTCACGGGTTCCCAGCGCCGGTGGGCGATCAGGCCGCAGCGGCGGTTATCGATATAGAGAAATTCGGCGCGGGGAAATCCGGCGGCGCGCGTCATGCCGAGCAGGCAATTGGTGGTGGGGCCGCACCAGTTATCGATCTGGCCGCCGAGTTCGTCGGTTTCGTAGAACTCCATATATGTGCGGGAGGGATCGGGCCCGTCGTCAATGACGAACGATTCGACGAAGGCGACGCCACGGGTGACGGCGCAGACGTTCTCGAGACCGATGAGCGGGTGGCGCAGGTGATAGAGGACGCCGAAGAACAGGACGTAGTCGAACGTACCAAAGCGCTCGGCGGTGATTTCTTCCATCTCGGCGATGGCGTATTCGACTTTCGAGCCGCGGAGTTTTTTGACGGTGACGAACTCGTCGTATTCGACATAGTCGATTGCGACGACTTCCGCGCCTCGCCGCTCGCATTCGAAGCTGTTCCAGCCGGATGCGGCGCCGATATCGAGCACGCGTTTGCCGCGGAGGTCGGCGGGCAGCGGCCACATGTCCAGGCGGGCGCGAAGCTGGTCGACGGAGATGATGCCGGGAATGATTGTGCCGTCATTCAGCTCGAGGCTGTGATAGGGGGTATTGCGCGCGAAGGCCTCGGTCTGAAGGCGAATCAGACGCTGGAATTCCGGATTGCGGGCGGCGGAGTCGGCAGGCATTGGAAAATCGCAGGATAGCAGTGGTTGTGGCGGGGGCGGCGCCGGGCGGAAGCCCGCCGCGCACCACGCGCGGAATCAGAGTGTGGTGGTGGCAGAGCAGTGCAGTACGGCTCAGGGCGCGTCTTCACATTTATTGGCGGCGATGGTGTTCGCCTTCAGGTCCACGGCCTTGTTTGCCGCAATGCAGTGGCTGGCGATTCCGAATCCCTGAATGGTGTTGTTGCGGATGATGTTGCCGCGGGTTACGGCAGGGCGTCCGCCGTCGGTCGCGAGATAGATGCCGCTGCGCAGCGCGTCGGGCTGATCGAGCAGGGCCGCGCATTTCGACGGGGTGGGCGAGGAGCCGCAATGCGCGAGATTCACATCGAGGAACTGATTGTCTTCAATCCGATGGCGCTCGCCGATGAGGAAAATGCCGCCGTAGGCGAAGCCCTGGAGGGTGTTGCCCGTGACGGAAATATTGACCGAATTCATGCCCGGATCGTGATTGCCGAAGAGAATGCCGAAATGGAGGCCGAGCCAGTTGCGAGCCTGCGCGGGATCGTTGATGCAGCGGTTTCCGGACACCATGCCGTCGTGGAAACCATCGAGATCGACGCACTGCCCCGCCACTGACGTGAAGCTGTTGCCCGTATAGACGGTGTATTCGACATTGCCCGCGGTATCGAGCGCGACGGGCGTGGCGAAGCCGGGGAAATCGACGTACTCAACAGGAAAGCCGATCTGCGATCCGCGATTGTTTTCGACGCGGACGCGGCTGGCGTGACCGATCTGAACGGCATCGCGCGCGACGGTGGTGATTTCGTTATTCGCGATGCGTCCGCGCTCCTGACGCGGCGAATTCGCGTAGGAATGCGTCCAGATCGCGTTGCCGGGGATGCGGCTGATCTTCGATCCGGTAATTTCGAAATCCTTCACGCCTTCTTCGAGCAGAATGCCGCCGGTCGTGTTGTTGTGGCCTTCGGGATTGAGCGTGCCGCAGTCCGCGATGGCGACGGAATCCACGGTGGCGCCGTGCACGGCGTTGAGGAGGAGCGGAAATGCACGGATCTTTGAAAAACTAACGGCGTGGATTCCGATATTCGATCCGCCGCGAATGACGATGCCATTGGCGGCGTAAAAATCCGCGAAGGCGACGCCATCGCGCGGCAGCGCCCAGGCGGATTTCAACTCGCCGCGGTCGCCGGTAATAGAAAAATTGCGGAAGGAAATATTCGAGACGTCTTCGCCCTCAATTGCGGCCCGTCCCGCGAAGCCAGGGTCGAGGACGATCGTGCTTCCTTTTGGATTCCCCTCAATTGCGAGATTTTTCGTACCTTTGGGGATCGTCAGCGGGCGGCTGAGATGAATTTCGCCGGCGGGCAGTTCGACTACACCTCCGCTGCGCAGGGCGCGCCGCACGGTTTCCACGGGATTGTTATTCCGGCAGGCGGAGAACAGGAGAGAGGAAAGAGCGGCTATCGCGAAAAACCGCACGCGAGGGTAACTCAGACTTCAACGGGTGGAGCAGGGGGCGCGGCGACGGGCTTTTCCTTCTTTGGCGCCGCCGCTTTCACCGGGCTCAGCAGAATATGGGCGTTGCGGCCTTCCATGCGCGGCGTGCCATCCACAGCGCCATAGGCGGCCAGATCTTCCGCGAACCGCATGAGGAGCTTACGGCCGAGATCGGTGTGAGCGATTTCGCGCCCGCGGAACTGCACCACGGCTTTCACGCGATTGCCTTCCTGGAGGAAGCGAATGGCGTGATTCTTTTTGAAATCGTAATCGTGGTCGTCAGTATTAGGGCGGAACTTGAGTTCCTTCACCTGCACGACGTGCTGCTTTTTTTTGGCGTCGTGCTGTTTCTTCTTCTGTTCGTATTGATACTGCCCGTAATCGATCGCCTTCGCGACCGGCGGGACGGCCGTGGGAGAAACCAGCACGAGGTCCAGACCCATTTCCTGGGCTTTACGGACGGCCGCGGGGGTCGGCATCACTTCCGCCGTACCATCCGGAAATACGGCGCGGACTTCACGTGCGCGTATCGTCTCGTTTACGTTTTCTCTGCGGGAGGGCTTGCGGGAGGGGAAGTTACGGCCTGGGAGCATGCGTTGGTAGCGTTAGACTCCAACATAACACTATTGGCGGTTGATTTTGCAATAGTAATCCCCCTAGTGTGAATTTTGGTCCAGCCAAAGGGGCCCCTCGGAAGAGGCGTAAACGCCTGTAAACGCGCCATTACGCCCCGTTTATTCGGCTATACTCACTGAGAAGGATTTCCTCAGATCTTATGCGAAATATCTCACGAGCCGCGCTTGTCACGGCCTCCTGCGCTCTGCTTCCGAGCGTGTTTATCCCTCTGGCCCAGGCCCAGTTCGGGCGGGGCGGCGGCTCCTGGAACACGGCGGGCGCCGACGCGCAGCGGAGTTCCTGGGCGCGCACCGACAGCCGTATCAATTCGACCAGCATGCCTGGCTTCGCTTTTCTCTGGAAAGTGAAACTGCCGAACGACGCGAAGCAGCAG
Organism: uncultured Solibacteraceae bacterium; assembly: GCA_964636715.1. Taxonomy (GTDB): domain Bacteria; phylum Acidobacteriota; class Terriglobia; order Bryobacterales; family Bryobacteraceae; genus BOG-234. The sequence continues at coordinate 7,842 of CAZWTH010000420.1, read as the reverse complement.
TACGCACTCTCGCCGGCGGTAATGGTGGACAGCTACATCGGCTACCGCGGGTTCCGCTCCTATGCATTCGCCGGCGGGGCTTCGAATAATGTGATCGCCATCGACAGCGATTTGGGGCGGATCGAGTGGAACAAGAATTTTGGCGCAACCGGCCAGAGCAGCGCGGCATGCCCCGGCGCTATGACGGCAGGGGTAACGCGCCCAGCGACGCTCGGCTTCCCCACTGCGGCGGCTGGGGGGCGCGGGCGCGGCGGTGGACGCGGCGCGGCGAGCGGCGTGAGTGAGCCCGAAGCGGGCGCGATCACTATCAAGCCGGCAGCTCCCGCACCCGCCGGTCGCGGCCCCGGTGGCCCGGCGGGCCGTGGCGGATTCGGCGGTGGGCGCGGCGGGGTTCGTCCTCCGGATGCCATCTACGCGGTCACGACTGACGGGATGCTCCACACTCTTTACATCTCCAACGGCCAGGACGCGAAGCCGCCGGCGCCGTTTCTCCCGGCGAATGCCAATGCTTCGGGCCTGATTCTGATCGACAACGTGATCTATGCGACGACTTCCGGAAATTGCGGCGGCGTTGCGAATGGCGTCTGGGCGATCGATACAGCCGAGGCTTCTCCGTCGGTTGCTCACTGGTCCACGAATGGCGGCGGCGTCGCGGGCAGCTTCGGCGCGGCTTTCGGTCCGAGCGAGACTGTTTACGCGGCGACTGGCGACGGCGAGTACTCGCCCGCGGCGTTTTCGAATTCGGTGGTTTCACTGGAAACCAAAACCCTGAAGATGAAGGACTGGTTCACGCCAGGTAAATCGGCATTCACCTCTTCGCCGCTCGTCTTCGAAATGAAGGAAGGCGACAAGGAACAACTGATTGCGGCGGCGAATCAGGATGGCAAGATCTACATTCTGAGCAGCGAATCGCTCGGCGGCGCGGATCATAAGACCCCGCTGGCCTCGGCTTCGATCGGCTCGGCGGCGCATTCGCTGGCGAGCTGGCAGGATTCGGCGGGGACGCGCTGGATTCTCGCGGCTACGGGCGGCAACGTCACGGCGCTGAAGGTCACGATGCAGGGCGGGAAGCCCTCGATCCAGACTGGCTGGACTTCGCGTGCTCTCACGTCGCCGATCGGCCCTGTTGTCATCGACGGCATTGTGTTTGCGGCGTCGACCGGATCGAACCCGGTGCTCTATGCTTTCGACGGCGCGAGCGGCAAGGAGCTGTTCAACAGCGGGTCCACGATTACAGGGAGCCTGGCGCACTCCGGCGGGATTTCCGCCAGCGCGGGCCAGCTTTATCTCTCGACGGCGGACAGCACGCTTTATGCATTCGGAATCCCGCTGGTTCCGCCGGATCTCGCGGCCAAGACGACGAATTAGGAAGGTTCATCAGAGAAGACACGCTATGAAAACGGTTACCCGAATTGCGTTAACGATGGCGGTGGCGATGGCGGGATGTCTCGCCGCGTGGAGCGCCGACTGGCTGACGGGCGGCAACGATTTTGAGCGCACGCACTGGCAGAAAGACGAAAAGGTTCTGAGCCCGGCGAGCGCCAAAAACATGAAGCTGCTGTGGAAGCTTCAGCTCGACAGCAAGCCGCGCGTGATGAGCAACCTGTTCACCACGCTGGTGGCGGGCAGTGTGACGACGAAGGGCGGTCCGAAGGAAATCGCCATCGTGGCGGGCGTTTCGGACGATCTGTTCGCCATTGACGCGAAAACAGGCGCGCTCCTCTGGAACAAGCACTATCAGAGCGACTACGAGGGTCCGGCGCCGGGCCAGGATCCGCTGTGCCCCGGCGGCCAGACCGCGATTCCGGCCATCGACAAAGTCGCGCCCGGCAAGTACACGATCTATTCGGTCTCCTGGGATGGACGCCTGCACCAGATCAACGCGGCGGATGGCGAAGATCTCGCGCCGCCGATCAAGTTCGTTCCGGCGAACGGCAAGACGTGGGCGCTCAATCTCTACAAGGGCGTGATTTATACGCACACGTCGCAGGGCTGCGGCGGGAATCCGAACCATGCTTATGCGTTCGATCTGGCGAGCAAGAAGGTGGGCAACTGGGGCCCGGCGGGCGGCGGCATGTGGGGCCGCACCGGTCCCGCCATTAGTTCGAAGACGGGCGCGATGTACACAGGTACGGGCGACGGCCAGTGGAACCCGGAAGCCGGCGTTTATGGCAACGGCATCATCGGGCTGAAGCAGGACCCGACCACGAAGGAACTGAAGCTCTATGACACGTTCGGACCGCCCAACGCCGATTGGCTGCGGAAGCGCGATCTGGATGCGCAGGTAACGCCCGTCATTTTCCAGTACAAGGGCAAAGAGCTGATGGTGAGCGGCAGCAAGGAATGCCGGCTGTGGATGATGGACACCGCGGGTATCGGCGGCGACGATCACCGCACGGATCTCTACACGACGCCGGCGTTCTGCAATGAAGACGTCAACTTCGCGTCGGCCGGCATCTGGGGATCGCTTGCGACATGGCTCGACAAGCAGGGGAATCGCTGGGTGCTGAGCCCGTTCTGGGGTCCGCAGCACTCGAAGTTCAAGTTCCCGATCACGAACGGCGAGACGAAGCGCGGCGGTGTGGCGGCGTTCAAGGTGCAGGAAGTCAACGGCAAGACCGAGCTGGTTCCGGCCTGGATTTCGCGGGATATGGATCAGGGCGAGCCGCCCGTGATCGCGAATGGCGTTGTGTTCGCATATGGCAGCGGTGAAAACACCGATCAGGCGTATTATGACGTGGGTCTGGCGGACGTGGCCTCGCGGCGCATTCCGAACTCGACGCATGCGGTGCTCTATGCGCTCGATGCGCAGACGGGCAAGGAACTCTGGAACAGCGGGACCGACATCAAGTCGTGGCTGCACAACGGAGAGCTTTCGGTGGCGAACGGCAAGGTTTACATCGGGACGTTCGACGGCATGCTGTACTGCTACGGCGTCGCGAAGTAGTTCAGTTCGGTAGTGGCAAAAGGGCGGTGGGATGGCGGGGAGCCTTCCACCGCCCTTTTGCGTTCAGGTCAATTTGGCGTGGGGCGTTCGATGTGATCGATGACAACTACTTCCACCGGCCCCTTCGCCGGCTCCAGCTTCAATCCTAATTGCTGAACGGCGGTGAACAGCGCCGGCTCCTGAGCGTCATCAGACGTCAGGTCTGACGACCATGCAAGGTTGAAGTCATATTGACCCGTGAGGCCAGTATGGTCCAGAACAAAACGATCCGACTGCTGGCTGAGGACTTCCGCCAGCCTCTTCATCGTTACATTTTTTGCATTGAGAAGATTCTTCCCGGCGTTAGCGTGAATCCCCGTTGACGATGCGCCTTCGACCGGTGACGCGGTCAGCCGGGGACCGCCTTTGGCGACGACCAATGAAAATATCGGGAACTCCCTGTCCTCGCGATGATATTTCAACTGGAAACGGTCAGCGAACAGAGATTGAAGATACGGTTGCAGTGTCGTCCGGTTAAACTCGATGGACGTGCCCGTTACCGCCGTCACGTCAAATTTCTCTTTGCTGACCCAATCGGGTTCGCCAAAGAGCCTAGTTTCGGCCATGCCAAACGCATAGAGGAGCAGGTTGTGCGGCGTCACGTTCTCAGCGGCGAGGCGTCCGGGAGAAGTTCGCATATTGTTTTCTGTGTTGCCGCTATGGTTAGGCTTGATGGAAATCGATTCAAATTTTTCTGTCGTGGCGGGCTGAGCGCTGGCCGGTCGCGTGTTGAACACGCCGACCAAAAGGGGTATTGCGAGCGTTGTGAGACCGATAGTGATCAGTGCGGTCTTCCTGGCTCTGGCGAACTCCAGAATCATTCTGATTTCTCCAATAATCAATTCGGTGTGGGGCGTTCGATTTGGTCGATGACCAGAACGTCTACCATGCCCTTCGCCGGTTCGAGTTTCAGGCCGAGCCGATCGAGCGCGGCGAAGATAGATGGCACTGACGGATCGATAACCGCCTCCGCCTCCGGACGCTGGCCGGCAAATTCGAGATCCAGATCGAATGTTCCGGTGATGTTTGTCTTATCGAGGACGGGCCGGCCCGCGGCGACGCTCAAGGCGCCGGCCATGTGCTGGAAGTCGTTATTGACGACGCTCCACTGCATATGATTTCCCTTCGCCCTCAGCCAATTGTTACCGCAGGGATTGGACGGGGCGTCACCGGGATGCGTCTGGTCGGTACGCATGCAGTTCTCGTTCGTTTTCCTCTGCATCCGGAGACCACCCTTTGCGACCACGAGGTGATAGACAGGCTGTTCGCGCTGCTCCGGGTGGATCTTCAGTCTGAAACGATCGGCAAGAAGCACCTGTAACATCTGCATCATTTGCTTGTCGTTGGGAGAGCCTCCGGCCGTGGCTTCGAGATCGTAACGATCCGACTCGATCCATTCCGGAGCGCCAATGAGCTTGTGGTTGCCATAGGCGTTGCCGATCAGGTTGTCCACTGGATTGTTGACCACGTGGAGCCGTCCGGGCTGAGTCATGAAGTCAACACCCTGACGACCGTCAGGCGCATGTTTTCTGATGGACACCGCGTCGAATCTGGCTGTGGGCGAAGGTTGGGAAAAGACGATCAGAGCCGTGAGGAGCAGAACGAGCACTGCGACGAGCGCTCCGGGTACGGGGGCCGGTGAGGTCGCGCCGAGTAAACGGGCGGTACGGTTCTTCAGTGATCCTCCGCCTGCGGCGAGGGCAGGAGCAACGCGCGTGGAGCGGCGCGATTCGAGATTCGAGAGCGCCAGTACGTAGACGAGCGGATCGCCGGTGACGGAGACGGCGACGTCGTCGCAACAGTTTTCGCGCTCCAGACGGATGTGGCGCGAAATCCACCAGACAGCGGGGTGGTAGAAGAGCGTTGCCTCGGCGATGCTCTGCAGAATGTTGATCAGATAATCGTGGCGACGAATGTGGGCGAGTTCGTGCGCGAGCAAAGCTTCCAGGTGTTCGGATGGCACTCCGGCGAGCGCGCTGACCGGGATCAGAATCACAGGTCTGAGCCATCCGATCACGACGGGGCCCTGGATCAGCGAGGAGACCAGAAGTTTTACCGGACGCGCGACCTGAATCCGGGCTTTGAGGCGGGTCAGGATCTGCCGCCATTCGGAGGGCGCGGGACGAACGTGGCGGAACGTCATGCGGCCGGCCGCCACCCAGGTCAGCAGCAGGCGAAGCCAGAGAATTACGGCGCCAGCGAACCACGCGCGCACGAGCCACGGTGTTATTTCACGAGTTTCGACAATCGGTATCGGATCGAGAGCGGGATCTTTCGCGGGTATTGTGCGGTGCGGGGCCGCAACAACCGCCGCAGGTCTGGTTTCGACCGGACGATTCGGTCCGCTGACCGCGAAAGTCACAACCGGAACCGCGATCATTGCGGTCAGCGCGATACAGGCGAGCGCGTATCGCGCCGGGGCGGTCCGCAACCAGGTTCGCGCGATTGCGTAAATCGCAGCGATACAGGCGCCCTGCCACAGGAAATGGAAGAGCGTCAAGCCCAGCCGTTCCATCATGGCTTCTTACCTCTCCTCTTTTCGAATTCTGCGATCATCTCTTTGATCTCCGCCAGCTCTTTCGCGGATGCCGGCTTGGCGGAAAGAGCGCCGAGAATCAGTTCGCGCGCCGAGCCTTCAAAAGCGCGATCCAGCAGGTCCCCCGCGATCTGCCGGCGCATCTGCTCTCTCGGGATCCCCGCTTCGTACACGTGGGCGCGAAAACGCTCGCTGCGGATCAGGAGGCCTTTCTCCGTCATCACCTGCATTTGCTTGAGAGTGGTGGTGTAGCCGTTCTCCGTTTCGAGCGCGTCGTGAACTTCGCGGACTGTCGCGGGGCCAAGCCGCCAGAGGGCATTCAGGATGTCGAGTTCCGCGGCGGTAGGGAGAGTCATCTGGGATGACTATACTACGACACTACTCGTATGTCAACGGTAAACGTCGTACTTTAGCGGGCGGCGGCCGCAACCTGCGTGGAAGCGGCCTCGGCGGCGCGGAATTCGCGGGCCGTCAGTTCCCAGCCGCCCTGCCAGCCCCGCTCGATTTCAAACGCGATATCGAGCGACTTCATGGCGCGGATCTCTTCCACGCGATCCGCCATGTTCCAGGCTTTCATCGAGACCGTGCGGGTTCCCTGCTTCACCGCGAACTTGAGGTGCTTGTCCTTCCAGACCATGGGCGCACCCGCCAGGACCGCGCCCTGCACCGCGAACAGAGGAGCGCGGTTGTCCATCCCGAACGGCGCCATCTGTTCGAGGGCGAACCAGAGCGCATCGCCTAAATCCGTCAGGCGGATCGTGGCGTCGATCTGGACCAGAGGACGGAGGTCATCCGGCGTCAGCCTTGCCGCCGCCCAGGCTCGCAGGCGCTCGCGGAAGACTTCGAGCGATTCCGCGGGGAGCGTGAGACCGGCGGCGTGCGCGTGCCCACCGAAACGCGTGAACAGCTCGCGCATGCTTTCGAGCGCGTCGAGCAAATGGAACTCTTCGATGCTTCGGCCCGAGCCGTGCGCCACGCCGTTCTCGACGCCCAGCACGATTGCCGGCCGATGGAATTTGTGGACCACGCGGCTGGCCACGATTCCGGCGACGCCGCGATGCCAGCCCTCGCCCCAGAACACAACGGCGGCGTCGGCGTCGCTGAGCGGCGTTTCCGTACATTGAGCGAAGATCTCATTCACCACGGCGCGCTCGGCAGCCTGCCGCTCCTGATTGAGAGCGAATAGTTCCTGCGCTATGGCTGCGGCTTCGTCCGCATCCTTCGTCAGGAACATGCGGACGGCGTGTCCCGCGGTGTCCATGCGGCCGGACGCGTTGATGGCGGGAGCGATGCGGAAGGCGACTTCGCCCGCGTCCGGAATGCGGTTCTGAAATCCGGCGGCTGCGAGCAGAGCGCGCAGGCCCGGATTGCGAACATTATCCAGACCGCTGAGGCCGTGCTTCACGATGATGCGGTTTTCGCCGGTGAGGGGAACGATATCGGCGATGGTGGCGATCGCCACCAGCTTCAGAAACGATTCGAGGACGCGATGGAGTTTCTCGCGGGTCCAGCCCGCGCGCGACAGCAGCGCGTGGGTGAGTTTGAAAGCGACGCCGGCGCCGCAGAGGTTGGGATTCGGGTAGCTGCAATCGGCGCGATTCGGATTGACGACAGCAACCGCTGGCGGCAGATCGGTTTCCGGCAGATGATGGTCAGTGACGACTGTCTCGACGCCCAGTTCCAGTCCGCGGGCGATGGCGGCGCCGGCGCGGATGCCGTTATCCACGCTGATGATGAGTTTCACGCCGCGGGCGGCGGCTTCTTCGACCGCCGCGGCCTGCATTCCGTAGCCATCGTGCAGGCGATGCGGGATGTGCCACCCGGCTTCGGCGCCGATCAGTTCCAGCGCCTTCTTCACGATGACGGTGGAGGTGACGCCGTCCACGTCATAATCGCCGTGGATTTCAATTTGCTCGCCGCGCGCGATGGCGGCTTCGATGCGGGCAACGACGCGGTCCATATCGCGCAGCAGAAACGGATCGTGGAGATCGTCGAGCTGAGGGTCGAGAAACTTTTCGACGGCAGGGCGGCTGTAGAAGCCTCGCGCGATCAGAATCTGGGCGATGGCTGGGGGCAGATGGAGTTCGGATGCCAGGGCGGCGATGGCTTCGAGATCGGGGGTGGGGAGTCTCCAGCGGGAGGTCATTGGGTCGGGATTTCGATTTGATTGCGCCGAGCGGAAGCTCGGCGTGCAGGGCCGAAGAAGCCGTGAATGAATCAACGTCCCTGACAGCCATCCTGATCAGGCAGGGGCTCTCGATCATTTCGAGCGGAACTGGAGCCAGTCGGCCTTGCTTTGTGGTGGATTTCGCTCAACGAA
>CAZWTH010000419.1:0-17207 GCA_964636715.1 uncultured Solibacteraceae bacterium | reverse complement strand
GGAACCAGAATCAATCCACAGGCTGCAAGAAAGCGCGCCGCCCGTCTGGTACGGAATCTACGCCAACTGGGCTATAAGGTAGACATCACGCTTGCGACTGGCGAGAGTCCCGCGTAATCCGAGGGAGGTTTTCAATGGTGCACGGCGAGCTTCCGTTCGGCGCATGTGACCCGAAATATTAAGGAACCCGGCGCGATCTCATCGCGCAGCGCCGCCTCCGCCTGACAAGCGATCCCGACGCCAACATCTTCGTCGAATGCGTCGATGCCGCCAGCGCGGACTATCTCGTCACCGAAGATCCGAAATGCTCAGTCAATCAATTCCCACTCGGCAATTCCGCCCGATCAATCACCACATACTCCATCTGAATCCGCCTCGGCTCCAGCCTTAACCCCAACTGCTCCACCATCGCCGTAAAAATCGACGCCCGCGTATCCGCCGCATTCTGCGGATTCGCCCACTCCAGCGTAAAGTCATACCGCCCCACGAGCCCCGTCTCATCCACCACCGGACGGTCCACCCCATTCGCATTCGAAAACCATCCCACCAGTTGCGTCATCGTCGCCCCCGACTCCACAATCCGCCCGCCCCCGCTCATCCGCAAAATCCCCTTCGTCTCCGGCGCGCTCTCCGAAAACTTCACTCCCTTCTTATCCACCACCAGCCCATACACCGCCGTCTCCCGCTGCTCCCGATGAACCGCCAGCCCAAACCGCTCCGCCAGCAGCGCCTGCATCATCCGTCGAAAATCTCCCACCGAAGGCGACGACCCATCCTCCGCCTTCGCCGCAATATCGAACCGCCGGACCCCGCCATCCAAAGTCGAACGATCCCGCTGCTCGCGCGCCCACGGCGGCCCACCCGCCACCTGCGTCACCTTCACTTCATACGCCCACGAAACCAGATCCGCCAGACTCATCGCCTCCAGCGACAGCCGCGACCCCTCCGGCCCTCCACCAACCATCGTGATCAACGCATCCGGCGCCCGCATCTTCACCGAGGCCGCCTCGAACCGCAACGGCTGAGCCGCCGCCAGCAGACCAATCGCAGCCGCGCAAAAAACAAGCCTCATCCCGCCAGCTTAGACCCATTCCAACCCGAAATGTTAGCCAACGAACAATTCGCCCTCCTTTCCCCTGAAAGCCCCTTGTCCGCAAATTCCTGTAAGGTATACTGTTCTCCATAGCTGGTCGTTTCTTTGGTGCTTGTCCTTTATCGCATTGATTTTCGGGGCTGCGCGGTAAGAACTGCGGCAGCCCTGTTTTTTTGTGCGGGGCAGGTATGGAAGACGCGCCAGTTGTGATCTTTTCAAAGAGGTTTCGGTAATGAAAGAAAAAGGTACAGTGAAGTGGTTCAATGCAGCCAAAGGTTTCGGCTTCATCCAGCGCGAATCGGGCGAGGACGTCTTCGTCCATTTTTCGGCGATTGAAGCAAGCGGCTATCGTTCGCTCGACGAAGGCGCTCGAGTTGAGTTTGAGGTGACCCGCGGACCCAAAGGTCTTCAGGCCTCCAACGTCCAGACCATCGCCGGCTAATTGCCCGCGCGGAGCCGGCCCGACCTCACCAGGCTGCACGGCCGGCTCCGCTGCGATAAAGGTAACGCTAAAGTGAATCTCAGATGAGTAAAGAAGACAGCATAGAAGTACAGGGCACCGTGATCGAGAAATTCCCCAGCGGAAAATTCTCTGTTCAGCTCGAACATGACCGTCTGGTGCTCGCCCACCTCGCCGGCCGCCTGCGCCGCAATCGCATCCGCGTCCTCGCCGGCGATAAAGTCACCCTCGAACTCTCCCCCTACGACCTCACCAAAGGCCGCATCACTTTCCGCCATCGCTAAGCTGCCCGTGCCGCTAAGAGCTCTTTTTGTTTTCGGCACCCGCCCGGAAGCCATCAAGCTCTCCCCTGTCATCCTTCACATGCGGTCCCGGCCCGCGGACTTCCACGTCCAGGTCGCCGTCACCGGCCAGCACCGCGAAATGCTGGATCAGGCCCTCGCCGTCTTCGGCATCACCCCCGATTACGACCTGAACACCATGACCCCTGGCCAGTCGCTCACCGCCTCGGCCGCGCGCATCCTCGCCGGCATGGAACCCGTCCTCGCCGCCGCCCGTCCCGATATCGTCTACGTCCAGGGCGACACGAACACCACGCTCCACGGCGCTCTCGCCGCCTTCTACGCGGGCGTGCCGGTCGGCCATATCGAAGCCGGCCTTCGCACCGGCGACATGAAGCAGCCCTTTCCCGAAGAGCTCAACCGCGTCCTCACCGGCCGCCTCGCCGCCCTGCATTTCGCCTCCACCGAAGGCGCGGTCCGCAACCTTCTGGATGAAGGCGTCACCCCCACCGCCGTCCACGTAACCGGCAATTCCGGAATCGACGCCGTCCTCGCGATCGCCGGAAAACTCGCCTCAGGCGAACTCCGCGGCGGCGACTGGACTTTTCTCAATCCGAAAAAGCATCTCATCGTCGTCACCGCCCACCGCCGCGAAAGCTTCGGCGAAGGCTTCGAAAACATCTGCCGCGCCCTGCGCCAACTGGCGAATCGCCCCGATGTCGAAATCGTCTACCCCGTCCACCGCAATCCCAACGTGCGCGATCCCGTCCATCGCCATCTCGAAAACGTCCCCACCATCCACCTGATCGATCCCCAGACTTACGTCCCCTTCGTCGATCTCATGCGCCGCGCCACAATCCTCCTCACCGATTCGGGCGGCATCCAGGAAGAAGGCCCCTCGCTCGGCAAACCGGTAGTCGTCATGCGCGAAAAAACCGAACGTCCCGAAGCCGTCGAAGCCGGCACGGTACGCCTCGCGGGCACGGACACAGATCGCATCGTCGCCCAAGTCTCCCGTCTCCTCGACGACCCAGCCCTGCGCGAATCGATGTCCCGCATCCACAACCCCTACGGCGACGGCCACGCCAGCGAAAAAATCGCCGCCGCCACATTAGCTTGGTTTAGTAAGTAGGGCAGAGCTTTTCGGCTCTGCACGCCGGGCTTCTGCCCGGCGTCGCCGGCCGGAAGGCCGGCGCTCAATGATATGATTCCCGGTTTAAGGAGTCACGCATGTTCCGTCCATCCAAAGCCGCAGTTCTGATCGGCGTCGCCGCCGGTCTCGCCGCCATGGCGCAAACCCCCGCCCCCGCAGGCGCTGGACGCGGCTTCTCCGGAGGAGGCCGCGGACGCATGCCCAACCCCACCCGCGACCCGCACACCGAAGGCTACGTCAAAGCCACCGAACTCCCCGATGGCCAGATCCCTTCCCCCACCGCCGACGGCAACTTCATCATCGGCGCCACCCACACCCCCGCTCCCGAAATGACAGTGGAGCCGGGCGTGCCGCACGGAAAAATAGTGATCTTTTCCATGGAATCCGTGGATGGCAAGATTTATCCCGGTATCGCGCGCGGACCTGCCCCCGGCGAAGCCCCCGCTCCCCAGCCAACCGACCCCAGCGCGCCCCGTGTAGTTCAAACCCATCCGCAGCCCTGGACCCGTAAGGTCGCCGTCTATATCCCGAAGCAGTACGTTGCCGGCGCGGCCGCCCCGTTCATCGTCGGCGCCGACGGCATCGACATGAACCACTTCAACGCCCTCGACAATCTGATCGCGGCAAAGAAAATTCCGGTCATGATCGGCATCTCAATTCAGAACGGCGGCAGCGACGCGCAGGGCAGCGAGCGCGGCCTCGAATACGACACCATGTCGGGACTCTACGCCGAATTCGTCGAGAAAGAGGTCCTTCCCCTGGTTGAGAAGGAAGCCAAAGTCAAGCTCACAAAGAACCCGGACGCCCGCGCCACCATGGGCGGCAGTTCCGGCGGATCAGCCGCGCTCGAAATGGCCTGGTATCACAACGACCTCTATCACCGCGTCCTGACCTACTCCGGCACCTACGTAAACCAGCAGTCGCCCTACAACGCGGAAACCCCGCACGGCGCCTGGGAATTCCACGATCACCTGATTCCCGAAAGCCCAAAGAAAAACATCCGCATCTGGATGGAAGTCGGCGACCGCGACAACTTAATCACCCGCGATAACTACCACGACTGGGTTCTCGCCAACGAAAGAATGGCCAAGGTCCTCGCCGACAAGGGTTATCACTACCAGTTCGTATTCGCCATCAACGCCGGGCACACAGACCCCGCCGTAAAAACCCAGACGCTCCCCGAAGCCCTCGAATACGTCTGGCAAGGCTACCCAATCAAGTAGCAGTTTTTCTTATCTGCGTTTATCCGCGTTCATCTGCGGCCAACAATCATTACCGGATCGTCGGCGTCTCAATCACCATCCCGAGCCCATCGAGCAGCGTCCACGTCGCCCGCTGATACGCGACCCACGCCAGTTGATACCCCACATCCGCATTCAACAGCGCGCTCTGCGAAGACGCCAGTTGCGACTGCGAATCGAGCAGCTCAAACGCTGTGATCGTCCCGAGCTCATACTTCTGCTGCTCCGCGTCCACATTTTTCTGCGCCAGATCCCGCGCCGTAATCGCCGCATCCACCGTCGCATTCGCCAGATCGATCGAATTCAGCGCTCGCCGCACATCCTCGGTAATCTGCTCCCGCACCAGCCGCTCATTGTACTGATCTCGCGCCTTCTGCACCTCATTCTGCACCACCTGCGCTCGCGTACTGCTACTCCGCTGCGGCAGCGTCAGCGTTAACGACGCGCCATAGCTCGGATAATTCACCCCAAAGAGCTGCCCCAGGCTATCGCCCAGCCCACCCGAAACCGCCGGCGTCGTAATCCCGAGCGGCCCCGTCACCGCCACCTGATTCCCACCCAAACCAGCCGACGACACATTCACCGCAAAATCCAGCCGCGGCATCAACAAATTCCGCGTCACCTTCGCCTGAATATCGTCGAGCGCCACCTGACGATGCGCCGCATCCAGCTCCGGCCGCACCCGCGTCGCCGCCGTCAGCGCATCCTCATACGGCAGAATCGAAGACTTCGGCGGCAGCTGCGCCGGATCGTCCTCCAGCACAATCTCCACCGCCCGCATCTCCGGCGTCAGATCCGCGCCCATCAGCCGCCGCAGCGCATCCACATCCGCCTTGTAAACGTAATTCGCCTGAATCAGATCGCGCTTACGCCCCGCTACCTGCGCTTCCGATTGAAAAATATCGAGCTGCGCGAGCGCTCCCAGATCGAGCGCCTGCTTGTCGCGATCGTACGATTTCTGCGCCAGATCCAGCGTCTGCTGCAACACCTTCACGCCATCGCGCGCCTGCACCGCGGTCCAGTAAGCGCTCGCCGCCGTCGCCACCAGATCCGCGATCCGCGCCTCGCTCTGCCGCGACGTGATCGTCAGTTGCGACCGCGCAATCTGCATCGGCCCGCGCACCTGAATCCGCGACCGGTCCTGCAGCAGCGGCTGCGCCACCGAAAAATTGAACGTGCCCAGAATACTCGGATTCAGCAAACTGAACGCGCTGTTGTTCGAACTCCGAACCGCATTGAAGCTCGCATTCACATTCTGCCCCGTCGGCAGAAGCTGCTGAAAATTAAGCGCCGTATTCTGATTCAGATTACTGAGCGTCGTCGCGCCGCTGATCTGCGAAGACGACGGCTGTACCGACCGGTTTGCGCTGAACGACGCCGACGCAAACGGATCGTAAGGCGCCCGCGCCGCCAGAATATTCGCGCTCGCTGAATAAACATCCAGCCGCAGCACATTGATGTCGGTCGAATTCATCAGCACCAGTTCGAGAAACGATTTCAGGGTCAGGCTCAGCTTGTTATCGGCAATCCGCTCCTGAACGCCTTTCACCTCCCGCACCTTCACCACGTTCGGATACATCCGGTGCTCCCACCACGCCGCGCCGGATTTGGCAAAAGAGGGCAGGTTAGCGGGCATCGCCGCGTAAGGCAGCATCAGCGCAACCATCAGCAACGCGGCCAGACGCCGCACGCCGCTACTCATAACGCAGCGCCTCAATCGGATCGATCCGCGACGCCTTCCGCGCCGGATAAATCCCGAAAATCACGCCCACCGCCACCGACACGCCGAACGCAATGAAAATCGAGGACGGCGTCACGATCGTCTGCCACTCCGCCGCGCGCGCGATGAGCCACGAAAGAAAATACCCGAACGCAATCCCCACCATCCCTCCACCGATTGAAATCAAAACCGACTCCAGCAGAAACTGCCGCACAATATCGCCGCGCCTCGCGCCGATCGACCGCCGGATCCCGATCTCGCGCGTCCTCTCCAGCACCGTCGCCAGCACGATGTTCATGATCCCGATCCCGCCCACCAGCAGCGAAATCGCCGCAATCGCCACCATCACGTAAGTGAAAATCGATTGCGCCCGCTGCTGCTCCGCCAGCAGCTCCGCCGGAATCGTCACCGTAAAATCCGGCACCGAGTGATGCGTCGAATTCAGAATCGCCGTCACCACTTTCGCCGCCTGCACGCTGTCCGCGCCCAGCTTCAGCCGGATATCCACGCCATCCAGCTCGTCTTTAAAACTCCCGCCCTGCTCGAAAAACCGGTACTGAAACGTGTTCAGCGGAACATAGATCACCAGATTCGGATCCACCGACTGCGCCGTGCCCGAGCCCGAGCTCGGCTGATTCGCCAGCACGCCCCGCACGCGCAGCCACGTGTCGTTCACCTTCACGTACTTGTTCACCGCCGTGCCATAGCCGAGCAGCGACACCTTCGCCTTCTCGCCCAGCACGCAATCGGCAACGCTCCCCTCGTCCTCCGTCTTGCCGAAAAACGATCCCTCCTCCAGCTTCCAGTTGTGGATCTGCGCATACGCCGGCCGCACGCCGAACAGCTCCGGCATATCGTCCGCGGACTTCGGAAACACGCTCGATGGATGCATCGTGCGCCGCGCCGAAATCAGATCCAGATCTTCCACATTTGCCTGCAGCACGCGCACATCGCGCTCCGTCAGACCAGGCGATGAACGCCGCCTCTGCTGCAATTCCTGATCGCTCGCCGCCGGACGCGATTCGATCAACAAATTCCGCACGCCCAGTTGTTCGATAAACCGCAGCGACTCTTCCCGCGCCCCCGCCCCGATCGCCAGCATCCCGATCACAGCGCCCACGCCAAAGATAATTCCGAGAGCCGTCAGCAGCGTGCGCGTCTTCTGCGCCCACAGATTCGTCCCCGCAAGCGCAAAATCCGCCAGATATCTTCCGCCCAGAGTATAGAAGCTCATTTACCCAGAGACTGCAGCGCGCTGCCGCCCGCCGCTTTCTTCTTCTCCATTTCGGTGGGATTCGAAAGCGCCACTTGCTGACCTTCGTTCAGCCCTTCCACCACCACGCGCATTTCGTTGCGGCGCGTCAGCTTCACATCTTTCGGAACGAACGACGCGCCCTGCTTCACGTAAACGTACGTGCGCCCGTCGCTTTCGAACAACGCCTGCGCGGGCAGCGAAAGCACGCCGTGCAGCTGATCCTCAGTCACCACCACCATCGCGCTCATCCCCGGCCGCAGTTCAGGCGACGGATCGTTCAGCGCGATCTTGCACTGGAAGTGCCGGTCCCACGGCGGCCCGCCGCTCGCCCCCAAATCCTTCACCGTGCCATGAAATTGCCGCCCAGGCGCCGCGATCACCGTGACGTTGACTTTCTCTCCCAGCGAAATATGCCCGCGATCGAGCTCCGCGATATTCGCCGCCAGTTCCCAATTCTTCAGATCCGGAATCTCCGCCACCGCCATCCCCGGACGCACCGTATCCCCCGGCTGATACACCGGCAGCGTCATCCCGAAATTGATGTAGTTGACGTTCGTGTTCGACTTGATCGAGAAGTACCCGTCGCGATGCGCCTTCAGCGTCATCGCGTCAATATTCTCCTGCGCCGTCTTCGCCTGAGACGCCGCCTTGTCGCGCCCCGCCCGCTGAATCGCCAGCGCCGCGTCGCTCGTCGCCCGGCGATTCGCCACGTTCTGTTCGAGCTGCGCCAGATGATCTTTCGCGGCGTCGAGCGCCAGCGTATTCTCGCGCGCCGAAATGCTCGGCAGCAGCGGATTCTTCTTCACGTCCAGCTCCGCGCTGCGCACATCGGACTTCGCCTTCAGCACTGCGTACGCGTCCTCTTCCTGCTGCGCCTGGTTGTCCGCATCCGCCTGCGCCAGTTTCTGCTCCGCCTCGGCCAGATCCGCCTGCGCTTCTTTGAGCTTGTATTCCTGTTCCGTGGTGTCGAATTCGGCGACCACCTCGCCTTCCTTCACCGCTTCTCCCTGCTCCCGCAGCGTCGTTAAATGCAGTTCCGTCCCGCCGATCAGCGGCGCCGTCAGCACCTCCGGATTGCCGCCCTGCAATTCCGCCTTCGCCGTCACCGTCAGCGTGAGATCGCCCCGCTCCACTTTCGCAACCGGAATCGTGACGTCCTTCGTGGTGTTGATCGCCTTCCACGCCTTCATCCCGTACCACGAAGCTCCGCCCACGGCGGCGCACGCCACCAGCACAATGACCACGCGGCCCCACCTCATGGCTTCGCCGCCTTCCCGGCATCCGCGTTCTTGCCGTCACCCTGGCCCGCCGCAAGCGCCGCCGGATCGGACAGCGCCACCATCGTGCCCGCGTCGATCCCCGTGATCGCCACCTCATCGGGATTTTTCGCCGTCACCTGTACCGGTTTCGCAACATACTGCTCGCCCGCTTTCACATACACAACAGGCTTCCCGTCGCGGGTAAACAGCGCTTTCGCCGGCACGCTGATCGCGTTCGGCAGTTTCGTTTCCACAATGTCGGACCCGGCATTCATTCCCGGACGCAGCCTCGCGTCGGGCGATTCGATCTTCGCGTAAGCGCGGAAGCTCCTCGAGGGCGGCCATTCGTTGTTCTGCTCCGGCAGCGGCGTAATGAACGCGACCGCGGCCGGCATCACCTTCTCCGGAAACGCGTCCACATGCACCATCACCTTGTCCCCTACCGCCACGCGCCCGCGATCCACTTCGTCAACCTTCGCCTCCATCTGCAGCGTGGAAAGATCCGGAATCTCCGCCAGAACGCCGCCCGCCACCGCGTGGTCGCCCACCTTGAACGGCTGCGCGTTCATCCACCCCTGCGAATAGTTCGGCATGTAGTTGATCACGCCGTCGAGCGGGCTCTTCAGCTCCATGAGCGATAGCTGATGCTGCGTGAATTCCACCTGCGTCTTTGCCGTGTCGCGCGCCCGCGTCAGCGACGCAATGTGGCTCTCCGCCGATTTCTCATGCGTAATAATCGCCGCCTGCTGCACTTTCAGCTTCTGCTGCGCGAGATTGAAATCGATCTCGCTCTCCTCGCCCTGAATCTTGCTGACAATCGCCTGCTTCGCGGCTTCGAGCTTCGCCTTCTCCGCCTGGTAGTTCGCGTTGCTCAGATCGATCTTGTCCTGATCCGCGGCGATCTTTGCATCCGCCACCGCCTGATCGAGCGCCGCCTGCGCCTGCTCGAGCGCCACCTGCCGTTCTTTCAGATCCTGCTGCGTGCGGCTCGGATCGAACCGGATCACCACTTCGTCTTTTTTCACCGGCCCGCCCGCGGGCGCGAGGAAAACAATCTGCAAATCCGTGGTATCGAGCGGCGCCGTGAGCTGCTCCGACCGTTGCGCGATCAACTGCCCGCGCGTCCGCACCAGCACCAGGAAATCGCCCTTATGCGCGGTCGCCATCGGCAGCGCGGCCGCCGCCTGCGTGTGCCGGAACTGGCGCACCGCAAACACGGCCCCGGCGGCGACGATCAGAAGAATAACGAATCGAATCAGACGGCGCGGCGTCTTTCCCATTATCTGGACGCCTTGGCGGGATGAGCGGCGCTCGCCGTGATATTCGTCGCCGGCGGATCAATATCCACGGCCGCCGAAAGATCCGGCAACAAACGCGGGTCGGACTGGTCGATGACGAAGCGCGCCGAAAAAGTCTTCATCGTCGTCCCCAGCGGAGCCGTCGCCACCGGGCTGGCCGATTCGAAATGCGCCTTCAGCGCCAGATTCGGAAATGCGTCCGGATGCACCACCGCCGTCGCCCCAGGCATCAGCACGGCGCCATCCGGCTCACCCACCGAGACCTCCACCGCCATGCTCGCCGGATCGAAAATCCGCAGGAGCGGCGTCCCCGGCCATAGCTGGTCGCCTTCCTGCGCATGACCCATCGAGTTATTGCGGTACGTGGTTTCGAGCGCCACCATGCCGCGGATCGGCGATTTCACCGTCAGCTTGTCCATGTTGCGCGTCTGCCGCGTCACCGCCACCTGCTGCCGGTCGCGCTGCAATTCCAGAACCCGAAGCTGCGCCTGTTCCGAGAGCTCATGGAAATGGTCCGAACGCTGCAGGCTCGCCACATGCGACTTCGCGTCGTCGAGCTTAACCTGATTTTTTTCCTGATCGATCGCGCTCAGCACCGGCCCTTTGCGGCTTTCGATTTCCGCTTTCTTCAGGTCCGCCTGCGCCTGCTGCAGATCCGCATTGCGCTTCTCGGCGTTGCTGTTATTCATCGCCTTCTTCTGCTCGATCTGGTGCACCAGATCGTCGAACTTCGTCTGCGCGTCCTGCAGAAGTTTGGTTTCGTTCGCGCGATCGAACATCGCCAGCGTATCGCCCGGCTGCACCATCGCCCCGTTATCCGCGATCGCGGCCAGCGTCTGATTCCCGCCTAACCCTTCAATCCTCGGCACCAGAATGGTTTGTGAATGGACAGCGCGAATCATCCCCGTCGCGCGCACGTGGTGCGGCGGGGCGTCGGCGGCGCAAACCAGCAGCGCCGCGGCAGCTGCGGCGATCGCAATACGAGACAGGGCGCGCATGGCGGAAATTGTTTTCGTCTGTGTATTGACGCTCGGCGCCCCAAAAGTGTTGCGAAAAAACTTATAATTGATTCAGATTTCAGCCCGATGAAAAATTTCCTCGTTACAGTCCTGCTTCTCCTCCTGCCCGTGGTGGCAAGCGCCCAGCGCGGCAAGGTCGTCGTCATCTCGCTCGATGGCTTTCCCGCCAACGCCCTCGACGATCCCAAACTCCCCATCCCCACCCTGCGGAAACTCATCGCCAGCGGAACGGGCGGCCCCATGCTCGCCATCAATCCCACCATCACCTGGCCGAATCACACCGCCATGGTCACCGGCGTCGGCGCGGACGCGCATGGCTTGCTTCTGAACGGCGCCATCGTGCGCACCGGCGCCTGGCCACCTGTCAAAGTAGATGCCACGGTAGACAAAGTCAATCTCGTAAAAGTTCCCACCGTGTATGACGCCGCGCACAAAGCCGGACTCACCACCGCCGAAGTCGACTGGGTCGCCATCAAAAACGCGCCCACCATCAACTGGTCATTTCCGGAAGCCGCAACCGCCGATGGCGTAGTCGCCAAAGAAATGCTCGCCAAAGGCGTGGCCACGCCGGCCGAAATGGACGGCTTCTCCAAAGCCAACATCATCTTCCGCGACCAGATGTGGACCCGCGCCGCCGCCTTCATCATCCGCGAGCATAAGCCGGACCTGATGCTGTTCCATCTGCTCACACTGGATTCCACGCAGCACACCTACGGCCCCGGCTCGCTCGCCGCAAAGGACGTCATGGGCTTTCTCGATAGCTGTGTGGAAAAAATCGTGGACGCCGTGCGCGAAGCCGGCCTCGCGAACCAGACGACCATCCTCGTCGTCTCCGATCACGGCTTCAAGGCGTTCAATAAGCAGATCCGCGCCACCAACGCGCTCGCCGCGGCCGGTCTTGATAAGAAGGTCTACGTGCTCCCCGAAGGCGGCGCGGGTTTCGTTTACATCGAAGACCCGTCCGTCGCGGCGAAGGCGCGCGAAGTGCTCGGCGCGATCGAAGGCGTGGAACACGTCTACGCGCCGGCGGACTATGCCGCCCTCGGACTCCCCCGCCCGGACCAGGACCCGCAATTCGGACAGATCTTCCTCACCGCAAAAACCGGCTATTCCTTCGCTGGAACGGTCGGAGGACCGGTCACCGCCGAAGTCGCCCAAACCGGAGGCAGCCACGCCTATCTGGCGAGCGATCCCGAACTCCACCCCATCTTCATCGCCACCGGACGCGGCGTCCGCAAGGGCGTCAATCTCGGGCTGGTGGTCAATCTGGACGTGGCCCCGACGATCGCCAAACTCCTCGGCATCCAGCTCCCAACCGCCAAAGGCAAACCCCTACCGCTCCAGTAGCGCCCCCGCCACTTCCTTCAACAACCGCACCTCGCTCTGCGCCATTCCCAACTCCGCCGCCGCTGTCTCCGGGGCAATCCCCGCCCGCAGCATCCGCATCGCGCGGGACCGTACCGTCACATTTATCCGCCCCTCGCAAAACTCTGCCCCGGCCTGCGATTCGCGCTTCCACTCCTCAATCTCTTTCCCCAACCGCCCAATCTCCGCCAGCGAATCCACCCGCACCCGTCCCAACTCGGCCCGCAACTCCGCCGCCTCCCGCCGCCACGCCGTTCGCGACCTCTGATAGAGCCACACACAAAGCGCCCCGGCCATCAAACCCGCCGCCATTCCAGCGGCCGCCATCGCCTCCGGAATCCACGGAATCATTTCGCCGCCAGCCCCATCCGCTCCGCCCGGCTCGCCAGCTGCGTCACCCGCACCCCATAGTTCCCGTCCACCACCACCACATCCCCGCGCGCGATCACACAATTATTCACAATCACCTCCACGGGTTCGGAAACCAGCCGGTCCAGTTCCACCACCGATCCCGTATTCAGCTTCAGCACTTCCCGAATCTGCAGCGACGTCTTCCCAAATGACACGCTCACTGGCAGCGCCACATCCATCAGCAGATCGAGCGTCTTCGATCCCCCTGGCTCGCCCGCCGTCCCGTCGCCCGCGCCCGCATTCCCCATCGGCCACGCCGCCGCGAACTCCGCATTCCACGCGATCCGCGCCTGCCAGACCTGATCCCCGCCGCGAATCTCGAACACCGCGGCAGACAGGTCCGGATCGAGTTCACCGTCCTCGAGACCGCCATCCCCAACCCGCACCTCACGCCCTGTTTCTTCCGAAAGCGCCGCCGCGATCGCACTCATCGTCTGGCCCGCGATCGCGTCCCACGCCGCGCGCCCCGCGGTTTCCCACAGCTCGCGCCCCGCGCTCAGCCACAAACACGCGCCCTCCGCCAGCGACACCGGCTGCCGCCAAACAATCGCGTCTTCGAAGACCTCCGGGCCGTCCGCGTCCGAAACCATCCCGGCCTCAAATATCCGGTCCGTGGTCCGGCTGAGCGCCTCGCAGAGCCCCTGCCCCGCATACGCCCCAATCCGCGTCTGCGCCGCCCGCATCATGCCGCCGCTCCGCGCGAACCCGGCCACCTCTGCCCGATCGCATTCCTGAGCCGCAACACCGCCTGCGATTTGATCTGCGATACCCGCGAGAAATGAATCCCCATGATGTCCGCAATCTCCCGTAGCGTCAGCTCTTCATAGAAGTAGAGGCTCAGCACCGTCCGTTCCGCCTGGGGAATCCGCTCGATCGCCCCCGCAATCAGCTTCTCCAGCTCCGTCTTCTCCAGTTGCATCGCCGGCGAATCTTCCTCCGGCGTCGCCACATACTTGAGCAAAATCGGCGACTCCCGCTCATCCCGCAAAAATTCCAGCTCCCCGATGTCGAGCGCCGCCACGTCATTGAGCTTCTCCCGGTAATCCTCCACCGTCATCCCGAGCTCAGTCGCGATCTCCGATTCCTCCGCCGCCCGCCCCAGCTTCTGCTCCGCGCGAGCGACCCCGGCCTCCAGCGTCCGCGCCAGCTTGCGCTTCATTCTCGGAGCCCAATCGCTCGCCCGCAGGCTGTCGAGAATCGCCCCGCGGATGCGGTACTCCGCATACGTCCGCAGCTTCACGTTCTGGTTCGGGTCATAGTTATCGATCGCGTGGATCAGCCCCACCACTCCCGCCGAAAGCAAATCGTCGAGCGTCACCGATTCCGGCAGCCGCTCGTGGATCTTCCGCGCAATCAGACGCACCTGCGGCAGATGCTCGATGATGAGCCTCTCCCGCTCGTCTGCCGAAATTCCTTCGGACTGGTAATAGTGCGCCGGCGACACTTCTTTCCTCGTCCCCCCCTCAGGCCGCTGCCTGCACAGCCCGTTCTTCCGCGCCCCACGCCCCGCGCACCAGTTTCGCCGCGTTCGCCTCTTCCAGATCGCCAGGGATTTGCGGCCCCGTTCCCAGAAACGTGGCCGGAATCCCGGTGCGAACCAGCGTTTCCACCACGGTCCGCAGATCGGACGCCTCATCCACCCCCGTAAACAGCAAACGTCCCGGACGCACCGGAGCAAAGCGCGTGAGCATGTACTGTATATCGGCAGAACGGGCGTCGGCCCTTAGGACGAGATGCCGTTCTATCTCCCCCCGCCGCGCAAAAAATTTCGCCATAGCCGCCATCTCCCCCGCCGCTTCAATCAGCACAAGCCCCCGCCACCGGTCTCCCTCGAGCGCCAGATGCAGACTCTCGAACGATTCCACCGCCTGAAACGGCGCCCCCAGAATCCCGGCGTACTTCGCCATCTGCTCCGCCGCCCCCACCCCGTGCGGCCCGGCGAGATAGATCCTGACCGGTAACTGCTTCGCCAGCCCATACCGGATCGCGATCTTCACCAGGCTCGACGTCTTGCCCCGCCCCGCCGGCCCCACAAACGCCACCGTCTTCGGCCCACCGGACCACGCCGCCACCGGAACAGGTCCCTGGGGCGGCGCCACTAACGCGGCCCGCAACGCCGCGATATCCCGACGGATCTCCTCCAGCCCGCCACTGCCGCTACCGGTCCTCGCGAACGTCACCTCCAGCGGCCCAAATTGCCGCGCCGCGGCGGGCGCCGGCTTCGAATCCACCAGCAGCGCCTCCGCTCCCAGTTCCCGCCGCGCCGCCGCCATCGCCGCGCTCACGCTGTTCGCAAAATAAGTCTTCGTCTCCATCTCTGAACACCCTTCCTCCACCCACCGCTCAACCCAACCGCTCAGCCCCGCTACTCAGCCCCACTGTTCAGCCCCACTGCTCAGCCCAACTGCCCAATCCCACTGCCCAACCCAATTGCTCAGCCCAACTGCCCAATCCCACTGCCCAATCCTGTCCTCAACCGTCACCCGTGGGGCGGGGCTTCCGCCCTGCACACCGGGCATCCGCCCGGTGTCGCGTCGGGCTGTGCCCGGCGCGCCGCTCACACCCCTACTGGATCACTCCCAAAGAAATCACCTTCACCCCCGCCGGCACCTCGTTATGCGACAAAAAAATCAGATTCGGCATCACCGCCTCCACCGCCAGCCTCAAAAAATACCGGCAGCCCGAAGTCGTGATCGCCACCGCCGGCGTCTCGAGCGGCCCCACTGCCCGCTCCACCCGGTCCAGCACATCCCGCATCACCGCCGGAGCCAGCGCCAGCACACTGTTCGATTCCCCCTGCTCCACCCCGCTCTCGATCGTCCGCTCAATCGGCTGATCCAGAAACCAGGCCGCCAGCTCTCCGTTCGCGTTCAGATACGGCTTCACCACCGCGCGCCGGATCGACTGCCGCACAAACTCCGTCAGCGTCACCGGATTCCGCGTCAGCGCAGCGGCCTCTCCCAGCGCCTCCAGAATCGACGCCGCGTCGCGCACCGAGACGCGCTCCCGCAGCAGATTCTGAAACACCCGCTGCACGCTCGCGAGCGGCAGCAGCTTCGGCACCAGGTCTTCCACCACTTTCGGATTCTCCGCGCTCACCCGGTCCAGCAGCCGCTTCGCCTCCTGCCGCGAGAACAACTCGTGAGCGTTGCGCTTGATCAGTTCCGCCAGATGCGTGCTCACCACGCTCAGCGGATCGATCACCGTATACCCCATCGCGCGCGTCTTCTCCGCCAGCGCCGAAGGAACCCACCACGCCGGCACGCCGAACGCTGGATCCTTCGTCGGCCTTCCCTCCGGCGGCTTGTCCGATGCCGTCAGCGCGATCGCCAGTTCCAGCCCCGCCGGCATTTCAAACCGCGCAATCTCGATCCCCTTCAGTCCGATCGAATACTCGCGCGCCCGCAGCGACAAATTGTCCGCCACCCGCACCGGCGGAATAATAAATCCCAGCTCCGGCGCCAGCTGTTTGCGAATCCCCGCGATGCGCCGCAACAGTGGGGAATTCGCGCCCCCCGCCAGAAACGAAATCAGTCCCACTCCCACTTCCACGGAGAGCGGCTCCACCCGCAGCAACTCCTCCAGGTTTTCCCGCACCGGCTTCGGTTTGTCCGCCGCCGATCCTGCCGGCGGAAGCGCCTGCTTCTTCTGCATCCGCCACGCCGCCGTTCCTAATCCGGCCCCCAGCAGCACAAACGGAATACCCGGCAGTCCCGGAAACGCCGCCAGCGCCACCAGCACGCCGCTTGAAAGCAGCAGCGGCTGCGCCGCCCCAAAGACTTGCTTCTGGAACTCCGCCCCCACGCGATTGTCCGAACTCGCCCGCGTGATGATCATCGCTCCTGAAATCGAAATCATCAGCGCCGGAATCACCGTCACCAGCCCATCGCCAATCGTCAGCACCGTATACGTCTCGAGCGCCTTCCCGATGTCGAGCCCGTGCTGCACAATTCCGATCAACAGCCCCGCCACAATGTTGATACCGGTGATCAGCACGCCCGCCACCGCATCGCGCTGCGTGAACCGGCTCGCCCCATCCATCGCGCCGAAGAATTCCGCTTCCGCCGCCAGGCTCCGCCGCCGCTCCCGCGCCGTCGCCTCATCGATCAGACCCGCATTCAGGTCCGAATCGATCGACATCTGTTTGCCCGGCAGCGCATCGAGCGTAAACCGCGCCGTCACTTCCGAGATGCGCACCGCGCCGTGGTTGATCACGACATACTGGATCGCGATCAGCACCAGAAAAATCACTGTCCCCACGATGTAATTTCCGCCGACCACGAAATTTCCAAACGCCTGAATCACGCTCCCCGCCGCCGTGGTCCCCGTATGCCCGTTGAGCAGAATCAAACGCGAGCTCGAGACGTTCAGCGCCAGCCGGAACAGCGTCAGCAGGAGCAGCGTTGTCGGAAAAACATTGAAATCCACCGGCCGCGTAATATACATCGCGACCATCATCACCACAATCGACATCATGATGTCGCCGACGATCAGCAGATCGAGCAGATAGCTCGGCATCGGCATGATCAGCGCCACCACAATTCCGAGTACCGCCGCCGGCACCAGCAGATCGGCGGACACGCCCGCCGGTATCCACGCCCGCGACCGCTTGACAGTCCCCGCAGCCGACGCCGTCACGCCCGCACTCCCTT
>CAZWTH010000418.1:0-7481 GCA_964636715.1 uncultured Solibacteraceae bacterium | reverse complement strand
TATTTCTTGAGCTCTTCGGCGTAGTACTTCTTCTGGAGGATGTCGAACTCTTCGCTGCCTTCGGGGATGTCGCGTTTGACCGAGCGAACTTTTTCACGCGAGGCGCGATCGGCCTTCTCTTCCACCTGCAGGATCTCTGTGAATGCCTTCACGATATCCAGGCGGACGTCGTTCTGATCTTTTTTCAGACGCAGGTCACGAGACTTGCGCATCAGGGCGACCAGTTTGTGGGAAATGTCGGTGATTTTATCGCGGGAGAGCTTCATGCTGTCGCCGGTATCCCGGCCCGACGCGCGCACGATCTTCTTCTTCTGGATCAGGGTGTTCTTGATCTTGCGGAACATGTCCTGATAGCTGATGCCCTCTTTGCGCATGTAATCGCTGTAATCTTCCAGCAGATCGCGCACTTCATCATTGAGCCGGTCCTCGGCCGCCATCTCATCATTGATCAGATTGTCGACAATTTCGACGACACGCGCCGGCTGGTGGGTGTCGATGGCCGTACCGCTGATTCGCTGTACGATTTGACGCGAGAGATAGGTAACGAATTCTCTGGGGAGAAGCATTGTCTGGAAAAAATGTTCCGGAGGAGACCAACGTCAGTGTATCATCATGAGTTATTTCGACTTCCGCTCCATCCCCCGAAGGCCGCTGGATGCCGGCTTTTTCGATGCTGCTGGTCTCCCTGCTCAGCTACATCGACCGCAATGCGCTCGCGATTCTTTCGCCCACCATTTTGCAGGAAACCCACATTTCGGTTGAGCAATACGGCATCATTATCGCCTTCTTTTCTTATGCCTATATGCTGGCAAATCCGGTCTGGGGCCATTTGCTGGACCGCATGGGCGTGCGGAAGGGCATGAATCTCGCGGTCGGCCTCTGGACCGTCGCTTCCGCCGCCCATGCCTGGGCTACCGGATTCTGGAGTTTTTCCGTGGCGCGATTTGCGCTCGGCGGGGCGGAGGGCGCGACGTTCCCCGGCGGCTTGCGCACGGTGGCGCAGACGCTGCCACCCTCGAAGCGCGGAAAAGGCCTGGCAATCGCCTACAGCGGCGGTTCGCTCGGCGCCATGATTGCGCCGCTCATCGTGACGCCGCTCGCGTTGTGGTGGGGCTGGCAGGGCGCGTTCCTCGCGACCGGTTTTTTCGGCGCGATGTGGCTGCTGCTGTGGCGGAAGGTTGGCGCCGGCGTCGATCAGGGCGTTGAGTTCGCGAAAGAAAGGCTGCCGTGGGCAAGTCCGCGGTTATGGGCGTATATCTTTCTGTACGGCGTGGGCGCGCTGCCGCTGGCGTTCATTCTGTATGACTCGCCGCTCTATCTGCATGCGCGGTTTGGCTGGAGTCAGGCGACTCTGGGGAAAGTTTTGTGGATTCCGCCTTCCGCGTGGGAGGTGGGCTATTTCGTGTGGGGCGCGATTCTCGATCGCGCGGGACCGCGCTATCGGGGCCTCACGATTGCCGCGATGCTGACGGGCATTCCGATGTTCTTCGCGCATTCGCTGCCCACCGGCGCGGCGGTGCTGATTGCGATGTGGCTGGAGATGTTTTCCTGCGCCGGCCTGGTGGTGCTCGCGGTGTCTTACGTCACCGGCGTCTTTCCTTCGAGCCAGGCCGGGTTGCTCGCCGGACTCGGGGCGGGGAGCTGGGGCGCGGTAGTCGCCCTGATGATGCCGATCTTCGGCCGCCTGTTCGATCACGCGCAGTATCAGCTCTCGTTCCAGATCGGAGCGCTGTTTCCGGTGGCGGGATGGCTGATGTGGCGGCTGCTGGAGACGAAGGGCGCCCCTACATGGGGAGATCGATCGTCACCAGCAGGCCTGGCGTGACGTTCTTCGCTTCAATGGCGCCGTTGTGCAGTTTCACGGCGCGCATGGCGATCGAAAGCCCCAGGCCGACGCCGCCCGTCGCGCTGTTGCGGGAGTCATCCACGCGAAAGAAGGGCTCGAAAATCTGCGAGAGCCGATTTTCGGGAACGCCCGGGCCGCGGTCCCGGACTTCGATCCTCGCGGAGCCGGCCCCGACGCTCAGATTCACGTCAATTGCCTCTCCGGCGGGCGAGTAGCGGATCGCGTTTCGAATAATGTTTTCGACGGCGCGGCGGAGAAGCTCTTCGTCGCCGCTGATGGCGATCTGGTCCTGAATCCGGAGAGCGAGACTGCACGAATGACCCGCGGCTTCGACGGCGCAATCCTCCACCACATCGCGAATGAGCTGATCGAGGCGAACTTCCTTCCGCTCGCGAGAAGCAGGATCGCCTTCCGCGCGCGTCATTTCGAGGAGCGCGTTGACCAGAGTCGTCAGCCGGCCCACTTCCTTGCCGATGCGCTCCTTGCCTTTTTCGCGATTGGGCTCGGTATTGAGCAACGCCGTGGCGAAGCTAAGGCGCGCGAGCGGCGAGCGGAGTTCGTGCGAGACGTCCTGCAACAGGCGGCGCTCGGCGGTCAGCAGAGTCGCAATCCGGTCGGCCATGCGATCGAAGGAACGCGCGAGATCGCCGATTTCATCGCGGCGGCGCGATTGCTGGCGGATCGCGAGATCGCCCTGCCCGAAACGGTCGAACGTGCGGGCCAGCGAACGCAGCGGCGAATAGATGTGATACGCCATCGGCCAGCAGAGCGCGGCGAGGGTGAGAAGGATCAGACCGTAATAGGGAAGCGTCGTCCACGGATCGAACGAAAATGGCGCCTGGACGACGAGCGCATAGCGGCGATCCGAACTCTGGACGCCGACCGCGATTCCGCCCGGAATGCCGACTGGACGATCCCACTCGCCCTTCAGAAGATTGCGCAGGTCCGAGCGATTTTTTCCGCTGGCCACGTCGCGATTGGCGGAATCGAGCACCACGCAGTTCCAGCCCATCGAACGATTCACGCGGGAGAGAAATTCCGCCGCCGCCGCGCTGCCCTGCGTTTCGTAGAGCGCGCGTGTTTGCGCCAGTTCGAGCTCAACCGTGGTGTGAAAGACCGCGCCGGCCCCCATACGCAACTCGATTGCGCGGCTGATGAAGAAAAACAGCACCATCGAAATGGTGAGGGTGAGAAACGCCCAGATCAGGATTTTCGCGTAGACCGATCTCATCACGCACTCTCCGGCGCCCGCTGCCGTGAGGCGAGCATGTATCCGGCGCCGCGGATGGTGTGGATGAACGTTTCGTCTTCGTCATCCAGCTTTTTGCGCAGATGGCTGACGTGCACATCGAGCGAGCGGTCGAATGGATTGGCCTCGCGCTGATGAATCGCCGCGGCGAGCGCGTCGCGGGAAACCACGCGCCCCGCGGCGTGCGCCAGGCAATCGAGAATGTCGAATTCGATGGACGTGAGCGTGACCGGTTCGCCGCGCACCCAGGCCTCGCGCGTGGAAGGGCGAAGCCGCAGGCCGCCGCATTCGAGCGTTTCATCGGCTTGCGCGGCGCGCCCGGAACGGCGCAGGACGGCGCGCACGCGGGCGAGCAGTTCTTCGGGGGCAAAAGGTTTGGGCAGGTAATCGTCGGCGCCGGTATTGAGGCCGTCGATGCGGTCGGCGGGCGCGGTGCGCGCGGTCAGCATGATGACCGGCAGCGCGCTGCGACGGCGGATCTGGCGGAGCGCTTCGAAGCCATCGAGCACCGGCATCATGACGTCGAGAATGAGCAGGTCATGCGAGCCTTCCACCGCGCAGCGAATGGCGTCGCGGCCATTATGAACGGCTTCGACTTCAAAGCCGTGATGAGCGAAGAAATCGGCCATCATGGAACAAAGCTCGGTGTCGTCTTCGGCCAGAAGTATGGCGCCCTGCGATTCCATCCTCACTAGTTGTAACTCGTTTGCATGCCCGCTGTCCCGGCGCTTTACAAATCTTAAGAGCCCGGCATTCGGCGATTATGTTGTACTCGGATCGATGAGTACGATTTACCGGTTTGCGGACATTCGCGGGCAGGAAAACAAATTCGTGCGCGAATGCCAGAACGGCAGCGCGCAGGCCTGGGATGAGCTCGTGCGGCGGCACCGGCGGCGCATTTATAACCAGTGTTACCGGTTCACGCGCCGCGTCGGCGATGCGCAGGACCTGACGCAGGACGTTCTGCTCCGCGTCTACTGCACGCTCGCGAGCTTTCGCGAAGAAGAGCTGTCATTCGTGGCGTGGCTGAATCTGGTGACGCGAAATCTGCTGATCGATCATTACCGCAAGACGCGGCGTGAGCGGACAATGACCACGCTCGACGTCGCGGCCCTCCGTAACGGGCATGTCGTCGCGATGAAGGAAAATCCGGGAATTCGTTACGAGCGCGCGGAGCAGAGCGGCATTTTGCGAACCGCGCTGGCGAAACTGCCGCCGGAACTGCGGGAAACCGTCTTTTTCTACGACATTCGGGGATTGAGCTACAGCGAAATTGCGCTGCGTACCGGCGTGCCGGTGGGGACCGTGAAATCCCGCCTGCATCGCGGGCGTAGCGGGCTGGCGCATCTGCTGCGGCGTTACAGGCTGGCGGCGTAAAAGGAGTCACGATGCGAATTGCGAAATGGATGGCAGCTCTTCTGCCCCTGGCCGCATGGGGCGCGATGCCTTCCTTTGAAGCCGCGTCCGTGCGGATAGCGGCGCCGCCGGATTTTGCGAACATGCGTTCCAGGCCGGAGATGGGCGTGCATTACGATTCCGGGCGGCTCGATATCCGCAGCATGCCGCTGCGTGACGTGATCACCGCGGCGTACCGGATCAAGACTTATCAGCTGGAAGGTCCGGAATGGATGCGCGGCGTCATGGTGGATATCTCCGCGAAGCTCCCGGCCAACTCGAATGAAGACCAGATTCCGGACATGCTGCAGACGCTGCTGGCGGAGCGGTTCGGCCTCAAACTGCATCGCGAGACGAAGGACGAGCCGGTCTACTTTCTCACGGTGGGGAAAGGCGGGCTGAAGATGAAGGAGTCGCCGGTGGAGGAGGGGAAGGCGCCGGTCCGGAAGACCGATCCGAAAGCGCCGGATTTCGGCATGATGGGGCGCATGTCGAATTCCACCATGAGCGGAGATCCCATGCGCGGAATGGTCATCACCGGACCGGGAGGCGAGACCACGAAGGTGTCGATGTCCGGGGCCGGTATCCATCTGGAAGCTTCGAAGATGGATCTGGCGACGCTGACCGAACAACTCACGCAGTTTCTTGATCGCCCCGTCATCGACAAAACAGGCCTCACCGGTAATTACGACGTAGCGATCGATCTCTCCATGGCGGACATGATGAACATGATGCGCAAGCAGGGATTTCCGGGAGGCGGAGGCCCTCCGCCGGGCGCGGGCGGCGGCTTTGGACCTCCCGGCGGTTTCCCCGGCGGCGGCTTTCCGGCAGGCGGCGCGGATGGCGGCGATTCAACCGTGATGCAATCGTTGCAGAAACTCGGACTGAAGCTGGATGCGCAAAAGGCGCCAGGTGAATTGCTGATAATCGACCAATTAGAAAAAACACCGACCGAAAACTGATAAAATCGCACAGGTTGGGGGGTGTTATCTAAATGTGCGGCAGACGGATCGCCTCACTCACTTTTTCTGTCTGTGCGGTATACGCGCAGCAGAAGCCGGCGTTCGAAGTTGCTTCCGTAAGGCCCGCGGCCCCGCTCGATCAGGCGAAAATCGCGGTGCTGATCAAGAGCGGAGGCAAATTGCCCGTTGGCCCGCACGTCGATTCGCGCCGCGCGGAATACCTGTATATGGACTTGCGGAGCCTGATGGAAGTCGCATGGGGCGTCCGGCCCTACCAGGTCGAAGGTCCGGACTGGATGACCTCGGAGCGCTTCGATATTGTCGCCACTCTGCCGCGGGGAGCTTCAAAGACGGATGCGCCGCGGATGCTCCAGTCGCTGCTGGAAGATCGATTCGGATTGGCCGCCCACAAAGCGAAAGTGGAGCGGCCCGTACTCGGCCTGGTAGTGGGCAAGGGAGGGCTCAAGCTGAAAACGTCCGCTGGAACTCCCGCTCCGATTGACGAAAACGCGCCACTTGCGCCGGGAGAACTAACGGCCGACGGCCACGACGGGCAAATCCGGATGCGCGTCGACACCGCCAAAAACAGCACCATCATGAACTACGGGAGCAAGGGCATGGTGACGCGAAGCGATAATCCATATACTCGTTCCGTCCATCTCGAGTTCAGTATGGTCTCGATGAACGGTCTCGCCGAGATGCTGAGCCAGGTATTCACTCAGTTGCCGGGCGGTATCGGGCGCCAGATCGTCGATATGACGGGAATTGAGGGATACTACGATGCGACCCTCGACGTTTTGCTCGCGGATATGTCGGCGCTGCCGAAAGCCGGCGGGACCGACAATGCGCCGGACGCGAACAAAGCCCTGCCGCTGACGGAAGCGATCCAGGAGTTCGGGCTGAAACTGGAATCGCGCACCGCTCCGGTGGAGCAACTCATCGTGGACCACGTCGAAAAGATGCCGACGGGGAATTAGCCCTCCCGGAGCCGTCTTACGAATTTACAAATCTTAAAGGGCATTCCGGACCCGAACTGTGGTCTGATAGCGGAAAGCGCGGATTTTCCGCGAATCGATTTCACAACGGGGAAGGCTAATTCTATGCGTAAATGGATTCTGCTGTTCGTGGCGGTACTCGGGTTGACGTTATCGGCTTTCGGCGATGAGATGGTGGCGGGGACGTGGAAAGGGACGCTCGAAACGCCCAACGGCGCTCAGGAGAACACCTTTGTGCTGAAAGTGGATGGCGAGAAGCTCACCGGATCGATCGCCAGCCAGATGGGGACGATCGACATCTCGGACGGGAAGGTGGATGGCGACAAAGTGTCGTTCGCGATCAACACCGATTTCGGGCTGATCAATTACTCCGGTACCGTGAAGGGCGACGAAATGAAGCTGACGCTCAGCGCCGGCGGCGGGCAGTTCACGCTCGATTTCGTGGCGCATCGCGTGAAGAGCTAAACGAAGCTCCCAACTGATATTTCAGCGGCGCCGAGGCGTTACTGCCGCGGCGCCGTTTCCGTTTACAAAACTTGAAGTAGCGGCTGATGCGAGTGTGATCTGATGAAGATTGCGTTTTTTCGCATTTTACGGTCGTGAGGCTTCGATGCCTTGTATTCAGTGAGGACGGTTCTATGATTTCAACAAAGTCGCTGTTAACTGCTTGTATTGCCGGAACCGCGGCGGTGTGCATGGTTCTGGCGCAGCCTCCGGGCGGGCGCGGCGGTACGGGCGCAGCCGGACGCGGCGGCGGAGGTGGACGCGGGCGCGGCGCCCGCGCCGGCGGGTTCACGCAGTATACGCGTCCGCTGGCCTCGGCCGATGTGCAGGCGCGCGGACACGCGCTGTACGAATCGAATTGCGCCTCATGCCATGCATCGGACCTCCGCGGCGTCGCCGGGAAAGGCAATAACATCCTGCATTCCGGCGTCACCATGAATGACAAGAAAGGCGAACTGGTTGCGGCGGAGCTCAAAAAGCACGCGCAGCCGATCAATCTTTCCGATAGCGACGCGGAGACCGTGGCGGAG
>CAZWTH010000417.1:0-12168 GCA_964636715.1 uncultured Solibacteraceae bacterium | reverse complement strand
ATCCGGCAGCCCGTCCAGATCGTAATCGAAGAAGAACAGTCCGAAGGTGAGGCTGAGCTGGCTGGGCCGGCCAATTCCCGCGCGCGTCGCCACGTCGGAGAAGAGCCCATTGCCGTCATTGTGATAAAGCGCCAGCATCTGGTTCGAAAAATTCCCGACCGCCAGGTGCTGCCGGCCGGAACGATCGTAATCTGCCGCATCCGTTCCCATCGCGCCGCGCGCCACGCCGTCCTCGCCGAATGCCACGCCCGCCGAAAGCCCTTCTTCTCTGAACGTCCCGTTCCCCAGATTGCGATACAGCTTGTTCGGCTGCGTGTCATTCGCGAGGAACAGGTCCGGCCACCCGTCATTGTTGAAATCGAAAACAGTCACGCCGAGCGTCTTGCTCGAAGCATCCCCCAGTCCGGCTTTCGCCGTCACATCCTCGAACCTGCCGTTTCCCAGATTGCGATACAGCTTCGAGGCCGCGCCTTTGTAGAGCTCCGGCGTGCAGTAGGACTTATTCGTCCCGTCGAGAGAGCAGCGAAT
The DNA here is from genome assembly GCA_964636715.1 of uncultured Solibacteraceae bacterium. Taxonomy (GTDB): domain Bacteria; phylum Acidobacteriota; class Terriglobia; order Bryobacterales; family Bryobacteraceae; genus BOG-234. The sequence continues at coordinate 11,640 of CAZWTH010000417.1, read as the reverse complement.
ATCGCCCTTCGCGGTCCACTGCACATAGTTGCCTACGAACAGGTCGAGTTTCCCGTCCTTGTCGTAATCGAACCATGCAGCGCTCGATGAGAACTGCGCATTGGCAATGCCGGCCTCGCGCGTCACATCGCGAAAATGCCCGCCGCCCAGATTGTGAAAGAGGTGATCGCCGCCCACCGCGGTTATGTAGAGATCGTCGCGGCCATCGTTATCGTAATCGCCGACCGCCACGCCCATGCCGTGCATCTCGATATCGAGGCCGCTGCCGCGCGTGATATCGGTGAAGGCGCCCTTGCCGTTATTGCGGTAGAGCGCGGCAACCGTGCGATTGCCGTGCGGGATCCAGTCGCTCCCGTTCAGCAGCAGGATGTCGAGGTTGCCGTCGCCATCGGCATCGAAAAACGCCACGCCCGAGCCCATGGTTTCGGGCAGCCACTTCCTGCCCGTCCGTCCGGCGTTGTGGGTGAAATGGATTCCGGCAGCGGCAGTGACGTCGGTAAAGTGAACATCGGCCGGCGGCGGAGCTGCCATCAGAAAGACGCCCACCATGGCCAGAGCAATCCCCAGTCGCATCATGTAATTACCATCATGACTGCCAGGGGCTACGCGCGCCAGTAGTAGAAACATATTAACCGCGCGGCCCGTTTGGCTGCTAGTCTGCGATAAGGCGATGACCTCCCGTTCCCCTACGTATCGTCTGCTCGCCGGGCTGCTGGTCACGCTGGTGGCCGTGGGGGTGTATTCCGTCTATACGATCCGGCAGTTGCGCGCGCTGCGCGAACTACAGAGCGGAACCATTGACCGCAACCGTCTGGATTCGCATTTGCTTCTGCGCATCCAGAACAGCCTCAACTCCTGCGCGCTCGCCATGCGCGACATGCTGGACGCCGACGCCGTGGACGTGCAGCGCTACGGCCTGGCCGCATGGCGGCCGCAGTTCCGTGGCATTCAGACCGATCTGGAAGACGCGCTCTCCCGCGAAGCCGGCGTTTCGATGACCGACCGCGATTCCAGCCAGCGCCGCTATCTGGCGGATTCCTTCCGGCAATTCTGGGATTCGCTGGACCGCGTGTTCCGGATGGCGGACGACGGCCACTCGGATGAAGCGCGGATTCAGATACGCAATTCGCTGCAGCCTCGCCAGGCTGCGCTCAGCAGCGCCGTTTCGCGCCTGCTCGTGGCGAATAACGCCAGCGAAGAAGCGGCCGCGCAGCGTACGCAGGAAATCTATGCGGGCGCCGAGCGGAACGTCTACATTTTTCTGGCGGCCATGCTGATCGTTATCGTGCTGACCAGCCTTTATCTGGTGCAGTATTATCGCCGGCTGTTCCAGCGCGTCGCCGATCTTTCCGAACAGCGCCGCATGCTCGCCGAGCGCCGCCGCGATCTCGCTCAGCAGCTGATCACTTCGCAGGAAAGTACATTCCGGTCCATCTCGCGCGAACTGCACGATGAGTTTGGGCAGATCCTGACCGCCATCGGCGCCATGCTCCAGCGCGCCCGCCGGCGCGCCACGCGGGAAAACGTCACGCCCGCGGATGAGCTTCGCGAGGTTCATGAAATCGTGCAGTCCACGCTCGAAAAAGTGCGCTCGCTCTCGCAGGCTCTCCATCCCTCGGTTCTGGATGAAGCCGGCCTTCCCGGCGCGCTCGCCGCTTACCTGCCCAGCTTCGAGCAGCGTACCGGCCTTCGCATCGTTTATGAAAAAGAGGGCGATCCTCATGAAGCCGACAAGGAAGTTTCCATCCACCTCTATCGCGTGATCCAGGAGGCTCTGAACAACGTGGTGCGGCACTCGCAATCGAAAAGTGCGACGGTGCGCGTGCGGTTCGATATCTCCGCGCTCACCGTGGAAATCGAAGATGAAGGCGTTGGCTATCCCGAAGAGATCAGTCATGGGCTGGGTCTCGTTTCCATGCGGGAGCGTGTTGACCTGGTGAAGGGGACAATTGAATTTGGGCGCGGGCAGGCCGGCGGCGCCCTGGTGCGCGCCAGCGCGCCTTACTATCAGACGGAGACGAATGCAGCAGACTGACATCACCGTATTACTCGTGGACGACCACAGTCTTGTCCGCCATGGCTTCCGGCGCATGCTGGAGGATGAAACCGGCATCATCGTGGTTGGCGAGGCGAGCGACGGTTTTGAAGCGGTGGAATCGGCCCTTGCGCTGAAGCCGCAGGTCATCGTCATGGATTTTGCGCTGCCCAGCATGAACGGCGCGGTGGCGACGCGCCGCATTTTGGCGGCTCTGCCGGAGGCGAAAGTTCTCATGCTCAGCATGCATGCGGAACCGGATTACGTCCGCACGTGTCTCGACGCGGGGGCGCGTGGCTATCTGCTGAAGAACGCCATGGATCTGGAACTGGTGGACGCGGTGAAGAAGATCGCGGCGGGCGACCAGGTGCTCGACCCGCGTCTCGGCCGTCTCGGCGGCAACCCCGAGGCGGCGCCGGACCTGAGCACGCGCGAGCTCGAAGTACTACAGCTCATCGTTCATGGCAAGTCCAACAAGGAAATCGCCGTGGTGCTGGGGCTGAGCGTGAATACCGTTTCCGTGCATCGAGCCAACATCATGCAGACGCTACAGATCCACAACACGGCCGCGCTGGTGGTCTACGCGATTCGCACGGGCCTGGTCAGCATCACATGAGACTTCTCGGCCGGCGCGCGTTTCTGGCCGGCGGCGCGGCTTCGCTGGTTCGCCCCGAATTCGCGCTTGGCGCGGGACTCGGTTTCCGGCTGGCCGATGTGACCGCCGCCGCGGGCGTCCACTTTCAACACAACAGCGGCGCGTACGGCGCTAGGCTTCTGCCGGAAACCATGGGCCCCGGCTGCGCGTTTTTTGATTACGACAATGACGGCTGGCTCGACATCCTGATCGTTAACGGCTGCGACTGGTCCGGTCACCGGCGCCAGCGCAGCACTATGCAGCTTTACCGCAACAATCGCAACGGCACGTTTACGGATGTGACGCAGCGCGCCGGGCTTGCGGTCGAAATGTACGGTCTCGGCGTCACGATCGCCGATTACGATAACGACGGCTTTCCCGATATCTACGTGACGGCGGTCGGACAGAACCGGCTCTTCCACAACACGGGCCGCGGAACATTCGTTGATGTCACCGAAAAAGCCGGTCTCGGCGGCCGCTCGGCTTTCAGCACCTCGGCGCTCTGGTTCGACTACAATCGCGATGGGCTGCTCGATCTGTTCGTCTGCAACTACGTACGCTGGTCGCCCGAGCATGATGTTTTTTGCAGCGTGGATGGGAAGAATAAGTCCTACTGCACGCCCGAGGCTTATCACGGATCCACGTGCTGGCTGTTTCGGAATCGCGGCAACGGCACGTTTGAGGACGTGACCGCGTCGAGCGAAATTTTCGACGCGAATTCGAAAGCGCTGGGAGTCGCCATGCTGGATGACAATCGCGATGGCTGGCCCGATCTTTTCGTCGCTAACGATACGCAGCCGAACAAGCTTTACCGCAACCAGCGGAACGGAAAGTTTGAGGACGTCGGGGTGCAGGTGGGCGTTGCGTTCAGCGAAGACGGACGCGCCCGCGCCGGCATGGGCGTGGACGCCGCCGATTTCGATAACTCCGGAGCCGGTGGCATCGCGGTCACCAATTTCGATGACGAGATGATCGCTCTCTACCGCGCGGACCGCAACGGCATCTATACGGACGCGGCGATCCCGACGGGCATCGGCCGCGCTTCACGCTCGCGCCTTGGCTTCGGCTGCCGGTTTGTCGATATGGACCTGGACGGGCGACTCGATCTGGTCGCGGCCAACGGGCATATCGATGAGAGCGTCCGCAATATCGCCGGAAACCATGGCTACGCGCAGGCGCCGCTTCTGTTTCTGAATGACGGCCGGGGCCGATTCAACGATGTTGCCGCGGCCGCCGGGAGCGCGTTTGCGGCGCCGAAAGTGGGGCGCGGGCTTGCGGTGGGCGATTTCAATCGCGATGGCGCGCCGGATCTGCTGATCACGACCAATCAGGGGGCGGCTTATCTTTACAAAAACGAGGTAGCCAACGGAAACCGCTCGATTCGGTTCCAGCTTCGCGGCGTGAAATCGAATCGGGACGCGATTGGGGCTGTGGTGCGGCTCACGACGGGGGAGGGCACGCAGTCCCGCATGGTGCGGACGGGGTCGAGCTATCTCTCGCAATCCGAACTGGCGTTGACGTTCGGAATCGGCAAGCAGGATAGGGCGTCACGTGTGGTCATCGAATGGCCGAGCGGCGCGAAGCAGGAATTCAAAGATGTGCGGCCTGGCGGGTACCGCTGTACAGAGGGCGAAAAGCTGGAAGCGATCGGCGGGTATTAGCCGATTAGCGCCGGGCAGAAGCCCGGCGTGCAGAGCCGAAGCTCCGCCCCACGTACCAGGCTACTTTGCTACGGCTTCGCGGAATGAGCGCTCCACCATGTCATGCGGGTCGGTCGAAATTGGCTGGGCGTCGCGCCAGAGCCAGCGCATCATCTCCGGCAGAATGGCTCCGCTGAATTTTTGTCCATGAAGGTTCATGCCGAATGCGTAGTTGACGTCATAGCCCTTCTGCGTCAACGCCTTCATCAGCCGCACGTTCTGGTAGAACCAGTCGCGATTCGGATCCGCGTTGCGGTTATCGTTTCGCCCATCGCAGAGAAACACCCGGATCGGCTTCTTCTCGCTCGCTAGCACACGCTCCGGATACACATAGCCGCCCCGCAGATTTACAAAGCTCCCGACACTGCTCAGCACTTTGCGGAAGTCATTCGGACGCTCCCACGCCACGGCAAATGCCGCAATCGCGCCCGAACTGGAACCGCCGATTCCATGCATGTCGGGGTCCTTCGAAATGTTGTAACTCTTATAGAGCTCCGGCATCAGCTCCTCTGTCACCACGCGCGCGTATTTGTCATCAGGCGTGTTGTATTCGGTGGGCCGGTTTGTGGTGCGGTCGCCCCAATCGCCATTGGCGCTTGGCGGCTCCGGCTGTTCCGGCGTGCGGCCCGGATTGATGAACACGCCAATCATCACGGGAATCTCGCGGCGGTAGATCAGGTTGTCCATCACATTTTGCGCACGCAGATCGCCATTCGGATCTTTGAACGCCTGGCCATCCTGAAACACCATCAGCGCCGTGGGAATCTTCGGATCGTACTGCGCCGGGACATAGACCCAATACGTGTGTTGCGTCCCCGGATACACGTTGCTCTGGATGTGGAACGGGCCCTGGATCTCACCCTTGGGTACGCCATCCTGCGGCATGGAATCCGGACCGAGCCGGTACTGCGAATTCGGCTGCATCCCGGCGGGAGGCGGGACGTTGCCGCCACCACCACGGCCGCTGCCCCCGCGTCCACCGCGGCCGGAGCCGCCGAATGGGCCCGGTGCGGGCGGCTGCGCCAGCGCGAGAATCGCCGCCGCCGTGATGGTGAGGCCAGTGCCGAAAATCTTCAGTTTGCTCATGGTTCGTGGTGCTCCTGACGGGTTCTGTCGCACGATGGTATCACAGCAAAATTTGGGAGAAAATGAGATCCATGGCTCCCTCCGCATCGATCACAGTGACGAACTGGTTTGGCGATGTAGTATCCCATCCCGCCGTAATTGTCGACGCGCATTCCGTCGATGACATTGTGGCCGTCATGAAAGCTCCGGCGACGTATCCTTCGCCGGTTCGCGCGGTGGGCTCCAATCATTCCGTTTCGCCCTGCGGCGCCGCCGAGGGCGGAACCCTGATCCGGATGAAGATGAACCGCATCATCCAGATCGGCGACGACACGCTGACTGTGGAAGCCGGAGCCACCCATCTGCAGATGGCGAAAGAACTGTTGGCGGCCAACAAACAGTTCTACGTCAACACGGAAATCGGTAGCCTGACGGCTGGCAGCGCCGCGGTCGCGGGCACCAAGGACGCTTCGATGCCTGGGGAGTTCGGGCAGGTGGGGTCCTACGTCATCGGCGTGAAGATGGTGCTGCCGGATGGAAGCCTGCTGGAAGTCACCGAGGAGAAAGACGCGGAGCTGATGCGGAAAGTGCGATCGAGCTATGGGATGTTTGGCATCGCGTATGAGGTGACCTATAGTATCCGCGGATTGCTGCCCCTGCACGTTCACCACAAGACATTCACGCTGGAAGCGTTCCTCGAGACTCTGCCGGACCTGATCAAACTCGACTACTCGATGATGTTTTACATGTTTCCGTTCACGGACCAGATTACCGTTGAGTTCAGGAAATACAATCCGGCCGCGACCGGCGAGCCAAACCGAAGCGCCTGGGCGCTGCGGAACCACATCTGGGGAACGACAGGACCGAAGCTCGGCCACGATGTGGAGGAAAACTTCGACGCGCCCTCGGTCCGCTACGCCATCATCGACAGCTTCAATGCGACGTGGCGCTTCCAGCTCGAGAACATCGTGGTCAGCGACAACACCATCCCGAGCGATCAGATCATCGACTATCCGCCAGTCTCGGACGATCACCGTTACACCTTCAGCCTGTTCGCATTCGACGAGGCGAACTATCCAAAAGTTCTGGCCGAGTTCTTTCAGTTCGCAAAAGACTACTATCGCGATAAGGGTTACCGTTCCAACCTTCTATACGTGGGTTACCGGATCTCTCAGGACCAGAAGGCTCTGCTTTCCTACTCCGCGGATACGCATGTCATGACAATCGACCCCGTTTCCACCGCCAATCCCGGATGGGACGAGTTTCTTGGCGCCTACAATCTGTTCTGCTCAGAGCGCAATGGCGCGCCGCTCCTGAACCAGACTCCCGGTCTCACGGCCGAAATCGTGAAAAAAGCGTTTGGCGATCACTGGACGGAGTTCGCGGAGGCCCGTAAAGGATTCGATCCGGATGGCCGGCTCCTGAACGATTACTTCCGCGGATTGCTCGGATAGACTCAGAGCGTCTTCACGTATTCGATGAGCGCGCGTTTCTCATTGTCGCTGAGCTGCGAGCCGAACGTGTGTCCCCGATCTTCAATGAAATCGGGCGCAAGGTTCTGATCGAGCAGAAGATTTTCAACCGTCTTACGCCCCAGCAGCCAGTTCAGGAATTTCGTGAACCAGCCCTGGTTTGCGAGACCGTTGAGCTTCGCCGTGTCGATATTCGCAAACAGTTTAATCGGAGTTCCCGCAGGTACTCCTGTATAACGGGTTTCGCCGTTCACAACGATGTTGCTTTTCGCCGTTGTCCGCAGGATCGATTTCACGCCCAGGCGATGCTCTGGCCAGAGAAGCTTATCCATTGCGTCGTCATACGCCCGCAGGCGTCCGGCAATCGAAGGATCTCCCGTAAACACGCCAAGTCCATTGTTATGGAAGTAAGGAGCAGTCGCCCACACGCCTGCGAGCGTGGGCGTACGGTAATAACCGGGGCCTCCGGCGGGCAGCCTGAATGTAATCGGCTTTTTGGGATTGACGGGATTATAGAGACCGGTAATCTCTTCCGTTTGGGGCAGCCGCTTGTAGTCCACTGAAGAGAATTCGTCCCAGATATGCCCCTGCATGGCATTCGATCCGGCGGCGCGCCCTATGTTCGTTCCGATCGTCGCGACCGGATAACGGCGATCGTCGGAAAGGAAATTGCCGTCAGCAAAATCGCTCCGCATGACCGCGTTGCGGAACCACTCGATGCGCTTCGCCGGATCGGAAGCGATATCGGCGGGCGGTTGCTTACTCGAATGACAAGTAGCGCAGTTCTCGGCGAAGACCCGCTTGCCGAGATTGAGCACCGCGGGATCGTTCGTCAGGTATGCAGCTCCGCCATCCGCATCCCGGAGGTGAGGAGCTTCCATCGTGTCCAGAAAAGCTTCGGCGTCGGACATGCGCGCTTCGGTTTCCCGCCACTTTTCACAGTTGCGGCGGGCTTCGGCGATCCGAAACGGACTCTGGCCGCGCGCCTCGCCGGTCACCGGGTCCTGCAGCGAAAGCCACTGATCCGAGCACATGCCGATGTTCACATAGACGCGCAACGCGGCGAATGCCGTACCAACGGAGTCATCGCCGCTCTTGAGAATGTGGTGAACACTGCGCACCACCACATTGCCATCCGCGTCCACCACGTTTTCATTTACCGCGGGGCGCTGTTTCAAAAGGACGATGGTGTTAATTGCGCCCGGATTATAGATATGATCAGTTGCGATTCGCGAAGTATCCGACGTGCCTGGTGGTTGGTACTCGCCCGCATGCCACAAGAAATTGTCCGGTTTCATGCGGAAGCTGAACAGCCTGCCTTCCTTCCAGTACTGGTTGCCCGCTGTAGAGGCGAGGTTCGCCCAGCGCGGATTCCCGGGATCGGCTGGCGGGTGGAGCGGGTTCATTGCCACGTGGCAAAAGGCGCACGCCATACCCACCAGCCAGGGCGGTTCTATCTTGTCCGGATGTTTTCGATATTCGTTCACGTCCCATTTGGCGCGGTCGAACGCCGGATTCGGGAACTTGCGCAGGCCCATGATGCCTGTCGATTCGCCTGGAATTCCGGGAATGTTCAGCGGCTTGCAGGTATCGAGGCTGAGGCCGTATTGATCCGGCCCCGCCGCCGTACAGTCCGGATCGTTTGTGACGCCCAGCGTTTGAAAGCGCTGATTGCGCGGCTGACTTTCGGCGTAAAGCAGAAGATCCATCGCGCCTCCGGTAATTTTTGTGATTTTGCGCCACATGGTCTCGCCGCCCCCGGTCCAGAAGTACCAGGTATCGCGGCCGCGCGATTCCGCGGGCGAGAGGTTACGGCCATACCAGGCGTAGCTGTCCTCGTAGGGCAATTGAGCGAACGCCGAGGCGGATATGATCGCAACCAGAAACACGGCAGATCGCATGAGGCCTCCAAACGATTACCAGGTGAAGCTCAACTGCGAATTGTATCGTTTTTGCCGCGTTTATCGCGGGGAACATGGTGCGATTCCGTTCTGATATTTCACACATCGCCGCGGGTCGAATGATATGATTTCTGCGAGTCCAGGAGCTTCTCTATGTATCGCTTTTTGAGCATTCTTCTCGTTACCGGCCTTGCGATCGCGCAGACGCCGGCCCCGCGCGGCGGTTCCGGCCGTGGACAGCGGCCATCCATTCCCACGCGTGATCCTCACACGGGGGGCTATGTTCAGGCCACCGAACTCCCGGACGGAACGGTACCCTCTCCCAAAGCCGACGGTAATTTCATCATTGGCCCCACACACCCGGCGGCTCCCGAATTCACCCCGGGCCCTGACGTGCCGCGCGGACAGATTTTCGATTTCACCATGGAGTCGAAAGACAGCAAGATCTATCCTGGAATTTTTCGCGAGCAGGGGACGTTCGGCTCCGTGAATGCGAGCAATATCTACACGCTCGATGTTCCTACCAGCCACGCCGCTCCCTGGACGCGCCGGGTTCGCGTCTACGTGCCGAAACAGTATGTGGCGGGAACCGCGGCCCCCTTCATCGTCACGGCGGACGGCGACGCTTCGATCTTTCCTGTGCTCGACAGCATGATCGCCGCGAAAAAGCTGCCGGTGATGGTGGGAATCGCGATCGCGAACGGCGGCGGCGACGCGCAGGGCAGCCAGCGCGGCCTCGAATATGACACGATGTCCGGTCTCTATGCCGAATTCGTCGAAAAGGAAGTGCTGCCTCGCGTCGAAAAAGAAGCGAACGTCAAGCTGACCAAAGACCCCAACGCCCGCGCCACCATGGGCGGCAGCTCAGGCGGCTCGGCGGCGCTCGAGATGGCGTGGTATCGCACGGATCTCTATCACCGCGTGCTCACCTACTCCGGGACCTACGTGAATCAGCAGTGGCCTTATAACGCGAAGACGCCGCACGGCGCATGGAATTTCCACGAAACGCTCATTCCGAACAGCCCCGTGAAGCCCATCCGTCTGTGGATGGAAGTCGGCGACCGCGATCTCTTCAATCCCAACGTCATGCGCGACAACATGCATGACTGGGTCGTCGCCAACGAAGAAATGGCGAAGGTGCTGGCGGCGAAAGGCTACCACTACCAGTTCATCTTCTCCGAGAATGCGGGCCACGTCGATCGGGCAACCAAGCTTCAGACGCTGCCCGAAGCACTCGAATACGTCTGGGCCGGCTATCCGATCAAGTAGTTCCTGTTACTGATCGCGAGCATCTGACGGATCAGCGCGGGCGCAGCACAAATTCCACAACGCCCAGCACCACCAGGCCGAATATGGCGGTCAGCGCCGATACGCCGATCAGTGTGCGAAGCAGACGAGAATCGCTGGTGGCGCGGTAAACGAGGGGGAGGTTCACGGCGGCGCTCGCAATCGAGGTCAGTACCGTCGCGAGAGCCGCCGCGTCAGGGCCGATATTTCCATGCCTCGCGAGGCTCGCGGCCGCGGCTGTGGCGCTCGCGCTGCTTGCCAGCCCGCCCAGGGTACTGATGGCGATCGTCCCATAGTTCCCGAGGAACTTCTGGCCGAGAGAAGTGGCGGCCTGGATCGCGATAAAAAGCAGCCCAAAGCGCGCGATGTTCGCGATTCGAACCGGCGAGCCGATCGTGACCGACGTGGCTCCATCCGATGCGCTTCGACGGAATCGCGCAAGCGCCGCGGCGCACAATGCCATCGCGGCAATCGGCCATACGGCGATTGCCGCGGCGGGCGGGCTGAAGATTGCGAGCAACACAAGATTCCGTACAAACATCGCTTCAATCGTAAGCAGATTGAGAACGACGCTCAGCGTTCGATTCTCTTCTCCCGCGGCCTTTATGACGCCGCTCAGTTCCGCAATCGTCGCGGTGCTGTTGACGAGCCCGCCGAATATCGCTCCATAATAGAGGCCGCGTCTGCTGTAAAGACGAAGCAGCACATAATTGATGAATCCGATCGCCGCGATCAGGATGATGGTCAGCCACGCCTCGCGAGGATTCATGAGCTGCCACGGATCGATGAACCGATTCGGCAGAAGCGGGTAGACAACAAAACCAATCAGACCCAGAAACACCGCGCCACGAACCTCTTCGTGCGTCAGTCCTCCTGCGAATCGAGAGAATTGCGGTTTCAGCGCGAGCAGCAGGGTCATGACAATGGCGAATGCCGTGGGAGTGAAGACATGGCCGCTGCCGGTGAGAACGCCGAGCGCGAATGTCACCATCAGCGCCCCTGAAGTTGTGGTTTCGAGCGGCCGGTCGTGCAACGCGTTTCCAACGTGCACTACTGTGACCAGCACCAGAACGCCGGCAAAGCAGGCTATGACGAATGCCGGCGAAATCAGCGCCGCCAATGTGCCCAGAAGGGCAATAATCGCGAACGTTCGTACGCCGAGATCTTTGTGCGACCACTCCCGCTCGAAGCCGACCAGTAGTCCGATTCCGAGCGCAATCGCCATTTTCAGCGCAGTTTCTTCAGGTAGAAACCGTATGAGGTGAACATTCATCTGACTACTGATCTGAATTCCAGCCAGTTATGCTTAGCAATTTCGGCGCCGCAGGGAGAGACAGCGTGCAGGCTCGCGGCGCGGGACAGAAGCTTCAGGGACATTACACTAACGAAGTATTCTGCGAAGCCGCGCGGCAATTCGCTGCGCGGTTTCCTCCGTGACAATCTTCTTCTTCAGCAGCGAATCCTGCCACCGCTGAAACCCTTCATGCCGCGGCTTCCGGCGAAAATCCGGATGGAAGTGCGTTTTGTTTCCGAAGCCGAGAATGAA
>CAZWTH010000416.1:0-3773 GCA_964636715.1 uncultured Solibacteraceae bacterium | reverse complement strand
ATCTTGCGGATTGCGCGCATGGTTTCGTAACCATCCATCTCCGGCATCATAATGTCCATCAGCACAAGATCGATATCGGGGCGGCTGGTCAGAATTTCTATTCCTTTCTGACCGTTTTCCGCGTGCAGCACGTTGAGATTGTGTTCCTCGAGCAGACTGGTGAGCGCGAAAATGTTTCGCACGTCATCGTCCACAACGAGGACAGTCTTGCCGACCAGCGCCGAGTCCGTTTCCCGGACGTGCTCGAGAATCGTCCGCTGCGCCGGCCGCAGCGTCGCTTCCGGCCTGTGCAGGAGAAGTACCGAATCGTCCAAAAGCCTCTCGATGGTATGGACCGGCTTCACGATACCGTCGCGGCTGAGCGCCGCCAGCCGTTGTTCCTCCTCCGCGGTGAAAGGCCGCGTGCAGAGAACCATGATTGGAGTGAGCGGTCCCCGTTGCGCCCTGAGATCGCTGGCAAGCTGGAGTCCCGCCATCTCGTCCATCTCGATATGGGCGACGATTGCGTCCGGCGCATCCTTTGCCGCCGCAAGCGCTTCCGCCCCGGTGCGGGCCTGGATGATTTCGAGATCCGGCGCCCCCACGATTTCGACGATTGCCTGGGCCCGTTCCTCATCCGCGCAGGCGACCAGCAGTTTCCGCACCCGCGCCTGGGCGGATTGCCCGATGGCCGCGAACGTCGCCGCCAGAGAATCGTTGGCCACGGCCTTCTCCAGGTAGGAGATCGCGCCCAGGGCCATGCCGCGCCGCCGGTTTTCGTCTCCCGAAATAATGTGGATCGGAATGTGGCGGGTTGCCGGGTCGTGCTTCAGGCGGTCGAGAATGGTCCATCCCGCCATGTCCGGGAGGTTGATATCGAGCGTAATGGCTCCCGGTTTGAACTCGCGCGCCAGCGAGATCGCGCTGCCGCCGCGCAGGGCCACCAGCGCCTTGAGTCCGTGATCGTGCGCGAGATCCACCAGGATGCGCGCGAACGTAATGTCGTCTTCCACGATCAGCAGAATGGAATCGCCCTGCCCGATCAGATTGCGGTCGTCATCGAGCACCATTTCCTCGGTGAGGTCCTGACCCTCGAGCGGCGACGTGAGGATGAGATCCACATTGTCAGTGGGAGCCGCCGCCTCTTCGAGCATCAGCGGCGTGATGCGCAGCGCTTCGCTTTTTGGCATCTGCACGGGCGTAATGTACATCTGTGGCAGATAGAGCGTGAACGTGCTGCCCACGCCGGGCGCGCTCTGGAGCCGGATTTCGCCGCCCAGCAAACGCGCCAGTTCGCGGCTGATGGAAAGGCCGAGGCCGGTTCCGCCGTATTTGCGGCTCGTGGTGCCGTCCGCCTGCTGGAAGGCTTCGAAGATGATGCGCTGTTTGTCGGTCTGGATACCGATGCCGGTGTCCGTGACCGAGAAGGCAATCGCGGACTTCGCCCGCGAGAGCGTCAGGTTGCCGCTGCTCCAGCCCGAGGCGACGCGGTCGATGGAGAGCCGCACCGAGCCGCGTTCGGTGAATTTGAGAGCGTTCGAGAGCAGGTTCTTGAGCACCTGCTGGAGGCGTTTGGCGTCGGTATGCATGCCTTCGTTCGCGAGCGTTGCGCCGACCTCGATGCCGAAATCGAGACTCTTGCCTTCCGCCACGTGCCGGAACGTCTTCTCGCAGTAATCCTGCAGTTCGCCGAACCGGACGGCGCTGATATCGACGTCCATCTTGCCGGATTCGATCTTGCTGAGGTCGAGAATATCGCTGATCAGCGCCAGCAGATCCGTGCCGGAGGTATGAATGGTTTCCGCGAACTTCACCTGCTTCGGCGTCAGATTGCGGTCTGAGTTTTCCGAAAGCATGCGGGCGAGAATCAGCAGATTGTTGAGCGGCGTGCGCAACTCGTGGCTCATGTTGGCGAGGAATTCGCTCTTGTACTTCGAGGTGAGCGCCAGCTGTTCGGCCTTTTCTTCGAGCGCCTGCTTGGCCTGTTCGACTTCCTGATTCTTGGCTTCGACTTCCGTCTTCTGCTCGGCGAGGAGTTGCGCTTTCTCCTGCAGTTCGGCGTTGGTTTTCTGAAGCTGCAACTGCTGGCTCTGGAGTTCTTCGGCCAGCGCCTGGCTTTGTTTCAGAAGCTGCTCGGTCCGCATTGTGGCCGCGATGGTGTTGAGCACGATGCCGATCGATTGCGTCAACTGATCGAGGAAAGCGAGGTGGACGTCATTGAACTGCCCGAATGACGCGAGTTCGATGGCGGCCTTGACGTCGCCTTCGAACAGCACCGGCAGCACCACGATGGAGAGCGGCGTGCCGCCGCCGAGGCTGGAATTGATGCGCACGTAATCGGAAGGAACATTGGTGACCAGGATGCGCTCCTTTTCTTTCGCGCACTGGCCCACCAGACCGTGTCCGAACCGGAAGCGCTTCGGTACCCGGCCTTCGATGGCGTACCCGGTCAGAAGCGTCATGGTGGGCGTCTCGTCCGGATTCTCGGCGATATAGAACGTGCCGTGCTGCGCGCCAACGAGCGGCGTCAGCTGGGAGAGCAGCAGTTGCGCCAGAGCGAGCAGATCGCGCTGCCCCTGCATCATGCCGGTGAACTTCGCGATGTTGGTCTTGAGCCAGTCCTGATTGTTGTTCTTGCGGGTAGTGGCCGCGAGGTTCACAATCATTTCGTTGATGTTGTCCTTCAGCGCCGCGACTTCGCCCTGCGCTTCCACCGCGATCGACCGCGTGAGATCGCCCTTCGTCACGGCGGTCGCCACTTCGGCAATGGCGCGGACCTGGTTGGTCAGATTCGCCGCGAGCTGATTCACATTGTCCGTGAGGTCGCGCCAGATGCCGGCCGCGCCGGGGACGCGGGCCTGACCGCCGAGTTTACCTTCGATGCCGACTTCGCGCGCCACAGTGGTTACCTGATCGGCGAAGGTAGCAAGCGTATCGATCATGCCGTTGATCGTATCCGCCAGTTCGGCGATTTCACCCTTGGTTTCGAGAACCAGTTTGCGCTTCAGGTCGCCGTTCGCCACCGCCGTCACGACTTTCGCGATGCCGCGGACCTGAGTCGTCAGGTTCGCCGCCATCGAATTGACGTTATCGGTGAGGTCTTTCCACGTGCCGGCTACGCCGCGCACTTCGGCCTGGCCGCCGAGCTTGCCTTCGGTGCCGACTTCGCGCGCCACGCGTGTCACTTCGGACGCGAATGAATTGAGCTGGTCGACCATCGTGTTGATGGTGTCTTTGAGCTCGAGGATTTCGCCCTTCACGTCTACCGTGATCTTGCGCGAGAGGTTGCCGTTCGCGACGGCCGTGGTCACCTGCGCAATGTTGCGAACCTGGGAGGTGAGGTTGCCGGCCATCGAGTTGACCGAGTCCGTGAGATCTTTCCACGTACCGGCGACGCCCTGCACGTCCGCCTGTCCGCCGAGCTTGCCTTCGGTACCGACTTCGCGCGCCACGCGAGTGACTTCCGAAGCGAATGAACTGAGCTGATCCACCATGGTGTTGATGGTGTTCTTGAGCTCCAGGATTTCGCCGCGCACGTCCACCGTGATCTTGCGCGAGAGGTCGCCGCGCGCCACGGCCGTAGTGACTTCCGCGATGTTACGGACCTGATTCGTCAGGTTGCCGGCCATGAAGTTCACGTTGTCCGTGAGATCTTTCCACGTACCGGCGACGCCACGCACTTCGGCCTGGCCGCCGAGTTTGCCTTCGGTGCCGACTTCGCGCGCCACGCGAGTGACTTCCGACGCTAAGGAACTGAGCTGAACAAACATCTTATTGCTGGAGTTCTAGAGATC
>CAZWTH010000415.1:0-3196 GCA_964636715.1 uncultured Solibacteraceae bacterium | reverse complement strand
CGCGGCGCGCGAGGATTTGCGGCGGTTGTGCCGGGATCGGGTGATTGCGGCGAAGGATCGGGCGCGGTGGATTTCGCGGCGTGCGGGGAGCGATGAGGAGTTGCGGGCGCGCAAGGCGGAGAGGGTGGAGTGGATGCTGGTGTGGCTGGGCGATCCGGCGGTGTTTCCGGTGTGGGTTGAGGCGTGGCGCAGGGCGAGGGCTTAAGGCGCGGATTGCGCCGGGCCGAAGCCCGGCGAGCAGGGCCGAAGCCCCGCCCCACCTGGCTTCAGATGCAATAGCAGAATGCGAGACAGCAGCAGAGGTGCTGAGACAGCAGAGGTGCGGAGACAGCAGAGTTGTTGCGAGAGAACCGCTAGCCGGCGGCGCTGGCGGCTCCGGCTGAGACCTTGACTCCTACCTGGCGCCATGCGTCGGCTACCGCTTTGCGCTCGTTGCTGGTGCTTCCATAACGCTGTGTGGCGTGCGCGATGGTTCGACCGGCGAATCGGGAGAAAGTGGCCGATTGACTGAGGGTCTTGTCGCAGATGGTGTCGTACCAGATCTGTCCGGCTTTCTCCCAGGCATTCCCGCCGATCGCCGCCGCGGCGAGGTAGAACGCGTGATTCGGAATTCCGGAATTCGTGTGGACGCCGCCGTTATCCTGCGACGTGTGAACGTAACCGGACATATCGCCGGGCTGCGTGTCCTTGCCGAGCACCTTGTCGTCGAAGGCCGTGCCCGGCGCTTTCATGGAACGCAAGGCCACGCCGTTAATGCCTTTGGCGAGAAGACCGGCGCCGATGAGCCAGTCCGCCTGCGCCGCCGTCTGTTTGAGTTTGTATTGTTTGACGAGCGAGCCAAACACGTCGGAAACGGATTCGTTCAATGCTCCGGGCTGGCCCTGGTAGGTCAGGTTCACCTCGCTGCCGGTGACGCCGTGGGTCAGTTCATGGCCGATGACGTCGACTGAAATGGTGAAGCGGTTGAAGATCACGCCGTCGCCATCGCCAAACACCATTTGCTGGCCATTCCAGAACGCGTTGTCGTATTTCTTTCCGAAGTGCACCGAAGCGTCGAGCGGGAGTCCGGCGTTGTCGATGGAATTGCGTTCGTAGGCGTGGAGATAGAAATTAAAAGTGTCGCCAAGGCCGTCATAGGCTTCGTTCACCTCGACGTCGCCGGTGGGCGGGGCGCCCTCCGCGCGAACCTGTGTGCCTGGAAGCTGCTGCGTTCCGCCGGCATCGGAAATGGTGCGGCGGACGGCCGGAGGGGCGCCTGAGACGTCGATTTTCCCGAGAGGGCCCCCGAGAAGGTTGAAGGTGAGGCGCTGCGAGCGAAGTGTGGCGTCCAAATTCAACGCGTCGATAGCTGCCTCACGTTGTTCCGGTGTGCCGTTTCTTGCGATGTTACTGAGAACATCCGGCGGGAGGATACAAAAAATCGAATGGCGATGCTCTGCCTGACACATGTGTTTCTCCTTTTAGGTCACTGTCCGATTGGCCTCCGTCCGACTCGTCATTTTTACTGCCGATAAAAATTTCACCGCTGTTTCACCTTGTATTCGCGGATACTGTTGAATTCTTTCTGGCTCCATTCGAGCAACTGGCCGAGGCCTGGAGACGTTTGGATCAGCTCGGTGGACGCGCCTTCCGACGTGCGGACTGTGTGGGTACGGCCGTCATCGAGATGGACTGTAATATCGATCTGACGCTGGTCTGCCCCGGCGGAACCGGATGGGCGGAGTTCAGCGGGGAGCTTGAAGAAATGGTCCGGATCGATCATGGTGCGGACGGTTTTTGTTTCGTCGGGTGAAAGCGTGCGGGTGTAGCCGCTTGTTTTGTCCAAAACGCGGGCGGTATTGCCGGCGAGATCGATGGAGGCTTCGGAGTTGAGCGCGGGGATGGCGGCGAATCCGCCGCTGGTCGCTATGTCAATACGCATGACTCGGTGTCCTCTGGCTCCGGGCGCAATCGAACTACACGCGGACAGCGCGACCAGGAGAATGCACCATCGCACAAGGTCGATTATGGGCGTGACCCTGGGGCGTGTCAATCGAATTGAGGGGACTTGTGGCTCAATTAGTGAGAATGCCGGGGGACGGTTTTCCGCAGGTCGTGGTAATCGACCGCGAATTCGAGGCAGGCGCCGGTATCGAGCTGGCCTACGTGAGCGCGATAGAACTCCTGCCAGGGCGAATCGTTCTTCAGCGCCGTGGGTGGGAGGGCTTTGCGGCGGGCTTCGATTTCTTCGTCGCTGACTAGTAAATCTACGCGGCGATTCTTCAGGTCGACTTTCACTTTGTCGCCGGTGCGCAGGATGGCGAGATTGCCTCCGGCGGCGGATTCGGGGACGGCGTGGAGAATTGAAGGGCTGTCTGAGGTGCCGCTCTGGCGGCCGTCTCCCATGCAGGGCAGCATGCGGGCTCCGCTTCGGACGAGCGCGCCAGGAGGCGTCATGTTCACGACTTCGGATGAGCCTGGATAACCAAGAGGACCTGTGCCGCGCACGACCAGCATGCAGCGCTCGTCGATGTTGAGCGATGGATCTTCGATGCGGCGGCGGTAATCCTCAGGGCCGTCGAAGACGATGACGCGCGAGACGAAGCATTCTTCGGAGTTCGGGTCCGAGAGAAAGCGCTTGCGGAAATCCTGACTGATGACGGAGGTTTTGATGAGCGCCGAAGTGAAGAGATTGCCGCTCAGCACCATGAAACCTGCTTCTTTCTTCACGGGGTTGGCGTACGGGCGGATGATCTTGTCATCGAGTATCTGAGCGTCGCGGCAATTTTCGCCGACGGTGTGGCCGTTGGCGGTGATGGCGTTTTCGTGGAGGCGGCCGGCGCGCAGGAGTTCTCCCATGATTGCCGGAACCCCGCCTGCGCGGTGGAATCCCTGGCCGAGGAATTCGCCGGCGGGCTGGACGTTGGCGAGCAGGGGAACGTTGTGTCCCACGGTTTCGAAATCCTTAACGGTGACCTCGACGCCGATGTGGCGCGCGATGGCCGTGATGTGTGGCGCACAGTTGGTGGAGCCGCCGATCGCCGAGTTGACGACGATGGCGTTTTCGAACGCTTCGCGCGTCAGGATTTTCTTCGGCGTGAGGTCTTCGCGCACCATTTCGACGATGCGCTTGCCGGTTTCGTAGGCCATGCGGGCTCGGGCGCCATCGGGGGCGGGGATGGCGGCGCAGCCGGGCAGGGACATGCCGAGGGCTTCG
>CAZWTH010000414.1:0-3491 GCA_964636715.1 uncultured Solibacteraceae bacterium | reverse complement strand
GTCACCTGGGTCGCGCGCAATGCCGGCGCGAGGCCGAACAGAATGCACGTCAGGACGGCAATGCCGATGGTGAAGCCCAACAAACGCCAGTCGAGCCCCATCCCCACAAACATATGGTTGTCCTGGGTTGTCAGAAATGCGATCAGACCGCGGCTGAGGGCCGCGGCGAGCGTGGCGCCCAGCGCCGACCCGAACAGCGCGAGCAGCAGACTTTCCGAAAGCAATTGCATGATGAGCCGGACCCGCGAGGCGCCGATTGCCTGCCGGACGGCGATTTCCCGCTCCCGCACGCTGGCGCGCGCCAGCAGGAGATTCGCCAGGTTGGCGCAGGCGATCAGCAGCACCAGACCAGTAGTGGCGAGCAAAATCCAAAGCGGGTCTTCATATTGCTTGCGAAGCTGGGATACGCCTGTCGCGCCTGAAGTCACGATCAGTTTGTTTGCGAGGAACTTCTTTGCCGTATCGGCGCGGTAGGAGGAAGGCAGCGAATCCGTCATCACCTGGGAAGAAATTGTCCGGATATGCGCACCGGCCTTGTCGAGGGTCCAGCCGGGCTTCAGGCGCCCCATGATGGAAAGCCACCATGCGGTCGAGACGGGTATTCGCCCTCTTCCGTCTTTGCCCGGCTCCCAGAACAGCGGATCGGAACAGAGAGGGACCGCGACATCGAACCGATGCCCAATCTCCACGCCGAAAAACCCAGGGGCGGCGACGCCGATGATGGGAAAAAGCTGACCGTCGAGCCGGATGGTCTGGCTGGTGATGTTCGGATTGCCGCCGAATTCACCCTGCCAGAACGAATAGCCGAGCACCGCGCCGGCGGCTCCGCAGTCCGGCCGCTCGTCCTGCGCGCTGAACACGCGGCCTGCGGCGGGCGTGACGCCGAGAATGTTGAAGAAATCGCCGCTGACAAAGAGACCTTCCGCGTAACGCGCCTGGCCTTCCTGCGCGAGGTTGAATTGCTTCGCGCTCCAGGCGATCATCCCGGAAAACGCCTGCTGACGCCGCTGAAGACTGTCCCATTGTTTCGAAGTGAAGTTCGCGCTGCGCGTCGACCACCAGCCCGAGCGGGTGGAGTCCTTCATGAAATCGAGATAAGCGAGCGACTGCGGATCTTTCACGGGTATCGTGCTCAGCCGGATTGCGTCGATCAACTGGAAGATGGCGGTGTTGGCGCCGATTCCGAGCGCGAGCGAAATCACGGCAACAGCCGTAAAGGTCGGATTCAGACGAAGCTGGCGAAGCCCGAAACGCAGGTCGCCGAGGCCAGGATTGATTGTCCCCACGATTCCTCAAACTGCGCGCGGCGAAAATAGTTACGGTTGCCGGGCACATAGGCTGTACGTTGCTGGACGCGCCGCGTTAGCCGGTTCCGCGGACGCTAATGTGACGTGGGAACCGCTGGCGGCGCAGACGGAACCGGTGGCGGTAAAACCGGTGGGATCGTCGCTTTCCCGTCGATCGCGAATACGAACAAGAGCGGTGGATTATCGACCTTTGCGTCGTTCGGGCCCGCAACGGTAGCAGTCCGGCCGCTGCCGCTCAGGAACGCGACGTATTGTTTTCCATCGATCTCATACGTGATCGGCGGACCCGTGCCGGGACGCCCCGTCGCGATTTCCAGGAGCTTTTCACCCTTATCCGCGCTGTAGGCGAGAAGGCGGCCATCGTTGATGGTCTGGAACACCAGATTCCCCGCGGTGGTCACGGTGCCGCCGCCAATTCCGCCGCCGCCCGGCGTGCGCCAGACCAGCTTCTGCCGCACCGGATCCCAGGCTTCCAGCACTCCGCGACTCGTGCCGAGCGGCTCCGGCCCGATGAAGGGCATGTTGTTCGGAACCGGCGGCGCAAAGCCGGGCGCGAGGCCCGTGTGGCCGGTCTGCGCCGCAATCACGACATCGCCCGCGCGAAAAGTCCAGCTGGCGTAAGTCGCCGGAAGGTACACCAGCCCGGTCGTGGGATTGAAGGACATCGGCGACCAGTTGTGGGCTCCGCCGGCAGTCGGGAAAATCGTCACGGGGTCTTTGCCATAGAACGCCTCGGGATTCACCTGCGGACGGCCCGCGTGATCGAACCCGCGCGCCCAGTTCACCTGCGTAAACGGCGCGGCGGAAAGAAATTCGCCGGTCAGCCGGTCCAGCACATAGAAAAATCCGTTCTTCGATGCCTGCATGACCACCTTGCGCTCACGTCCGCCAATGTTCAGCTCGGCGAGCAGAAGCTGCTGCACGCTGTCGAAATCCCAGTTATCTTCGGGTGTGGTCTGGTAGTGCCATTTGAGCTGTCCCGTCGCGAGGTCCACCGCGAGAATGGAACAGGTGTAGAGACTGTCCATGCCATTCGGTCCCTTCGATCCCGGAGTAGTTGTTCCGCGGAACTTCTCCACCCACGGATCCGCGTTTCCGGTTCCCACATAGACAAGTCCCGCGCCGGCATCGTACGCCATGCCGTCCCAGACCGCGCCGCCGCCGCCCATCTTGTAGAAGTCGGGATTCCACGTCTTCGCGGCTTTGCGCAGCGCGTCGTTCTCATAGGGCTTCGCGGGGTCGCCCGGCACGGTGTAGAAGCGCCAGACGCGGCGCCCGGTCGCGGCGTCGTACGCATCGAAAAAGCCGCGGATCGGATGATCGCCGCCGGCTACCCCGATCAGCACCTTATCCCCGGCGACGCGTGGCGCCATCGTGATGCTCATCCAGTCCTGTGTATAAGCAACGCGCGATTCCCACTTCGGAGCGCCGGTGAGCGCATCGAGCGCGACCAGGCGGCCATCCACGATGGGGGCGAAGATCGTTCCATTCGAAAATGCGAGCCCGCGATTGACGATTCCGCAGCAGAGCTTCGGACGGACTGTGGTTTGATTGACTTCTGGATCCCAGCGCCAGAGTTCTTTGCCGGTGGCGGCGTCGAGCGCGAAGACCACGCTCCAGTTCGTGATTCCGTAGAGCGTCTTGTTCCAGACGAGCGGCGTTGCCTCCTGATTGCCGCCGCCAGCGCCGAGGACGTAGGTCCACGCGAGACCCAGCCGGCCGGCGTTGGAGGCGTCGATCGCCTTCAGCGGGCTATAACGCGTTTCCGCGGCGGTGCGGCCATAACTGAGCCACGAGCCGGGCAAAGCCCCATCCTGCTGCGCCGAAGCCAAACTTACGAACGCGAGCGCTCCGAGAATGCATCCCCTCATGGGCTGCCAGCGTATCACAAACCCGGGCGGCATAAATTCGGTCGCATCGAAAGCGCCGGGATGCTAAAATGACAATTCGTGGACGCGTAGCTCAATTGGCAGAGCAACTGACTCTTAATCAGTAGGTTGAAGGTTCGATTCCTTCCGCGTTCACCACTCCTCTTCTTCCCTCTGGCTCTACGCACTTAATGGGGGCAGCCCAGCCTCCGACCGATTCTAAGAACACATTACCTTAACCCGTAGTCTGTAGTTGTTGAAGTTGCGAAAGCCGTAGGCCTGTCTCTGCAGTACCTCCATTTTCGTGTGGAAGCCC
>CAZWTH010000413.1:0-14392 GCA_964636715.1 uncultured Solibacteraceae bacterium | reverse complement strand
TTTCGTGCCGGTATACCCGGTATCCCGGCCATCCCAGCAGCTTTGTCAGTTCACTGTCTCGCAAACTGCTGAGTTTACCGAAATCGACCTCACCTCACAGCCACCTCTGCTTGAGCTCTGTCAGATTCCTGCGCAGAGCCGCAAATGCATTCGCTGTTAACAATACCGGAACCACAAGCAGAATAATCGGCCGCATCTCCTGATCCTCCTTTTCGGCCAATTGCATTTAGATGACCAACTACCCCGTCCTTGACTGAGGCCCGAGCCTCGTATTCCGGATCACAATTAAGACAATTGCATCCCTTCTACTCCTGTGACATCGTAAGTCATACGGCAATGGGCGCGAAAGTACTGAAATGGATCGGGTACGTGACCGCGGTTCTGTCACTCATCGCCGGCATTCGCGGGCTACAGGTATTGATCTCCGGAAAGGTGGAATCCCACCAGAAGACCGAGTCATTGCTGGCTTCCGAACAATTACAGCTGCGCGCCCACGATTACGAATCCGCATGGCAGACTCTGGAGCAGGCCGCGCAGGCAGGCGGTGAGGCGGACAAAGTCCGGGACGCGCGCGAAATCCTCGCCATGGAATGGCTGGAAAATATCCACGTTCAGGATACTCAGAAATTTTCCGACGTCGTCAAAAAGCTCGATCCCGTTCTGACCGGCGGTGCGGCCGCCGCGAAGACACCGCAACACAAGGCCGATCTCCTGGCCCACCTCGGCTGGTCATATTTTCTTCGCGGCCGCGATGGAATGACCGGCATCGATCCGGCGAAGACTTACGCGGACGCCGTCCAAAGCGACCCCGATAACCCCTACGCGCAGGCGATGTGGGGGCACTGGATTCTCTGGAACAGCCGCCAGCCGGCCGGCGCCGAGCCGCACTTCGAAGCCGCTCTGCGTTCCGGCCGCCAGCGCGACTTTGTACGCCGCCTCCAGCTATCCGCGCTGCTCAACGGCCAAAACCCGGCCTGCGATCAGGAGATCGCGCGCGTCCTCAATGCGATTCGCAAAGACAACGGCTCCGTGGATGACGATACACGGCAAAGGCTATTCAGCCTGTATGACGAGGAATTGATCTTATCCACCGACAGCGCGGCTTTCATCAACGCCCTTGCGCCCACCGAGCAGCTTCTGACGTTCCACTGGCTGTTCGATCGTCTGGATCTGAGTGACTCAGCAGCCTTGTCGCGGTCATTCGAGATCGCGCTTCTTCAGGAAGCAGCGGGACAACGGTCCGAGGCGCTCGCTTCCTTTCAGGCCGTAAATACGAAACTCGGCGGCCATCCCGGATCGCTTCTGACAAAAACGCAGGCTGCCATTCGCCGCCTTTCGCGCTCGTGACGGCGCCGCGGAGAAAGTGAAGGATTGTATCGATGTTCGGTTCTGAAGTACTGGACGTTGCGCTGGGTCTTGTCTTTATCTACCTGGTTCTCAGCCTGATTTGTTCGGCCGCCTGCGAAGCGATTGAAGCAGTGCTTAAATCGCGCTCGCTCTATCTGAAGCGCGGTCTTCAGGAACTGTTGAATGACCCGTCGGGGAAAGAGCTGGTCGCCGAACTTTACAGCCATCCGCTCGTCTGTTCGCTGTTTGCCGGGCAATACGATCCCGCAAAGCGCGGCAACCTGCCCTCCTATATCCCGCCCGGGAACTTTGCTCTGGCTTTGATGGACATTGTCGGAGTCGCAAAGGCCGCGAAAGGCGCTGCGGGGTCACCGGAAGCGGAAACGATTCGAAACACTCTCACCGCGTATGCCGCGAAAAACCCGGCGGTCTCTCAGGCGCTGCTCACGCTCGCCCACACCACCGAATTCGACCTGAACCGCATGCGTTCCGCCATCGAAGCCTGGTACAACAGCTCCATGGATCGCGTCTCCGGCTGGTTCAAGCGGCGGACTCATTGGGTCGTGCTCGCTCTCGGCCTGACCATTGCGGCTGGCATCAACGCAGACACCATTCTGATCACGAACAGCCTGGCCACGGACAAGTCCCTGCGCGCATCACTCGTCTCGGCCGCTTCCGAGCACGCGAAGCAATCGAGCGATGCAGCCTCGCAGCATTTCGACGCCGACATGCAAAAGATTCGCGAGGCGGGCTTGCCGCTGGGGTGGACCACCTCTCCAGCAAGCCCTCACAGCGTCCCGCAAACATGGCGGACATGGCTCGTCAAGATCCTGGGCCTCGTCCTGACCGCCTTCGCGATATCTTTGGGCGGTCCATTCTGGTTCGACCTCCTCAACCAGTTCATGGTCGTCCGCTCCACCATCAAGCCGCAGGAAAAGAGCCTCACCGAGCCATCCAAAAGCTGAACGTGGCCGGCTTCACAATTTAATGTGTTTTAGGGGTACGGACAGTACTAGTCTCGTCTATCATATTCCCAATGACCAATATCAACGGCAAGGCGTATGCGATGAACGCAATTACGCCCATGAAGCCGTGGAAGACCTGGATACTGCGGCTGGTCTTCTTTATCCTCGGGGCCTTCAAATCGAAGCAGCAGGATCTGATTCAGCTTTCGTTCATCCATTTCGCGCGCTGGGTCATCATCAAACGCGACGCGTTTCCCAAATTGTCAGATACACAGCCGGCTGAGAAGCTCAAATACGACTATCTGTTGTTCTTCAGCAATTTCAACGGCACCTGGGACCAGTACATCGACGCATTTTCGGCTGTCCTCTATGACGGCCTGGACAAGATCTGGAAGTGGAGTGAAAAGTATCCCGGCTCGCGTCCGGTGACAGGATTCAAGCAGTACATCGAGCTCGTTCAGTTCGACACTGACTACTACTTCAACGCCTATCCGCACGCGACGACAAACGATGTGAAGGCCGCTTTTAAAGTAGACGACGCGCTGACGGAATTCTCAAAAACCAGCCAGTCGCTGTCACCCGCGGAGTTCGAGAAGGCGTGGTTGCAATTCCAGATCGCGGTGACTCCGCATCTGGGTATGACAGGAATCGCCCCAGTGGGCACCTAAACATGGCAAACGTCAGCGGCAGCACGTACGGACTCACAATTCTATCCCCGATCATCGAAGACAACTCGCGTATCGATATCTGTCATTCGATGGAGCTGCGCTGGTATCTTTCGCAGCTCCCGCGCGATTACCAAAGTCCGTTCGCAAAAATTTCCAGCACATATCTGGCCCGTCTCGTTGTAATGGACGACGTCGTGTTCGTTGGCCTTCCGGCTTGCGAAGAGCACCTCAAATCGCGCTATCTCGTCTTTGAGACGAACTTTAACGGCGATCTCGATACGTATCTGCGGCGCATGGCAACCGAAACGGGCGAGTTCGTCAACGCCGTATGGAGTCACTGTGCCGGTTTCCCTGGGACGGCGAACGTCGACGCCTTTATCGCGTACATGAAAAAGTGCCAGATCGAGACGACGTTTTTCTTCGCCGATGTCAACAATCGGACTGTCGATTCCACTCTCAAGGCCCTGCACGCGCAGGCATCGCTCGCGGAATTTATGGAAACACATCAGGGCATGCCCGCGGCGCAACTCCAGCAGGCCTTCGGACGCTTTCTCGAAGAGCTGAAGAACGCGCCCGCTCTGCCGCATGGCGGCGACGAATCGCGCGATATCCCGCAGGAGAGACGCCCCAATGGTTGAAACAACGCCGGGCAAGATCGACGTTTCCGATATTCAGGGCTTCGTCCTGAAGGGTTACAACTTTGCGCACGCGCGCTATCTTCTGCTCGAACTCGGCGTCCCGGAAGCGGCGCGCGCGTGGCTCCTCTCCTTGCTCGAAATCGTCACCACGGGCGAACGATGGGATCCGAATAACAAGCCGCTTTCCACTGTGAACATCGGCTTCACCCACAGGGGCCTTGCGGCCCTGGGTATCCCGCTCGAAAGTCTCTTGAGTTTTCCTCTGGAGTTCCAGCAGGGTATGCAGGCCCGTGGAGACATTCTGGGCGATATCGGTAAGAATGGCGCGGAAAACTGGGATCCGGAGTGGCGCGATGGACAGGTTCATACCTGGCTCGCTGTCAATGCCCGCACCGCCGAAGCGCTCGAATCGCGCTGCGCGGAGATGCTGCGGCTGATCGAGACCACGCAGGGCGCGCGCCTCGTTCGCGCCCAGGACGCCTGCGCTCTTTTCATCGACGGTAAAGTCTCCACCCAGGAGCACTTCGGCTACAAAGACGGTTTCGGAAATCCGGATTTCAAGGGCGCGGAGCGGCGCTGCACTCCCGGCCAGGGCAAGCTCGACGAGAACGGCAACTGGCAGGCGCTGGCCACCGGAGAAATTCTGCTGGGTTACGCCGATGAAGCCGGCGAGCTTCCGCCCGCGCCGGATCCGCACCTGCTGGGCCGCAATGGCACTTTCATGGTGTATCGCAAACTGCACCAGAACGTGGCGACATTCCGCCGCTACATCGCCGAAAAGGGCGCGCAATATGCCGGCGGTCCGGAAAAGCTGAGCGCGAAATTCATCGGGCGCTGGAAGGACGGCACTCCGCTCGAGCTATCCCCGGACGCGCCGAATCCCGCCATCGTCAACAACGAAGACACCAATACAAATTTCACCTACGGAGAAGATCCGAACGGCGCGAAGTGTCCGCTCGGCGCACACATTCGCCGTGTGCATCCGCGAGATGCCTTCGGATTCAACGGCGGCCTGGTGAATCGCCGCCGCATCATGCGCCGTGGCCTGACTTACGGCAGGTATGTGCCGCAGGACCAGCCGGTGAACGACACGGACGAGCACGGCATCATTTTCATCGCGCTGAACGCGAGCCTCTACCGTCAGTTCGAGTTCGTCCAGCAGCAGTGGATCGAATATGGCAACGACGCGCACCAGGGGAACGCGAAAGACGTCCTGATGGGCAATCACGGGGGAAATGGCCGCTTCGTGGTGCAGGGGACGGCTGATCCGAAAAACCCGCCGTTCATCTGCGGCGGATTGCCGAATTTCGTGGAACTGCGCGGCGGCGATTACTTCTTCATCCCCAGCCTCACCGCGCTCGCGATGATGGCCACCAATACTGTTGATCCGAGGTAACAATGGAAGATTTCGGAAGTCTGCTGGGCAAGCTCCAGGGAATTGGGCATGAAGCAGTCTCGGATATCGAAGAGCGCCTGCAAGGCGAGCAGCAGTCGATCATGGCGTTTCTGGAGCGGCTGAAACAGCATACGATCCAGTACCCCGAGCCGATCTTCGCCATCCTCCGGCGCGTGAAACCGACGCTCATCGTCAAAAACTTCGCTCTGGTCACTCGCTTTGAGGACGTGCAGGAAGTTTTGATGCGCGACGAAATCTTCCAGGTGACCTACGGCGAGAAGATGCGCATCGTCACCGGCGGCCGTGATTTCTTCCTTGGCATGCAGGATTCGCCTGAGTATACCCGCGACGTCTCCCACATGCGCAGCGTCGTGCGGCGGGAGGATATTCCCGGACGCGTCGTCCCCTTCGTCGCCAAACAGGCGCAGAGCCTGGTCGACGCCGCCGGCTCGGAAATGGACGTTGTCACTCAGTTGACGAAGACCGTACCTGCGCGTTGGGTGGGTGATTATTTCGGTTGTCCGCCACCCTCAGACGAAGAGCTCGCGGCATGGGGCTCCGCCATATTTCGATATCTCTTCACCGACCTGACAAATGATCCGGCCGTAGGACAGGCGGCGAAAGCAGCCGCCGCGGCAACCAGAGACTGGCTTGACCGGACGATCGCCGATCGCAAAGCAAAACCGGCCGGGGACGATAACGTGCTCAATCGCTGCCTCGCGCTTCAGAAAGCGGGCGTACCCGGCATGGACGACCTCGGCATTCGCAATAACCTGCTCGGTCTGCTCACCGGTGCTATCCCAACCACTTCGAAATGCTGCACGCAGGCGCTGGATGAACTGCTGAAGCGCCCCGATGCGCTCGAAGGCGCGCACCGCGCGGCGCTCGCGGATGACGATGCGCTGCTTGCATCCTATATCTTCGAAGCCCTGCGATTCAATCCGAACAACCCCGGCATTTTCCGTATCGCCGCAGAAGATTATGTGGTCGCAAAAGGGACCTTACGCGCCACGAAAATCCCTAAAGGAACCACAGTGCTTCCGGCGACCCAGTCCGCCATGTTCGACGAATGCCACGTCGAGGCGCCTCACGAATTCCGCACAAACCGCCCGCCCTATCTCGATATGCACTTCGGCTACGGCATGCACACGTGCTTCGGGCAGTACATCAATCGCGTGCAGATTCCCGGCATTCTGAAGCCTTTGCTGAAGAAGAAGCTGACGCGCGCCGGTGATCTTCAGTACGACGGTCCGTTCCCGTCCAGCCTGAAAGTCAGAATGGAAAACTGATCACACCTTCGGACTGGCCGCAGCCTGTTGATCTTCCAGTTTTTCCTGATAAACCGGCGTATCTTCGTCCTGATCGTCGTAGTACGCGATGGTGGCGTCCTGACCCGTCAGTTCGATGATGGCGTACCCGTGCCGCATGAAGACGCCATCCGCATCCACGCCCAACGCTGTATTGGCAACAATCGGAACATCCTTGTACTTGATATCGGCGCCCAGCTCCATCGCGCCAATCGGAAACGCCCCATGTCCGATGCAGCGCGCCAGCACGCCCGCCCATCGTCCGTAGATCACCTGATTGTGTTCATGACCCCAGAGCCAGACCGAGACATTGGGGAGAATCTCCTGAACCTGCGCCTGCAGCTTCGGATTCACGCTTTGTCCCGCAATCGCTTCCCACGCCGAGAAAAGCTGATGGTGGGAAAGGAGAATCGTACGGCGCTTCCCCGCCGTCTTGATCTTGTCCTCCAGCCACTCCACCTCCGTGTCCTGAAGAAACGTGGGCTGAGTTCCACCGGGCTGGCGGTCGTTCAGCCCGGTATCGAGAGCAATGATCTGAAAATTTTCATTGCGAAGGCAGAAATAGCTCGCCGGCTGTCCAAGCTTATCGAGCAGATCGTAGTACGGCGCTCCGCCGCTGAACATGTCGTGATTGCCCGCCAGCGTGAATGACCGCGTATCGCCCAGCGTCTTTTTCCAGATGTTGTAAAAGTAGTTCGTCGCTTCGAAATCGGTACACGAATAATAGATATCGCCGAGGTGAATCGCGATGTCGGGTTTCTTCCGCGCCATCTGCGCCAGCACCGTTTTGGCGGCATCCTGACCGGTTCCCCAGTCGCCGATTATCGCGATCCGGCACGTATCATTCATCGGCAACACGAAATCGCTGAGCTCGTGATAAACCCTGTAAGGCACCGGCTGGCACTTCAAAAGGAATTCGGCGTACTTCAACGCCGGTTCCACCCAGCGCGGATCGCAATCGCCCATCTTCGCCGTGAGTTGTTGCCGGTCAATGGATGCCGCCTTCGGATTGAGCTTTACCAGATCCGTGACGGATTTCCGCACGAGCGTCGAGCAGTAGGCCGCTACGGAGCCGATATCTTCCGCGGCGGATTTCGCGGGCGGCGGCATGGGAGTCTGGTCTCCCTTTTCCGCCGCTTCCACATCGAGAGCGGCGGCCGCCACCAGATCCTGCGTTGTGTCTGGACGCGCAACGACCTTACGCCCGGAAGATACATCTTCCGTGCTCGCGCCGGAAGATTTCTTTGCGACAACTTCATCCACCGCGGACTGCCACAACGCCAGTTCCGGGTCTCTCGTATTTTTCAGCATGGGGTTTCCTTCTGAGCCTGATCAGACAGACATAATCGCGCGCATCAGATCGACAATGCCGGCGCCCTGAAAATTCGGAGCCCGCCCCAGATCCGTCGCGGTCTTGACAAAAATGTCCTTCACTTTATAAGGATCGCCGCGGTACTCCATATGCGCGGAAAGAAACGCGGCGATGGCGCCGGAAACATGCGGCGCAGCCATACTGGTGCCGCTGCGTTCCTCATATTCATATTGATCGAGCTCGATCGAGCACGAAATGACCTTCTCGCCTGGCGCCACGAGATCCGGCTTCATTCGCCCGTCGCCCGTGGGACCTTTGGACGAAAAATACGAAATGCCGTATGCATGCGGCTGCGATTTATGCGTCGAGCCAACGGCGATCGCGCTATCGGTATTCGCAGGATCGGTAATTGAAAGCGCGATCCAGGTCGGAACCTCTTCACCGGTGTTCAGACGCGTCACCCCATAGCCCGAATTACCGCACGAAATCACCACCACGCACCCGGAATTCACGGTGCGGGTGACTTCCTGGCAGAGCGGGCTCTTGCCGCATCCGTACCAGCGCGGATCGAACGGGTAGCCAAGGCTCATGTTGATCCCATCGATTTTGATGTTACGCCCCGTCGTATTCAGCTTACGCACATATTCCAGCGCCAGGATGCAGTTCGACGCCGAGCCCGAGCCATCGTCATCCAGAACCTTGAGATTCACCAATTTCGCGAGCGGGGCCATGCCGGAGGGATAGCCGGGAAGATCGATTACCGAATTTCCCAACTGGCTTTCAATCTGAATGGCTGCCTTGATCGGGACCGGCGGATTCGGCGCGCACCGCGCTCCCGCTACGATTCCGGCAACGTGCGTACCGTGACCGTTCGAATCTTCCATCGACGAAGAGTTCGAAAAATTCCTGCTGAGTTGCTGATCGATGGTGGCGAACTGCTGGAAATGCGGGTGATCGCTGCGAATCCCCGTATCGAGAATCGCCCAGGTGATTCCTTTCCCGCGCGCGTCAAAAGTGCGCCAGCAGGCGGAAGCCTTAATAGTGTCAGCGGACGAAAGTATGTGGGTCTTGCATTTTTCGTCCTTCCAGATCTGGTAAACCGAATCCTTCTCGTTTCCAAGCTCGTAAATCACGTCCGGCGTGAGGCTGGCAAAGACGTAAAACTGGCTTTCACGAAACGGAATCTTGTGGCTGTCCAGAATCTCCTTCACTCGCGCCCGCGACGGTTCCACGCCCGCCGCCGGATCGGTTTTCGATTCGTTCAGCGTGATGATGACGGGAATCGGCTGCGGAGTTGTCTGCTGATCAATCTCCTCCTGCACCGGAGGCGAGATCAGGAAGGACTTCATCTGCATAAATCAGCGTCCTTCGCTTTTGATAATTCCGGCCGCGCGCTCAGCCAAAGCGCCGATGGTGCGTGACGGATTTACGCCGAGCGCCTCCGGCACGATCGAACCGTCAATCACGTACAGGTTGCGGTAATTGAAAACCTCCCCGGCGTGATTCACCACGCCGTTGAGCACGGTGTCGCCCATGCAGGTTCCCCCCAGCGGGTGCGGCGTAACGAGATTATGCAGGAGCGTCCATGTCGGCGGGACCACCGGCGTACCGCCCGTCGCGGCCGACAACTTCATATGCATCGCCACAATCGCGTCCATCGTGGCTTTCGATTTTCCGATATCCCACGCGAGATTGAGGCACGGCTTCCCGGTAAAGAGCGAATGATGCAGCGAGAAAGTGCCGTTCGCGGCGTCCACTCCCTGCGCAAACCACGGCATGGCATTGCGGAATGGCTCTTTTCCGCTCAGCAGATGGCAAAGCGAATCGATCAGCAGCTTGACTTCGGCATTCCCTGGCTTCGCCGCCGCGCGCGAAACGAAATCATTCAGCAGATTCGGAAAGCCGCCGTCTTCAATCCAGAAGGATTGCCCCCCCTGACTGCGGTCGAGAAAATCGATGGCGCACGCGATCGTAGGACCAACCGAAGGATTGATCGCCCGATTCCCATAAAATGCCGGCGT
The DNA here is from genome assembly GCA_964636715.1 of uncultured Solibacteraceae bacterium. Taxonomy (GTDB): domain Bacteria; phylum Acidobacteriota; class Terriglobia; order Bryobacterales; family Bryobacteraceae; genus BOG-234. Next base: position 4,738 of record CAZWTH010000413.1, on the reverse strand, counting down.
CAGAAAGTCGCCATTCGAGCTCCAGTTATGTCCCAGAAACGGACTAATGTTCGGAAGGGACCCGCTGACCTCGCGGCAGCGCAGCAGAAGTTCCGTGGAACCCAGCGAACCGCACGCCACAATTACGATTCGCGCCGTCCCGCTGCCGGGAATTCTTGTCCCGTTCTTCAACTGATCCCAGGAAACCTTGTACCCCCCCGACACCGCCTCAATGTTGCTGACCAGATGCAGTTCGCGCACATCGGCGTGATATTTGTTTTCCGCCCACGGCAGATAGTTGCGGTCGAGCGTGTTCTTCGCATCCACATCGCACCCGATATCGCAGTTGCCGATATGCGTGCACGTGCCCTGCTCCACCCCCTGCGCGTTCACGAAGCGTTTACTGTGGCACGCATTATGCGGGTCGTTGAGATTGTAGTTCCAGTCGGGATCGAACGAGACCGCCAGTTCCAGTTGCTTGAATCGATCGCCCGCGCCAATCTTGTTCGCGCTCTCCTGCATCAGCCGCATGCGATCCGTCCACTGATTCGTTGGAACCTTCTGGACGTTCATGAACTTCGCCACGGAATCGTAGTGCGGCTTCAGCTCCGAATAAGTGATCTCCTTCGGCCAGCCCTTGTCGAACGTATCCTGCGGCGCTTCGCACGAAATATTGGCGTAAATCAGAGAACCGCCACCCACCGCCGCTCCCTGCGCCACCGCCATGTGCGGGAACACGCGGAAGTCGATCCAGCCGTTCTCCTTTTCCGGATGGTCCTCATTCCACAGCCACGCGTCGCCTTCTCCGCGCGGGTAAGTGGTCTTGTCCCATCGCCGGCCCCGCTCCAGAATAAGCACCTTATATCCGGCTTCCGCCAGACGGCAGCCGCTGATCGCGCCGCCGAAACCGCTTCCGATTACGATAACGTCGAAATCCATTCCACTCTCCGCTCTACATCTTCACGTACGTATCCCACAACTCGCCGAGGAAGAACTTGCCGAACTTCGCCGTCACTTCCGCAGCCTGCGCCGCATCCTTCGCGTTGATCGCATGGAACGTCGGAATCATCGCCAGCAGATCGGGTACGCCCAGCGAAATAATCCCCGCTCCCACCACCGGACCCGTCGTATCGGTCCCCTGGTACAGCTTGGTATACAGCGTGGTCGTCGCGCTCCAGAGGTGAACAATCGGCCCTTTTTTCACGTCCTTGTGCCCGGCCATGTAATACGGCAACCCGTTGCTCGCGTTGAAGCCGAGCTCATACACCATGTACTTGCTGTTCGGATCGCTGGTCGGCGAAAAAAGGCTGAAAACTCCCTTTGTGGAGGCGAGGTTCGTCCCCAGCGGCACGAAATCGACGCTGCCGCTGATCGTGCCCGGATGCCCCTCGGCCGCGAGAAACTTGTCGAGATCGGGGATCACGATCTTCCCGTGGATGGTCAGAATGTTGCCTGCGTCGTTGCCGAGCTTTGCGCCCTTCTCCGGATCGGTTTCGCCCATGGCGAAGCCGCCAGACATTTTTTCACTGAAGGTAAAGCCGAGTGGTTGATCTGCCATAAATGATCCTCAGGCCGGTTTGGCCAGTTCTTCCAGAATGATGGGAAACACGTCGTGCGCGGCGTTCTTGCCGATAAAAATATCGAGATGGCCGTAGTTCGGAATCGGCCTGTAAGAGTGATAGCCGGGTTTCTGCTTGTCGAAATACTCAAACGTCTGATGCTGGCTCTCCGGCGTGAAGCAGAGATTGTTGAGACCGGCAAAGAAGGCAAACCGCGCATCCGTACGCGGCGGCTGCGCCACAAAATCCTTCGGGAGTTCAGGCCGGTTCTCCACGCCGATGAGATGCCCGGCGTGAATGCACTGAACGATCTGCTCGAAAAACGTCAACGGAACCTGCGCGAATTCCTGGCTGATCCAGGCATGCGTCTCATCATTCAGATTCGCGTGGCTCCACAGCGCCGGAAATCCGGTGCCGTAAACAAAGCTGACGCCCTTGCACACCGGATTGTTGCACTCATGATGGATCAGCGCGATCATCGCCGCCACCGTTTTTGCAACAGGCGTCGGAGCATTTACCGTCCACTGCGGATTGAGATAGTCGGTGAGGCGCTTCAGCATCGGAACCGCCGTGGTGATCTTGACGGACGTCACCGCCGGAACAATCGGATGCAGCGCCACCGCGTTGCTGACAATCGTCTTCACCTGCGGCACCAGGCCGGCAACGGCGGACATCATGAAGCTCGTCGAGCCCTGGCAGTGAATGACGGCCTTCACTTCCTCACTGCCCGTCTGTTCCACAATTTTCTGGATCGCGTAGGGATGATCGAAAACAGCGGCCTGATCGAGCGTCCAGCGATTCGGATGAAGATCGATGGAAGCCCGCCAGTTTTCCAGCCAGACGTCGTAGCCTTCATCGATCAGCATTTCGGGCAGCGTGACATCCGTCGGAGGCCGGAAGAGATTCGCGCGCACGCCGGCGCCATGCACCAGAACCACCGGACCCTTGGTCGGCGCATTCGGTCCTTTTATATGGAGGAGATTGCAGGCGAACCCGTCTCCCGCCGTAAAGGGAACTACAGTTGTGGATATATCACTTCGTGCCATAGGGTTCCCGCAATGTTGATAGTGTACAGGTACTGGGTTAGAAGTTATGGTACTTAATCTTCGTTGATTGTGCGCGGGATGACCAATTTGTCCGCAGATCCTCAGCGGTCATCGCCCCTGGCGCTATCCTCAAGGAAAATGCAGGAGTCCGCGAAGAGATCCTTATTCGCCGATTGGCGCCACTCCGTCAGCTTCTGGATCGGCTCCCTGATGGTGGCAACCGGCGTCGGCCTGCATCTCCCGATGTTCCTGATGGGGCGCAATATACATTACCGGCTGGCCGGCATGCCGATGGGCACGCCCATGCTTATCGGCATGTTTCTGATTATTCTGGGCGTGGGCGCCGCAGCCTGGGGGTTATTGCCCGGCAAACAACCCGCCCCCATGCAATACGGAACCATATTGTCGCCGGAAGACGCGCCGCTGACGAAATACCACTGGATCCAGATCGGGCTCGTCGGCGTCGCCCTTGTCATCGACGTTATGAAAGCGGCGTCCCTCGGGTTCGTGACGCCGGGCATGCGGGTCGAATACGGTCTCAACGGTCCGCAGATCGCGATCCTCCCCGTGGTCGCTCTGATGGGAACTACCGTGGGATCGTTCATCTGGGGCGCGCTCGCCGATATCTACGGCCGCCGTGCCTCCATTCTTCTCGCGGCAGTCATGTTCGTCGGCACCTCCATCTGCGGCTGCATGCCCTCATTCTCCTGGAACATTTTCATGTGCTTCCTGATGGGGCTCGCCGCCGGTGGCATGCTGCCCGTTGCCAATGCTTTGCTGGCGGAAATCATGCCGACGAAACACCGCGGCTGGTGTCTCGTGCTGCTCGGCGGCATCGGCACCGTCGGCGGCTTTTATGCAACCAGCGAACTTTCCGCCCTCCTGCAGCCGGAGTTCGGATGGAGAATCATGTGGCTGCTCGGCTTCCCGACGGGCCTGATTCTGATCGGGCTCAGCCCGCTGCTTCCCGAATCGGCGCGCTTTCTGCTCGAGAAAGGCCGGTTCGAAGAAGCCCGCGAGACTCTCTCCCGCTATGGCGCCGTGATTACATCCGAGCGCCCTGTGCCCTCCAGGCGCGAAGCCGTCGCGGCAAATGGCAAGCCGAGCGGCCGCCTCGGCCTCGGCGTTGCTCTGACGCTGGTTGCGCTCGCATGGGGGTTCGTGAATTTCGGCGTGCTGCTGTGGCTCCCCGGAAGCCTCGTCGCGGAGGGCCGCAGCGTCAGCCTTGCCAGCGCGTTAATCGCCAAGTCCGCTCTGATTGCCGTTCCGACAGTGATCGTCACCACCTGGCTCTATAGCCTCTGGAGCACCCGGTGGGTTCTCATCCTCGCGATCGGCGTCACCACGCTCGGGTTGTTCGCCACGCTCTTCCGCGGCTCCATCCCTTTCCTGGCGAATCCCCTCATCTCCGTGTCGCTGCTCGTCGTCGGCACGGGCGCTGTCATCTCCATTCTGATGCCTTACGCGGCGGAAAATTTTCCGGTTCGAAACCGCGGCAGAGCAACCGGATGGGTGGCGGGGTGCAGCAAGGTCGGCGGCGTCATTGCCCAGACGTTCGCGGTCTTCGCGCTCGTTCCGGCATTCCGCCTCGCCGCGGGAGCCATTGCGATCCCGACCGCCCTCTCTTTACTCCTCATCTGGATCTTCGGCCGCGAAACCCGCGGCAGCGATCTGCGCGAACTCGAAGTGGCGGCCAGCCAGGGCTGATTCGCGCATCTCACCCTGTTCACCGGCATCTCTTTGTGATACTGTGCCGCCAAAGGAGTTCACCATGCTCAATTGGCTGCTTTCTGTTTGGCGCCGGCTCACGAGCTGGACACATCGGCAACCCCCGGAGAAATCCCGGCCGGCCGAAAACCTGTATCAACGATCAAATCTTCACGGCCGCTACCGTTAAAGACATGAGGGTTTCGCGCCCGAATGTTAGGCTGTGTTCGTGAAGGACGAAGTCAACACTCCGCAGCCGTTATCGCCCGAAGCGATTGACCGGCTGATTGGCGCGCATCGCCGTTTTCTGGGCTTCCTCGAAAAGCGCGTTGAATCCAGAGCCGCCGCGGAAGATATCCTCCAGTCGGCGTTTGTGCGCGGACTGGAGCACGGAAGCGAAGTAGCGGAGGAGAAGGTGGTCGCCTGGTTTTACCGGATTCTACGCAA
>CAZWTH010000412.1:0-4866 GCA_964636715.1 uncultured Solibacteraceae bacterium | reverse complement strand
CCGCAGTTTCTTCACCACATCGATCAGCTTGTCGGCCACGTAATCAATCTCTTCCTGCGTATTAAACCGCCCGATGCCGAAGCGGATGGAGGAGTGCGCCACATCATCGCCCACGCCCAGCGCCTTCAGCACATAGCTCGGTTCGAGCGTCGCCGACGTGCAGGCGGATCCGCTCGAAACCGCAATGTCATTGATCCCCATCAACAGCGACTCGCCTTCCACATAAGCGAAGCTCATGTTCAGGCTGTGCGGCAGACGGTGTTCCATCGAACCGTTGATATAAAGCTCGTCGAGCCCGGCTTCGAGTCTTGCCTTCAGCCGGTCGCGCAGCGCGCGCAGCCGTGGAATTTCGACATCCATTTCCTTCCGGCAGAGCTCGCACGCTTCACCCAGGCCGACGATTCCCGGCACGTTCAGCGTGCCCGACCGCATGCCGCGCTCGTGACCGCCGCCATCGATCTGCGCCGTGATCTGCACGCGCGGATTGCGGCGCCGCACGTAGAGCGCGCCTACGCCCTTCGGCCCGTACATTTTATGGGCGCTGATCGACATCAGGTCGATGTTGTCCGTATTCACGTTCACCGGCGTTTTGCCGATCGCCTGCACGCCGTCGGTGTGGAACAGAACGCCGCGCTCGCGGCACATCTTTCCGATTTCGCGAATCGGCTGTATCACGCCCAGCTCGTTGTTCGCATACATAATGCTGACGAGGATCGTTTTATCCGTGAACGCTTCCTTCAGCATCTCGAGATCGATGAGGCCATCGCCCATCACCGGCAGATAAGTGACGCGGACACCATTCTTTTCGAGCTTTTTGCAGGTATCGAGAACCGCTTTATGCTCGGTCACGACCGTGATGATGTGATTGCCCTTTTCGGCATACATCTCGGCCACGCCTTTGATGGCCAGGTTGTCGGACTCAGTCGCGCCGCTCGTGAAGATGATTTCCTTCGGCGTCGCGCCGATCAGATCCGCGATCTGCTTGCGGGCTTTATCGACCGCCTGCTCGGCTTCCCAGCCGAATTCGTGATTGCGGCTGGCCGCATTGCCGAAGAGTTCGGTGAAATACGGCAACATGGCGTCCACCACGCGCGGGTCAACGCGAGTGGTGGCGTGATTATCGAGATAAATGGGCAGCTTCATATTCCGTTCAGATTTCCTGATGCACGCTTGCCGGGACCGGATTCAGAGGGATCGGCGCCGGGGTTAATTGGATCGTCCGCGATTCAGCAAGGTCGTTAATAGTAAAGCGGTTGAGCACATCGAGAATCGCTTCGTGTACTTTCCGCAGCGGCTCGCGCACGGTACAGTTTGTCGACTGGTCGCACGTGCCGTGTTCGGTGAAGCAGTGGGTCAGGATCACCGGGCCGTCGATCGCGCGCACGACTTCCAGCGCCGTGACCGCATTCGGCTGCCGCATCAGCTTGTAACCGCCATTCGTACCGGCGACGGACTTCACAATCCCCGCCCTGGAAAGCTGCTGGAGTACCTTAGCCAGCAACGTGACCGGCAGATGATAGATTTCCGCCATGTCTTTCGTGGACGCGGTCGCCCCCGGCGCCGAGGCCAGATGCCGAAGGGCAATGAGCCCGTAATCCGCTTTCTTGGTCAGCTTCAGCATGAATTCGGACTAAATTTGTCCTGATTGAGGATAGCACAGTCACTTAAGCAAGTACCACTCTATCTCATTGACCGCATTTCCTATTTAGAATCAGCGACATAGAACATCACCAGAACCATCGCCGGCCGGGCTGTCCCGGTTCCATGACATCGATTCTGTGGTATTCTGGTTGCAGTTATAGCGTTTACTCTATGTCTTCCACTGTAGCCCAAAGCCCTCATGAACCCGAGATCGTCGAGCTTCGACGGCGCCTCGGAGATTTGGTGGGAAAGCAGCATCGCGGATTGCATGAGATTGCGCTTCCAGACAGACAGTATCGTCTTCTGCTGAAAATCGTCGATGATCTGGCAGACGGAAAGGTCGTTTCGCTGGCTCAGGCGTCTCAGGAGATGACCAGCCAGCAGGCAGCAGGATTCCTGGGAGTTTCCCGGCAGTTTCTTGTGCGTCTTCTCGACGAAGGTAAAATTCCGTTCCACAGAGCCGGGACGCATCGCCGCGTCTATCTGAAGGATCTCGTCTCCTTCCGCGACGACCGGGACCGCCAGCGCCACACTGCTATCCGGCGGATAGCGAGGCAATCGGTTAAAGACGGGGTCTACGACGAGTTCTGATTGCCTGGCGCACAGAGTGAAATTGTCGCGGTACTGGATGCGTGTGTTCTTATTCCCGCCTCCCTGCGCGACACGCTGTTGCGCCTTGCCGAAACACCGCGCCTGTACGTACCCAAATGGTCTGGTGAAATTCTGGCTGAGTTGAAACGGAATCTGGAGTCGCGCTGGAATCTTCAACCCCGCAAGACTGCCTGGTTGATCGAGCAACTCGGCGCTCATTTTCCTGAGGCGCTCACGGAGGGCTATGTAAGCCTCATCCCGCTGATGACCAATGATCCCAAAGACCGGCATGTTCTTGCGGCCGCCATCAATGCGGATGCCGGAATCATCGTGACGTCAAATCTGAAAGATTTCCCGCAGGCTGCGTTACGGAAGTGGAACATCAAAGCTGTACATCCGGATTCTTTTCTGATCGACCTCTACTCTCGTAATTCCGACGTGGTGGTGTCGCGTCTCCATGAGCAGGCCTCGACTATAAAACGGACGCTGCCTGATCTACTCGACACCCTCCGAATCGGAGTTCCTCGTTTTGCGGCAAAGGTGGCGGCAGGGGAACTTTGACGCGCCACGCCTGCGCATCTTTGAGATAGACTGGACCCGGAGGTTTTGACCGATGACCCGGATCGCCCTGCTTCTACTTGCCGCCCTCACCATGTTCGGTGCCGATAGTCCCTGGCTAAAAGTGCAGCAGCTACCGAATCGATCCGAACTTCGGATCTACCGCAAGGGCGACAAATCTCCCCTGAACGCAATCCTCGCCGACACCTCGGACGACGCGATCGTGGTCGTCGCCAAAGACAAGCAACTCACCGTGCATAAGGATGAGATTGACCGCCTCGACGCCCGCCCGCCAGCGAAGCCAACCAAACGTGAGACAACGACAGTCGAGAAGCAGACTGACCCCGATTACACCCCGCAACCCGGCCCCGGGCACACTGCTCTGCCAACCACATCATCGTCGTCGAGCGTCAGCTTCGGCGGCAACAAGGGCGACTTCAAGATCGTTTACACGCGGAAGTGAGTCCGGACTTCCATCATCCGCAAATCAGTGAACAACCGATCAACCGGAGCGATTCTATGCCGGGAAATCTTTCCGGAGACCGCTTCATCGCGACTTCAATGGCTTCGAAATCGACGGCGTTATTGTGCAGCAGCGGAATACCCGCCGCTATCGCAGTTGCCGCGATCAATCCGTCAAAACGCCAGCGAGCAAGACGATCCTGACGAGATTCGGCCAAACGATGGGTTCGCCGCGGAGGAGTAGGCGGTTCCGGGAGCAACGCCAGGATCTCACCGGCTATCAGGGCCGCCGCCTCATCAAACGGTACGGTGCGCCGAAGCTGACGCATATAGGCGATTCTCGCGCTTTCGATTCTGCGCCGGTTCTCCGGATCAGCCTTCCGGACCAATAAACTATAGCCGCGGATCCGTTCAGCAACCGTAATCGTGGAGATCAAAAGTGGATGATGCGACAGATAGACATCCAGCCACCGTCTTAAGCCCGGGTCGCTGCTTCTCGCCAGCCAGGATTCGGCGCTCGTGTCAAATAGAAACGGCCCAGTCGCCGGATCGATCACGAGCCTTCCTGGAGGGACACCGGCTCCAATATCACGCCATCGAGAATTGCGAGTTCCTCATCTGTGAATCCGGAAAATGCCTTCCGGTAGTTCTCCAGGATCTCGCTTCTGCGCTGTCTGGCCGTCTCGGCCCGCAACCCTGTGGTAACAATCTCTGAAATCACCGTACTGAGGTTCACCCGGCGCGCATGCGCAATTTTCCTTGCCTGCTGCATGGAATCAGCGGGTAAGGTGAGGACGGTGCGTTTCCGAATTGGCGTTCCACGCTGCGCCATCCACCAACATCATAACAGCCGCAAGTGACTGAAAATGTACGACTCTCGAACTTTTTCCGATGTATCGTACCGATCATTTTTTGCTGTTCCCCGGCATTCCGAAGGTATATACTGTTCGGATTAGCGGCGCGATTTTCCTCTGATATTTCAATCCGCCCGCTAAACGAAAAGGGTCGACCCATGAATTTCAACAGACGCGATTTCAGCAAACTCGCACTCGCCGCGGTTCCCGCGGCCCAGCTCCTCGCAGCCAAACCGAACTCCAAATGGGGTGGCGTGCAGGTGGGCATTAACGCGCCCTACAGCTTCACCCGCATGTCCGGCACCGCGGACAAGATCATCGAATACATGACGCAGCTCAATCTGAGCGCCGCCGAACTTCGCCTGCAGCCCGTGGAAGCATACCTGAATGCACCGGGCGTCCTCGCTTCACCCAACGACGGCCCCGGTGGTCCTCCCGCGCCGCGCGGCGGTGCGGCTCGTGGCGGCAGTGGACGTGGCGGCGGACGCGGTCGCGCGCCCCTTACCCCCGAGCAGAAGGCTGCACAGGAGAAGGCGGCCGAAGATCTGACCAAATGGCGGCTTTCGCTCTCGCAGGACAAGATCAAGGCGTTCCGCAAGAAGTACGAAGACGCCGGCATTCTGATTCAGATCGTCAAGGTCGACAACATCAACTCGTTCAACGACGACGTTCTCGACTATTTCTTCACCACCGCCAAAAATCTGGGCGCCCATGCCATCTCGACCGAAGGCGAACAAAGCCAGGTCGAGCGCCTTGGCAA
>CAZWTH010000411.1:0-2917 GCA_964636715.1 uncultured Solibacteraceae bacterium | reverse complement strand
GCCACCCACATTCGGCGGCGTCTGCTCCGGGAAATGCGAGATCTTTCTTTGCCAGGGCGCGCAGGGCGGGCGCGGGAAGGGCGACTCAAAATCGACGTTCGGCGAAGAAGGCGGCGAACGAGCCGATAAAGGCGTGTGGATGTCAGTGTGGGTCGACGACGTTGACGCCATTCACCAGCATTGTGTGGAGCAAGGCATCGAAGTGACGTGGCCGCCAACGGACATGCCTTGGGGTGTCCGCGAGATGCATATCCGCCACCCCGACGGCCATGTCTTCAGGATTGGACGAGGCAACGAGTAAGCAGTTCGGAGGGAGATTCGATCCAGTAGTCCGGCGTCCACAGCTCCATATCGGCGCGCTCGCCGTAGCCATAGAGCACGCCGCAGGTCTTCACGCCCGCGCGGCGGCCGGCTTCCATATCCGCCGCCGAGTCGCCGATAAACAGGCAATCCTCGGGCTTCGCTCCGACCGCCTCCATGGATCGAAGCAGAACATCCGGCGCCGGTTTGCACGGAAAGCCGTCCGTCCCCTGCACGTGATCGAAATAAGGAAGCAGGCCGAAGAGATCCAGGACGGCGCGGGTTGTGGGTGAGCCTTTTGTGGTCGCGGTGGTTTTCCGGCCGGGCAATGCGGCAAGCATCTCCTTCACGCCGGGATAGGGCTTTGTCGCCTGATGATTTCGGCCGGTGTAGGTCGTCCGATACTGGCCGATCAGGCCGTCGAGTTGTTCACGCGAAAAATCCGGACGCACATCGCGGAAACAGACATCCAGGTGATAGCCGATAAATCCGCGCAGATAGTCGAATTCAAGCGGCTTCGGGACATGCGGAGAAAGCACTTGCTGGATTGCGCCACAGATGTCCTGGGCAGAATCCAGCAAGGTTCCGTCAATATCGAAGATGTAAACCGGAAATTCCGGAATGCCGGCCTTAGGCAGGCTGCTCGCCCTCATTCAGACCAGGCAGGCGGCGGCCGCCGGACGTATCCGGGCGGAGAACCTGCTGGGTATCGTGATCGGCCGTATCGCGCGACCCACCCGACGGCGGAAGATCCCCGCCGTTGATGATGGTGCGAATCTCGGAGCCATCGAGCACTTCGCGTTCGAGAAGCAGCTCAGCCACCTTGACCAGTTCATTCGAGTGCGCTTCGATGATGGCGCGCGCCCGGTTGTACCCGTTCGAGATAATGCGCTTCACTTCTTCGTCGATTCGAATGGCGGTCTCTTCGCTGTAGTCGCGGTGCTGCGCAATTTCACGGCCCAGGAAGATCTGCTCGTCCTTCTTGCCGAAGCTCAGCGGACCGAGCTCGCTCATGCCCCACTCGCAGACCATCTTTCGCGCCATTTCGGTGGCGCGCTCGATGTCGTTACCGGCGCCGGTGGTCAGCTGATTGAGGTAGATTTCCTCGGCGATGCGGCCGCCCATCAGAATGGCCAGTTGGTCATCGCAATAGGTCTTGCTGTAGTTGTGCTTGTCGTCCGTCGGCAACTGCATCGTGATGCCGAGGGCCATGCCGCGCGGAATGATCGAAACTTTGTGCAGTGGGTCCGCGTTCGGAACTTTGACCGCCACCACCGCGTGCCCAGCCTCGTGATAGGCCGTGGTGCGCTTTTCGGCATCGGTCAGAATCATGGACCGGCGTTCGGCGCCCATCAGAATTTTGTCCTTCGCGAGCTCGAAATCGATCATCATCGCGACCTTGCGATTTTGCCGCGCCGCATAAAGCGCGGCTTCGTTGACGAGATTCGCGAGTTCCGCGCCGGCCAGTCCGGGTGTCCCGCGGGCCAGAACCGAAAGATCCACATCGTCGCCGAGCGGAACTTTCTTGGTATGAACTTTGAGGATGGCTTCCCGTCCGCCGACATCGGGACGCCCGACCACCACGCGCCGATCGAAACGGCCAGGCCGCAGCAGCGCCGGATCGAGTACGTCCGGACGGTTGGTCGCAGCCACCAGAATGACGCCTTCGTTCGATTCGAAGCCGTCCATTTCGACCAGAAGCTGATTCAGCGTCTGCTCGCGTTCATCGTGACCGCCGCCGAGGCCAGCGCCACGATGGCGGCCGACCGCGTCGATTTCATCAATAAAGATAATGCAGGGCGCATTCTTCTTGCCCTGTTCGAAAAGGTCGCGCACGCGGCTCGCGCCGACGCCCACAAACATTTCGACGAAATCCGAGCCGGAAATCGAGAAGAACGGTACGCTGGCTTCGCCCGCAATCGCGCGCGCCAAAAGAGTCTTGCCCGTACCGGGTGAGCCCACCAGCAGAACACCCTTCGGAATGCGGCCGCCGAGTTTCTGGAACTTCTGGGGCTCGCGGAGGAAGTCGATTATCTCCTGAAGCTCTTCCTTGGCTTCCTCGACACCCGCGACGTCCTTAAATGTGACTTTGCGCTGCTGGGTGGAGTGCAGGCGGGCCCGGCTCTTGCCGAAGCTCATCGCCTTATTGCCGCCGCTTTGCATCTGGCGGACCATGAAAATCCAGAATCCGACTACCAGGATGATCGGCGAGAAATTGACCAGCATCGACAGCCAGCCGCTCGCCGAGGAGTCGCTGATCGTCACGGTCACGCCCTTTTCGTTCAGCTTCGTCCAGACATCGGGATAGTTCGCGGGTATAACCGTGTGGTAGGAGTCGCGGCCATTGACCATGTCGCCCTTGACCTGAGTGCCATCGACCTGCGCGGTCTTGATCTGACCGGCATCAACGTCGTTCAGGAACTCCGTGAAATTGAGGGCTTTATCGTTCTTGCCATGTCCATGATTGACGACAGCCCACAAAAGGACCGCCATACAGGCCACAACGACCCAGAAGATGATTGTTTTAACGTTGGAGTTCACAGCACCTCTATATACGACTCACGTCAGCCGCTCTATACCGTTAGACGTCAGGCAAAGCCGTTTTGATTCCTAACGG
>CAZWTH010000410.1:0-11239 GCA_964636715.1 uncultured Solibacteraceae bacterium | reverse complement strand
CGCAGGGCCGTATGCAGCGCCGCGAGCGATTCCTCATGGATCAACTCGCCCACAATGTCATGCCGCACCGGCTGATCCACCGGTTCCTGCACCGGGCCCTGGCGCCGGATCACCCGCACCAGATTGCGCGCCACGCCGTACATCCAGCCTTCCAGCGTCCCGCGCTTATCGTCGAAATTCGTGTTTGCCCGCATGAGCTGAATGAAGACCTCATGCGAAACCTCTTCCGCCACCGCCGCGCTTCCCGACATGTGCAGCGCGTAACGGCGCAGAGCCGGTCCCCGGCGCTCATAGAGCTCGCCGAACGCCTCGCGGTCCCCGCCCTTCATCAAACGGTAAAGTTCTTCGTCGCTCCGCTGCATCCCGCTCCGCTCGGCCGGACGTTCAAATCTGTATTGACTGCCCATGTGAAAAAGTTCCCCCGGCGGGGATTCATCGCGATCTCGCTCATATAGACGCGCTTTGGTCCCATAGTTGTCTGTAAAGGTTGGTGAGGGACAATAAACCCGGTATTCCCGATGAAAACACGGGTCTTTGCCACTGTCGCATTCTTCTTCGCCTCTCTCCTCCCGGCTCAGGAGGTGGTCGTATTCCCCACGGCGGAATCGCTCATCGCCCGCGCTGTCGCCGCCGCCAAAGCGCAATCGGACCGGAACTGGCAGTATACGTACCGCGAAGACCACACACAATCCCAGGTGGATAAAAACGGCAAGCCCGGCCCGCCCGAAACCCGCACGTACGAGCACATCATGCTCGAAGGAGCAGAGTACAAAAAGCTGGTTCTGATCGATGGCCATCCGCTCGATCCGAAAATGCGGAAGAAGGTCGATTCCGACCTCGAGAAAACACGCGCCAAACGCCGCGGATCATTGTTGCCTTCCCTGCATCGCTCCGTCTCTCTCGGCGGTCTCGAATTGCTGCTGCGCCTCTTCGACAACAAAGTGACTGGCCGCGAGACTATCAACGGCCGCGCGGCGTGGAAAGTGGTATCGGAACCGAAACCCGGCGTCAAAGCGGCCAACAGGCAGGAAGAAGAAGTGCTCGCGTCCAGCCGCACGAGTTGGTTCGACGAACAGGATGGCAACAGAATTCGGGAGCTGATTGAGTTCCAGCGCGCGGCGAACGGATTCCAGCCCGGCACCGTGTTCGAGCTGCAATTTGCCCACGTGGGTGAGGCCTGGCTCCTGAGCGACGCCACGATTCGGGCATCGATGAAGATGGCAATCGCTCGCGGCCGCGTGGAATCGCACCAGCGCTATTACGACTACAAGCGATTTCAGGCCGACAGCGCGTTCACGCCCCAGTGAACTGATATTATGCCGCCATGAAGTCCCTGGTTTATGCGCTCGGCCTGACGGTCTTTGCCACTCTTGCCTCAGCCCAACAGGCGCCCACCGAAGCCCCACTGCCGCCCGGAGCGGCTCGTCCCCAGCCGCGCCCGCCCAATCCGGTACGCGATCCCCACACGCCCGGCTACGTCACCGCGAAAGAGCTTCCCGACGGAACCAACGCCCCCGCGAACGAAGACGGCAATTTCATCCTTGGCCCCACGCATCCCGCGGCGCCGGAAATGACCGCGCAGGAAGGCGTCCCGCAGGGCGCGGTTTACACCTTCACCATGGAGTCGAAGGACAGCAGGTTCTACCCCGGCATTTTCCGTGAGCCCAATACCGTGGGTACCGCCGACCCCGCCGATCCGGAAAAATTCCGCGTTCCCACCAGTCACTCCGGACCCTGGACGCGCCGCGTCGCCGTCTACGTCCCGAAACAATATGTGCCTGGAAGCGTCGCTCCGTTCATCGTGGGCGCGGATGGTCCTGACCGCGGCCTCTTCACCTGCCTCGATAACCTCATCGCCGAAAAACGCGTACCGGTGATGATCGCGATTTCGATCGGCAACGGCGGGGGCGACGCTCAGGGCAGCGAGCGCGGCCTCGAGTACGACACGCTCTCCGGAAAGTACGCCGAATTCGTCGAAGCCGAAGTACTGCCGCTCGTCGAGAAGCAGTACAACGTGAAGTTAACGAAAGATCCCGATGGGCGCGCCACAATGGGAGGCAGTTCCGGCGGATCCGCCGCGATGGGCATGGCGTGGTATCGCCCGGATCTCTACCATCGCGTACTCACTTACTCCGGCACTTACATCAACAATCAGTGGCCGTGGAATCCGGAAACGCCGCATGGCGCGTGGGGCTATCACGAAACGCTGATTCCGAACAGCCCGGTCAAACCCCTGCGTCTCTGGCTCGAAGTGGGAGATCACGATAATTACTATGTGCGCGACGGCATGCACGATTGGGTGCAGGCCAATGAAAACATGGCGCGCGTCCTGGCGGCGAAGGGCTATCACTATCAGTTTGTCTTTGCCCGCAACGCCGGTCATACCGATCGAGCGACAAAACAGCAGACGCTTCCCGAGGCGCTTGAATACGTCTGGCTGGGCTACAAGGCGGCCGAACGGTAGCGTGGGTCTTCGTGGGGCAGGATGAGATCCGGGATGAGATCCTGCGCGCGATTGTGAATCGCTCTGGCCTGGTGTTTGCAATAGCCCGAGCCGATTTCACAATCGGCAGCCGGATGCCATCCTGCCCCACTTCAGGATTCGCTATTCCTGCGTCTCTGAGCACGCGTAAACTATTGTGAAGGACTCCGATGAAAATTACACCCGTTCTCACCGTAAAAGAAATCGAGCCATCCCTGCCTTTCTGGGTGGACCGCATGGGATTTCAGAATCTGGCCCAGATGCCCGAGCCGAAGAGCGGCAAAATCGGATTCGTCATGCTCCAGCGAGACGGCGTGGAACTGATGATCCAGTCCGCGGCGAGCGTAGCCGGGGACGAGCCCGCCTTCGCGCCCGGTAACGAATCGCGCGTCGCGTCCCTCTACATCGAAGTGAATGATTTCGCCGATACGCTGAAGCGCCTCGAAGGCTATCCGCTCGCCATGAAAGAGCGCACGACTTTCTACGGCATGCGCGAAGTGGGCCTTTTCGATCCCGCCGGGAACGTGGTGATGTTCGCCGTGAAAGCGTAGCCGCGTCACTTTACGCGCTGACTTCGATTTCGTTCGAAACCGGGCGGCCGCCTTCGGGAGTCGCGCACGACGCCTGCACGCGATACATTCCCTTCATGCGGTAAATCGATCCGATCGGGATGTCCGCCTCTACGGCCTCGCCGGGCTCCAGTTCCATCTCAGCCGCCGGTTTTGCGTGCTCGGGCTTCGTTACTTCGCGTCCGTACGAAGTCAATTCGGCGTCTCTGCCTGTGGAATCGCGCACGGTAACGTTCAGAAATTCCAGCCAGCCTCGTGTCCGAAGCGTACGCCGCGTTGCGCCCACGTTGCGAATGGCAACCGAAATGGCCGGAAGTTCCTCGGGATCTTCCTTCGCTCTCAATTGCATCGAGAGCGAAATGTCATCCACCGGCTCTCCCCACGTTCTGCCCGCCACGTCCACGACCTTCTTCGGATCGTCGCGGACGGTGAGGCCCATCTTCGCCAGAAAAGTTAAAAAATCGCTGAGGATGCTGATTGTCGAATCTCCCGGATCGCGTGCTCCACTGCGTTCTTTGGGGCCGCCACTCCGATGATATCCGAAGAATGTGTATTTCCGTGAACCTTTCCAGAGTGTCCGGCGTCAAAACAGGCATGAAAACGATCGCACTGGGAGTTTGTCTGGCAGGCCTTGCCTGCGCCGCCGATCCGGCGCTCACCATTTACAACCAGAATTTCGCGGTTGTCCGGGAAACGATTCCGCTCGATCTCAAGTCCGGCAACAACACGGTCACGTTCGATGGCGCCACGTCACAGGTGGAACCCTCCTCGGTCATTCTGCGCGATCCCGCGGCCGCCGCATCGCCTGTCAGGATTCTGGAACAGAACTATCGTAACGATCCGATTTCCCAGGAGCACCTGCTCACCCTCAACGAGGGCAAGACGATCGATTTTTCCGTGCGCAATCCCGATGGCAGCACGCACATCATCCAGGGAAAAATCATTCGCAGCGGCTCCGGCGCCGCTCCGGCGAACCGGCTGATTTATGGTCAGGATCAATCCGCGATCGCGCCCGTGGGCACTCAACCCATCATTGAGGTCGATGGCAAGCTTCAGTTTGGCCTGCCGGGCCAGCCGATTTTCCCGGCGCTCGGCTCAGACTCCATCCTGAAACCCGCGCTCGACTGGATTCTCTATTCACCGCGCGCCGCGAAGATGAACGCCGAACTGAGCTACGTCACCGGCGGCCTGAGCTGGAACAGCGACTACAACATCATCGCGCCCGATAACGGCGACACCATGGACATCGTCGGCTGGGTCACCCTCACCAACCGCAGCGGCAAACAATTCGATCACGCCCGCATCAAACTGATGGCGGGCGATGTGAACAAAATCCAGCCGCCGCAACCGATGTTCGCCGCGGCTGGCAGGGGAGGGGCCGGTATCATCGGCGGCGTGCCCGGCGAAGTCACCGAAAAGGCGTTCGAGGATTACCACCTCTACTCGCTGCCGGAAGCGACCACCATCCACGACCGCGAAACCAAGCAGGTGGAATTTCTGCGCGGCTCCGGCATCCAGTCCAAACGCCTCTACGTTTACGATGGCGCGAAGCTTCCGGCCACCAATCCCTACATGGACACGCGCCAGGACCAGCGCTACGGCACGGAATCCAACCCGCATGTCTGGATCATGCGCGAATTCGTCAACAGCCTCGCCAATCACCTCGGCATTCCGCTGCCCGCCGGCCGCGTCCGCTTCTATCGTCAGGATCCCGATGGGGGACAGGTGGAGTTCACCGGCGAAAACCAGATTGAACACACGCCGAAGGACGAAACCGTTCGAATCTACACCGGCAACGCGTTCGACATTACCGGTGAACGCAAACAGACGCGCTTCCAGTCCGACATGCGGCCCGGCGGTTTCCTCGACGAAGCCTTCGAGGTCAAACTCCGCAACCACAAGACGGAAGCCGCTACGGTGCGTGTGGTCGAGCATCTTTATCGCTGGTCCAACTGGAAAATCACGGAAGAATCCCTCGCTCACCGCCAGACGGACAGCCGGACGGTCGAGTTCGAAGTTCCTCTCCAGCCCAATGAAGAAAAGACTGTAACTTACACAGCGCATTACACCTGGTAGCCGGTTCCGGCCACATGCTACAATGGGTTTTCCCGCTGTATCCCCATGTTGCTGAGTATTCAGGAGATGGAAGTCCGCAAAATTGCCTTTGCGGAGACGTGGCGGCCCGGAGAGATCGATTTTTCCGACGCGGGAGTGAAGCAGACGGCCCCTTTGAAAGCCGAGGGTGTGGCGGAACTCTTGCCGCACTCAGGCGAGGAGGTCCGCGTTCACGGCAGAGTGGAGACTACGCTCGAAACCGAGTGTGACCGCTGCCTGGGGCGCGCGGCCTTTCCGGTCAAAGCGTCGTTCGATCTGTTCTACAAGCCGGTGGAGCCGGAACAGGCGGCCGACGAAGTAGCGATCGATGAAGGCGAGGCCGAGATGGGGTTTTACGAATTACCCGGCCTGGTGCTGGAAGATATTTTGCGGGAGCAGGTGCTGTTGCAGCTTCCGATGCAGCGTGTGTGCGGCGAATCGTGCAAAGGAATTTGTCCGGTCTGCGGCGCCAACCGTAATGAGGCGCCCTGCGGCTGTGAGGCGGCGGGAGCGAGCAAGGTAACAGACGAGCGCTGGAAGGCGCTGAAGGATCTCAAGGTTCAGTAGAAAGACGCAGGACAGAAAGCAATGCCAAATCCGAAACGCAGACATTCCCACCAGCGCACGCAGACCCGCCGCGCGCACGATCGCCTCGCCCGGCCCGCCGGTTCCGAATGCCCCAACTGCCACGAGCCGAAGCAGCCGCATCGCGTTTGCCCGAAGTGTGGACAGTATAAAGGCCGCGAAGTCATCGAAACCGCCGCGGAATAATTCGCGCATCGGAGGCGTTAATCAGAGCGAATGGTAACCATTGCCGTAGACGCGATGGGCGGCGACAAGGCTCCAGGCCCGGAAGTCGAAGGCGCCATCCACGCAGCCCGGCAGTATGGCCACAGAGTAGTGCTGGTCGGCGATCGCGCCGTGGTTCAGCGCGAGCTCGACGCGCATCCTTCATCGAAGTCGCTTCCCATTGAAGTCGTCCACGCCCCGGAGCGTATCACCATGGACGACCATGCCGCGAAAGCTGCGCGCACCAAACGCGACAGTTCCATGCACGCGTGTGCGCGCATGGTTTCCACCGGCAAAGCCAGCGGGTTCATGTCCGCCGGCAATACCGGAGCCTGCATGGCCATCGCGAAAATGGTGCTCGGCAAAATTCCGGGAGTCGATCGGCCCGCGCTGTCCGGCGTTTTTCCCACCATCAAAGGCTCGCCCGTCGTCGTGGTCGATGTCGGCGCGAATGTCGATTGCGAACCCCAGATGCTCGCCCAGTTTGGACTCATGGGCGAGGTCTATTCCCGTCACGTCCTCAAAGTGAAGCGCCCGCGGGTGGGGCTGCTCTCCATCGGCGAAGAAGAGCATAAAGGCAACACGCTGACGCGCGAAGCCACGCCGCTCCTGAAGGTGATGGGCCTGCACTTCATCGGCAACGTGGAAGGCCGCGACCTGTTTACCGGTGCGGCGGACGTGATTGTTTGCGATGGCTTCGTCGGCAACGTGGCGCTCAAAGTCAGCGAAGGGCTGGTGGAAATGATTCGCCTGATGCTGCGCGAATCGCTCGAAGCCACGCTTTCGAGCAAGATCGGCTACGTGCTCTCGAAATCGGCGTACAAGGATTTCAAGAAGCGCGTCGACTATTCCGAATTCGGCGGCGCGCCGCTCCTCGGCGTGAAAGGCGTCTGCATTATTTGTCATGGACGCTCGGATTCGAACGCTATCAAGAATGCGATCCGCGTCGCGGCGGAATTTTCAACGGGAAAAGTCAATCAGCGGATCGAAGACGATTTACGCGGATACGCGAAACCGGAGTAGTTTTATGCGGCGATTGCTTCTTCTCTTCTGTCTGGCAGCCGGCGCCTTCGGCCAGTCGCAAAGCTTCAACCATGTTCACTGGACGATGGCGATCGAGGCCCCAAACGCGTTGCCCGGGTCGACGGTTCTGGCCAGGTTGACGGCGACGGTCGATCCCGAGTGGCACATGTACTCGCTGACGACCCCGCCCGGTCCGATTCCCACCACCATCAAAACCACGATGGCGGACGCCGTCGAAAAAGTGACGTTCTTTGAGCCGCCGCCGGTGCGCAAGTACGATCCGAATTTTCAGGCGGACACCGAAACTTACGAAGGCACTCAGATTTTTCTCGCCCGGATTGAGCTGAAGAAAGATCTTCCCTCCACGGACGTAACAATCGGCTTTCAGCCACGCTACCAGACGTGCAGTGGCACACAGTGCATTCCGCCCCGTACGGCTGATATCGAGGCTTCGGTGAAGATCGTTTCCGAGAATCGATCGCAACCCGCTGTCGTGATTCCGGCCGGTTATATCGAAGCAAAGCCCGCGCCTGCGGCGCCGGTGGGGCCACAATCGACAACCGCCGCTGACGCCGGCATTTTTTCGTTTCTTGCCCTGGCATTCGGCGCCGGACTCGCGGCGATTTTCACGCCGTGCGTCTTCCCGATGATCCCGATTACGATGTCGTATTTCACGGGCAAGCAGGGCGCTGTCTCGCAGGCCCTCGCTTTCTGTTTCGGAATCATCTTCGTAATCACGGCGCTCGGCGCGGTTACCACGCTGGCGTTCGGTTCCGCCGGGGTCGTGCAGCTTGGCTCGAATCCCTGGGTGAACGGATTCATCGCCGCCATCTTTTTCGCCTTCGGACTGAGCCTGCTCGGCGCATTCGAAATCACGATCCCATCCGGCATCCTGACGCGTATGAACAACGCTTCCAACGCCGGCGGTTACTTCGGCGCGGTGCTGATGGGGCTTACCTTCGCGCTTGCGTCGTTCGCCTGCATCGGACCGTTCATGGGAACGCTGCTTGCCGCTTCCGTCACCGGCGGCGCGCTGCGGCCGATCGTTGGCATGGCCACGTTCTCCGCCGGCCTGGCGCTTCCTTTCTTCCTGCTCGCGCTGTTCCCGGGTTTTTTGACAAAGCTGCCGCGCTCGGGCGAATGGCTGTCGCGCGTGAAGGTCGTGATGGGCTTCCTCGTCCTCGCCGCGATGCTCAAGTATCTCTACAGCCTGGACGCGGTTCTCCAAAGCGGCTTCCTCACGCGCGAGCGCTTCCTTGCGGCGTGGGTTGTGCTGTTTGCGATGGCCGGCTTCTACCTGCTGGGGTTCGTTCGTCTGCCCGGCATTTCGGCCGATTCCGAACTCGGCGTCTCGCGCCTGCTGATCGGCATGGCCCTGGTGATTTTCGCCATCACTCTCATCCCCGGCATGTTTGGCGGACGGCTTGGCGAACTCGAATCCTACATCCCGCCTCCAGCCGGCGGCGCCAACAATGGCGAACTTGCCTGGGTGGAGAATGATCTCGATGGCGCCTTCGCGCAGGCAAAAGCCGGCGGCAACAAATACGTGCTGGTGAATTTCACCGGCTACGCCTGCACCAACTGCCACTGGATGAAGGCCAACATGTTCACGAAGCCGGAGATCGCTTCGGTGATGAAGAACATGGTGCTGGTGGACCTCTACACCGATGGCACGGACGCCGCCTCAGCCGCTAATCAGAAGCTCGAAGAGGACAAGTTCAAGACCGTCGCGATTCCGTTTTACGTGCTCTACGATTCGGATCGCAACGTTGTCGCGACTTTCCCCGGTCTCACGCGCAATCCGGCGGAGTATCTGACGTTCCTGAACACGAAATCGACGGCGACGACAACCACGGCGACAGCCGACGCCCCTGTCGGCGGACTGGACGGGCTCCCGTTCCACACGATGGAAGGCGCGCCGCTCTCCATCGCCGACTATAAAGGCAAAGTGGTCGTCCTGAACTATTGGGCAACCTGGTGCATTCCCTGCCGCTCCGAAATTCCCGAATTCAACCGTGTCCACAAAGACCTCACCGGGCAGAATGTCCAGTTCGTCGGTATCGCAACCGACGATGACGGCAAGCCCATAGTGGAAAAGTTCCTGAAGACCAACCCCATTACGTATCAGGTCGGTCTCTCCACCGGCATGGGAAATCTCGGAGAACTCCCCGTAACCATAGTCTTCGACCGCAACGGCAACACCGTGAAACGCTTCGAAGGCATCGTGACCGAGCAAGACCTCCGCGCCGCCATCGCCGACGCCCAAAAAGCCGGTTAGTCGTGGGGCAGATTGTCAATCTGCAGCCGATTGTGAATCGGCTTCCGCAATCATCGAATACACGCGGGGCCGATTGACAATCGGCCGGCAGGATACCATCCTGCCCCACACGCGCCATCAAATTGCGCAAAAAAACGGGGCCTCTTTCGAAGCCCCGGTCGAAGTACACCAACTCGCTTTTCTGCTTTTACACCGCTAAGTACATCTTGTTGCCCTGACGATTCACCAGCAGCAGCGAATCGCCATTCTTCCCCTTCTCGAGCGCGCTCGCGAATTCACTCGGGTTCGCGACCTTGCTGTGATTCACTTCCTGAATCACATCGCCCTTCTGCAATCCCGCGCTCGCCGCGGCGCTCGCCGGGTCCACATTCGTTACCACCACACCGGACGTCCCCTCGTCCACCCCAGCCCGTTGCGCCAGGTCGGGAGTCAGGCTGCGGACGGAAACTCCATCCAGCGCCCCATTCGAATTGCCGTGGTCAACGCTCGCTTTCTCCACCGGCGTTCCCGGCATTTCACCGGTCCGCGCATCCAGATTGATCGTCTGTCCGTTGCGGAACACCTGCAGCTTCACCGGCGTGTCCGTGCCCATCATCGCGATATCCATCCGGAGCTGATTGCTTTCGAGCACCGGCTTGCCGTTAAGCCCCGTAATCACATCGCCGGATTTCAGACCCGCCCGCTGCGCCGGGCTGTCCGGCGTCACATCGCTGACCAGCGCGCCTTTCGGAGCATCGAGACCCATCGCGCGCGCGATCGCCGGCGTCACCTCCTGAATCCTCACTCCCAGATACGCGCGTGTCACATGTCCGTTCGTTACGATCTGATCCATCACGTGACGCGCAAGGCTCACCGGAACCGCGAAGCCGATTCCCTGATTTCCACCCGAATGTCCCGCCAGAATCGCCGTGTTGATGCCGACCAGCTCGCCGCGATCGTTCACCAGCGCGCCGCCCGAATTGCCGGGGTTTATCGAGGCGTCCGTCTGGATGAAGTCTTCATAGTCCTCAATCCCGAGATTGCCGCGCCCGGTCGCGCTCACGATTCCCGCCGTCACCGTCTGGCCAACGCCGTAAGGATTGCCGATCGCCAGAACCGCATCGCCTACCTGCATCTTCGAGGAATCGCCCACGGTGATTGCTGGCAGATTAGACGCGTCGATGTGGATCACCGCGATATCGGTCTTCGGGTCCGTGCCAATCACCTTCGCTTTAAACTCGCGCCGGTCCGGCAGCGTCACTTCAACGTCGGTCGCGCCATCCACCACATGATTGTTCGTCAGGATATAGCCGTCCGCACTGATGACCACGCCCGAACCGAGACCGCCTTCACGATGAGCCTGCGGCGGCATTTGGAATTGACCGCCATTGCGCCCGCCGAAAAACTGGCTGAAGATATCGCCCTCATCGCCTGAAAACGAGGTTGGCGTTTTCACAATCTTCGAAGCGGAAATTTTCACAACGGAAGGCATCGCCGCCTTCGCCGCCGCCGCCATGGTGACGCGCGCGCCGCCTTCCGCCGCGTCCGCCATCTTCAAATGAATATGGGCGGGATCCACCCCGCCATGCGCCACCGCCACCAGCCCTCCGCACAGGACCAGGACGCCGGCGAATGCCTGCAACTTCGCTGTTTTGGTTTTTAAAAATGGTATGGATTTCAAGGCAAACTCCTTATTGCTCTCGGGCCGATTCAACCGTCGCCCTGTTTGTTCAGACGTTCTACGAATGAATTCGTCTTGCCTGCCACGCTCGCGCCGCCACACAATTTCCGCATGAAACCGGATGCGTCCGCGATACGTATTGGCGGGCCTTCCGTCTGCAAAATTCAGTTTGTGACGCAACAACATTTTCATCGCGATTGTTGTTGACAAGTCGCGGAAGCGGGCGTACTTTGGAGGTATCACTGAAGAAGGAGGTGGTCCAGAAAAATGAGTTCATGTAGTAGACCCTGCGAGGTGGCCGAAAGCTGAATCGACCGTTGTTATCACTGACGGTTCCGTTCTCA
>CAZWTH010000409.1:0-3828 GCA_964636715.1 uncultured Solibacteraceae bacterium | reverse complement strand
GAATGCAGGAACCAGGGCGCGGGACTAAACCACAACAACGCGCGATGAATCGCGGAAAGGAACTGGATCGCGGGATCGTCCCGTTCGATGTGCGAGCGTTCGTGGGCGAGAACTGAATCCAGCCTGCAGGCGTCCCACTGCGTCCAGTCTTCCGGCAGCACGACGACGGGCCGCAGGATTCCGAGCGTCGCGGGCGAGGCGATATCGGGCGATGTGAAGAAGCCGCGATGTGTTTGCCGGGAGCGGCGGAGAATTCGCCAGCTCAGGACGAAGCCGATGCACAAACGAAGGAGCATGCCGGCCGCGACGATCAGATAGAGCGTCAGCGCGGCGCGGCTCCAGTTGAACGCCGATGACTGCGTCATCGCGGTTAGGGGAGCGGCTGGCGCTGTTGTGAGGAAATCGCCGGTCACTCCCTGGAGCGCCTCGACGCGCGCCGCCGGGCTCAGCAGGCGAACGGGCAGTGCAGGGAGGATCGTGGTCATCGCCGGAATCAGCAGCGATCCGATGAGGAGCGCTATCCACGCTGCGAGGCGAACAGCCGGGTCCTTCAGACGGGCGGTCCAGACCAGGAGCGCGCCTCCGAAGATCAGAATGGAGGAGCGGATTGCCCATTCGGCGAGAAAACTGGCGGTATTCATGTTCGTCTTTCCTTAATTCGATGAGGGGCGGGAGATGCTGTCGATGACGAGATAGTCGCGGGGGCCGCGGGCGGGCTCGAGCTTCAGGCCGAGTTGCTGCTGGATCGCAGTCAAAATCGGAGCCGCCTCGAATTCCGCCGCGGACGGATCGTCACCCGAATAGACCATCCGAAAATCGACCTTCTCCGTAATCCCGGTCTTATCTACCACCAGACGGTCCATTGCTCTGGTCAGTTCGGCGGCCAGTCCTTCCATAGCGGTGTTACGCGCTGCCATGATCCTGTTCGGCCCTTTCGCAAAAGTCAGAAAAAAACTGCATTGCTGGTGGGGGGCGCCGGGAGGTGGATCAAAGTAAGGGATGGATGAATCCGCAAAATCCGATCGAATGCATGGTCCCTGCTTAGCGGGCAAAAGCTTCGAGCCACCCTTCGCAACAACCAGCTCATAAATCGGGCCTTCACGCGTTTCTCGATGGACGCGAAGTTGAAACCGGTCTTCCAGCAAGGTCTGCATCATCGGGCCATCCATCATCATGGGAGTTGAAGCTGTCTCCGATTCCGCTTCAATCGTGTACTGATCAGAATCGAGCCAGGCCGGCCCGCCTTCGATCTTCGTCAGAGGCGTAAGCATCGGACTGCGGTCTGTGCCATCCACGAATCGGATGTAGGCATCCTCAATCAACCTGCGCACTGTTATGCAATTTCTGCGAAAGTGCGCGCTCCCCTTCCCGCCGCGGCCGCCAGCGCGCGCAGCGCCGGGATCGCACAATTTGATCGACGCCACATCGAATTTTGGACGCGGCGTTGCGACTGGCGGCGCGGCCTGTGCACTGGCCCGCGAGACAGCCACAAGATATGTGAGGGGCGCCGCGACAACCAGGAGGGTGGCGACGCTCCAGCGGGTCAGCCCATAGGGGAAGGATTTCGATTCCAGAATGCGATGGATTCGCCGATCGGCCCGTCCATAGCGCGCCATGGGGATACCCGGCTGCTTCGAACGCAGCGCGAGGCGCTGCATGAAATCGAGCAATAGTTCCGCGTAGACCGCCGGCTCGCTCATTTCGGAGAGTGCCGCGTCGTCGCTTGCCTCCTCCGATATGGCGACGATTCGGGAATGCAGGAGCCAGGCGAGTGGGCTGAACCAAAGGAAGGCGCGGTGAATCGCGGAGACGAATTGTACGAGAGGATCGCGGCGGCGGATGTGTGCGTTTTCGTGAGCGAGAACGGCTCGAAGCTTTGTGGATTCCCATTGCGGCCAATCTGTGGGTAGAACAATGAGTGGGCGGATCAGGCCGAGGGTTACGGGCGAATTTACGCTGGCGGATTCCCGGAACTCAGGTCTGGCAGTTGGGTGCGTGTGACGTAAGAGCCGCAGGCTGCCGAGGAGTCCTGTCAGCAATCGAAGCAGCATCAACGCGGCGATGAGGGAATAGGCGGCGAGAACCAGCGATGCCGGGTTGAAGGAAGACCGGCTCGGCGTATTTGGTGGCGGGGAAAGCGTCACAAACGATTCGAAGGCTTGCTGCGCATTGCTTTGGGTCATGCGCGCGGGCGCGGGCGGCTGCGGCCGGAAAACCCGGAGCGGAACGGCTGGCAGGATTGCTATCATCGCCGGAATCAGGAACGATCCGGCGAGCATTGCGGTCCAGCCGGCGAGCCGGACTGACGAGTCTTTTACGCGCAGTACAGCTAATAGGAGCCCGCCGGACGCAATCAGGATGGACGACCGAAGCGCCCATTCCGTCAGGAATGGAATCATGGCTTTTTTCCTTTCCGCGAGGCGATTTTTTCGGCCAGGCGCTGAAGCTGTTTCGGTTCGAGGACCTGATTATCCACCAAACCGACGAGAAGATCTTCCACCGAGCCATTGCAGAAGCGATCGATCAACTGCTTTGCGGCTTCGACCGCCACGCTTCTCTTCGACTCCGCCGCCGAATAAAGAAACGTCCGCCCCTGCAGCGTGTGGGTGACGTAGCCCTTCTCTTCGAGATTGCGGAGAACGGTTCGGATGGTGGAATCTTTCAGATCGCGCTCGGCCTCCAGGTCCTCGCGGCATTGCTCCGCTGTGCAGGCGGGATGTGACCAGACGTAATTCAGGATGAACTGTTCGAGTGGCGTGGGGGCCTTGCGAGTGTTAAACATTCTACTGTTAGTTTTTATAACAGTATTTGAAGAATGTCAAGGCCCTTGCGTTTGGGATTGTCGTTAACGTGTGATCTGTCCGGTCGAATTAACAAGTGATCTGTCCGCTTCAACAAAACTGAGGCGGAGCGCGTAAGGCTGAGGTGTGAACCCGGGCCAGACGTATTCCGCTTCTGAAATGGAGCGGATGATGAAACTACAGGACGTGTTGTTGAAAGCAATGGCGAAGAAGATCACGTGGTGGACAGCCGCGGAGATCATCGGCGTGAGTGACCGGACGATGCGGAGAATGCGGGAGAGGCTGGAGCGGGAGGGCTATTCGGGTCTGGCCGATCGCCGGAAGGGTAAAGCCAGCAGTCACCGTGTTCCGCTGCAGACCGCAGAGGAAGTGCTGCGGTTGTACCAGGAGCAATACAGTGATTTCAACGTGCGGCATTTCCATGAAAAGCTGAAGGAACTGCACGGGATCGAGATCAGCTACACGTGGGTCTACCAGGCCTTGACCGGCGCGGGGTTGATTGCGAAGAAGAGACGACGGGCGCCGCATCGCCGCCGACGCGAACGTCGGCCGATGCCGGGAATGCTGCTGCACATCGACGGCAGCAAGCACCAGTGGTTCCAGGATGACCGGTGGTACGACCTGTTGGTGATTCTGGACGACGCCACCAGCGAGATTTGCTATGCGCAGCTGGTGGAGGAGGAATCGACGCGCACCGTGATGCAGGGGCTGCGGGAGGTGATTGAAACCAAAGGGCTGTTCTGCGCGCTCTACAGCGATCGCGGGAGCCACTTCTTTCTGACGCCGAAAGCGGGAGAACCGGTAGACAAGCAGAGGCCGACGCAGGTGGGGCGGGCGATGAAGGAACTGGGTGTGCAGATGATTGCCGCGTATTCGCCACAGGCGCGCGGACGGTCGGAACGGAGTTTCGGCACATGGCAGGGGCGCTTACCGCAGGAGTTGCGACTGGCTGGAATCACGAGTCTGGAAGGAGCCAATCGCTTTCTGCGGGAGCAGTATATCGCCGAATTCAATGCGAAGTTCACGG
>CAZWTH010000408.1:0-5150 GCA_964636715.1 uncultured Solibacteraceae bacterium | reverse complement strand
TGCGGATTCTCCGCGATTCCGATCACCCATTCTCCTTTGAAGCCGATCACTCATTCTCCCGCGATTCCGATCAGCGTTCTCCCTTGAAGCCGATCGCCGTTCTCCTCTGATTCCGATCAGTTTTTGGCCGCCGCGCTACCGGTGATCGGGATGGGAGAACAGTGATCGGAATGAAAGGAGAACAGGAAAAACGGCGGCGCTGGACTTGAAACCATAGGCAACTGACCACCGGCCTGAGAGGAGGGCCGACCCACCGTTGCCCGGAAAGCGAAAGTCCATGAGAAAGATCAAAGAGATTCTGCGGCTGCACTTCGAGCAAAAACTCGGCCAGCGGCAGATCGCCCGCAGCGTCCATACCAGTCAGAGCACCGTTCACGACTATCTGGCGCGCATGAAAGCCGCCGGCCTCACCTGGCCGCTCGGCGACGAATGGAGCGAAGAACAGATCGAACAGGCCCTGTTCCCCTCCGGCGCCACTCCAGCCCGGCCTGCAAAGAGACCTCACCCCGACTTCCTCCACGTCCGCGAGCAACTGGAGAAGCATCGCGATCTCACGCTCGAACTGATCTGGGAAGAGCATCGCGAACAGCACCCCGACGCTTACTCCTACAGCCGGTTCTGCAAACTCTACCGCACCTGGAAGAAGAATCAGGACGTTGTCCTGCGCCAGGATCACCGTCCCGGAGAAAAGCTGTTTCTCGACTGGGCTGGCGCCACCATCCCGATCCATCAGCCGGACGGAACTGTGCGGCCCGCCGCTCTGTTCGTCTCCGCGCTCGGCGCCTCCAGCTATACCTATGCCGAAGCCGTCGAAAACCAGCAGATGGCGAACTGGCTCAAAGTGCAGATGAACGCGCTGGAGTTTTATGGCGGTGCGCCCGAACTGCTGGTTCCCGACAACACGAAGACCGGCGTGACCCGCGCCTGCATCTACGAACCCGATGTGAATCCGACTTATCAGGAGTTCGCCACGCACTACAAAGTGGCCGTCCTGCCCACACGCCCCCGCAAGCCGCGCGACAAAGCCAAAGTCGAAAGCGCCGTCCAGGTGGTGCAGCGCTGGATTGTGACGCGACTGCGCAACCGGCGCTTCTTCTCCGTCGCGCAGGCCAACGAAGCAATCTGCGAGCTGCTGCCGATGCTGAACAACCGCCCCTTCCGCAAACGGAAAGACGAATGCCGCGCCAGCCTGTTCCGGAAGCTCGATCAGCCGGCCCTTCGGCCGCTGCCTGCAACGCGCTACGACCTGAGCCAGTGGGCGCAGGCGCGGGTGAACATTGACTATCACGTGGCCTTCGACGGCAACTGGTACAGCGTGCCTTATACGCTGACCGGCGAAGCGGTGGAGGTGCGTTCCACGCCGGCCACGGTGGAGATCTTCCATCGCGGTAAACGCGTGGCCTCGCATCTGCGCTCGCGCGAGCGCAATAAAAGCGTCTGCCACGCCGAGCACCGGCCGAAGAGCCATCAGGCGCATCTGGAATGGCCGCCGTCACGCATGATCGACTGGGCGGGGAAAGTGGGCATTTACACCGGTCAACTGGTGACCCGGATGCTGGAATCGAAGCCGCATCCGGAGATGGGGTACCGCGCCTGCCTGGGAGTCATTCGGCTGGCGGCGAAATACTCGCCGGAACGCATGGAGCACGCCGCGGAACGGGCGTTGCTGACGGGGGCCGTGAGTTACCACAGCGTGAAATCGATTCTGCGCAACGGGCTGGATTCGCAGCCCGCGACGCTGAGTGCGCCTCTGCCGCGGCTATCGCCCGAGCATGAGAATCTGCGTGGACCGCAGTACTTCCAGTAAAGGAGAACAGACACAATGCTGAATCAACCGACACTGGAAAAACTGGAAGCCATGCGGCTGCACGGTATGGCGCAGGCGTGGCGTGAGATGGCGAAAAGCGAGCAGACCGCGGAGATGAGTTTCGAAGAGCGGCTGGCGCTGCTGGTGGACCGCCAGTTTACATGGCGTGAGAATGAAGCGTTCGCGGCGCGGCTGAGACGGGCGAAACTGCGGGCGAATGCGTGCGTGGAGGACATCGACTATCGCGCGGCTCGCGGTCTGGATAAAGCGCTGGTGCGTTCGCTGGCGGCGCAGTCGGAATGGGTGGAGCGGCATGAGAATGTCTTCGTGTGCGGGCCAACCGGCGTGGGCAAGAGTTATCTGGCGTGCGCGCTGGCGCAGAAGGCCTGCCGCGATGGATACTCGGCGTTCTACACGCGGACGGCGGCGCTGTTCCGCGATCTGGCGCTGGCGCGGGCGGATGGCAGCCTGCGCAATATGCTGCTGCGGCTGAGCAAAATCGATGTGCTGGTGGTGGATGACTGGGCGATGACGCCGCTGAGTGAGGCTGAGGCGCGCGACTTCTGGGAGATCTGCGAGGATCGCTGTCAGGCCAGGTCGCTGATCCTGACTTCGCAGATGCCGGTGGCGAAGTGGCATAGTCAGATCGGCGATTCGACGGTCGCGGAAGGGATCCTCGACCGGATCGTGCATCGGGCGCACCGGTTCGAACTGAAAGGAGAGTCGATGCGGAAAAACTCACCGAAGCAGCCGGAGCGATGAAGCTGCTCCGGGTTTCTGCGGGACTGAAGGGAAGGGCCTCAACCGCCGGCCCTTCCCCCAGCCCCATCCTGGCTCGAACAGGGTCAGCCTCCGCTTCGCTCCGGATCGGGAGCGCCGAGGACTCGATTCTCTTGCCATTCCGATCACTCTCGTGCACAATCAAAAAGCCAGCGTCGCTTCGCTCCGACCTCGCTGATCGGACTCCGGGAGAACGGTGATCGGGATCAGAGGAGAACGGTGATCGATTTCAGGAGAATCCGCAGCAGCAATCGGCTGGTCGTGCAGATGGCATTCCAGGGGCTCACACAGGCCGAGGCGCGGGCCGCGTGGGCGCCGCTGGTAGCCTTCTGCAACGGACATCCCGGCGACTACGAGGGCCAGGACGCGCTCCTGGTGGCGACGTTGCCAGCGCGGAGATCCTGGGACCCCGACTACATGGATAAGTTCTTCCCGGGCTCGATCACGCGGGATCTGCGCGGCGGCACGCCCGTTGGAAACTTTTGGTCAACCGGCGACGGCGACCAGGTTGGCGCATACTGGAGCGCCTACACCTCGGTCTGGCTACCGCACTCGCTGCTGGAGCCGGGAAACCGCGCGAAGCTCGTCGACGCCTGGTTCGCCGCCACCCGCCAGTGGACGGTGGGCTTCCACTTCAACAAGGGCCTGGCCGGCGCGCCGCCGGAGGTCATCGCCGCCTCTCGCGACACGGCGACCAATCCGCAGGTCCTGGACGCCTTCGCCCTGGCGATCATCGCCTCCTCCAGCGAGCCGGCGTTCGACGGCATGCGGCTTCCCGACCCCGAGGCCCTGACGGGCGCGCGGGACCGGGTCCACGCGGCGATGGCGGCGCTCAAGGCGGCGGCGCCGGGCGGGGGGTCCTACGTAAACGAGACCGACTACTTCCAGCAGGACTGGCAGTCGGCGTTCTGGGGCCGCAACTACGCGCGGCTGCTGCGGGTGAAGCGGCGCTACGACCCGCACGGCTTGTTCACGGTCTACCACGGTGTCGGCAGCGAAGGCTGGAGCGCCGACGGTTTCACGCGCTAACTGCCAGGGCATGACGGCAATCCTCTTGCTTTCTTCCGTGACAATTCGAAAATAAGGACCGTGTCTTTGCCCTGTCTGAATGGCGCTGCGCGCCACAAGCAACCATGAAAAGCCCGCCAATAGCGCTTCTAGTGTTATCAATAATTTGCGGCGGGCTTTCAATGGTGCGCCCGAGGCAGGTGCGCTCGCAGATCGGTCCATAAACGCGCTTAGCTTCACAATCTGCAGGGCGGATTCGTTAGCTTCTCGCGGATATGTTGCCTCTAAACGAACACTCCCGGCGCCACTCCAAACAACTTCCCCAGCTTCCGAGCCTGCTCGGCGCTGATCGGCCTCTTCCCATTCAGCGCTTCATTCACGTGGCTTCGCTGACCAAACACCGGCACTAAATCTGCCGCAGCTCTCCCGGAGTGCTCCATCAGAAATCGCACCATCTCCGCGGGTGCACTATCCTCCGGCGGCAGAGCATTCCGCCGGTCATAATCTTCCGCAAGCAGCGCCAGCAAATGCATCAGCTTCGTCTCATCCTTGCTCCTGCGCCGACCCTTCCCAATCAGATCCCCCAGTCGGTTTCCGATCTGCCGGTATTGCGCCTCGCTCTCAATCCGCGCAGGCAAAGTATCCAGAAGCAGTTGTTCATAACTCGCGGTTGGCATCAGAAATTCTTCCTGTCGTACCCCTCATGCGTAAGGACCTGTTCAACGTAGAGCAATTGCTCATCGAAATCCACCCGTGCGATGAGCCGGTACTTGTTGCCCCCAATATCGAAAATAAATCGATCGAGAGCCGTATGGGAAGCCGCGTGTTTCCTCGCGAACTTGCGATTCCCGCCTCACCCGGAACCCCTCACCCTACTGACGTTCCCATATATTGGATAGCACGTCAAATCGCCGCCTCGCGCGAAAGTGGTTTATTTTCAATGACATCCAGGCGGAAGGTGTGTTCGTTCCCTCTGCGGCCAATCCAGTCACAAGATTCTTTCTCTTTGTGTTCAATAACTTAGAAGTCCAGCCCAACCTGCCTGATGCATAATGTGCTTGATGATGACCCTGATGCGTTCCCATGGACCGGAGCTTCTCGATGCGCTCGCACCATCGAAAATACACAACGAACCCACCGATCTTCAACAAAAAAAAAGACGAACGTCCAGGAACGAACCCAAATTTCTCCCCAACGAACCCACAACGAACCCAGAACGAACCCTGATCGAACCGGTGCCGAACCCACACCGAACCCAACCATCCATAAATTCACAAAATACTAAACCTAAAACAAATAAATTTGCTTTATCAATCGCGCCCCAGGCATAATGGTCTCGGAGTACCTTCCACCAATGACAAACAGAGTCTGGATCTTTGACACCACTCTCCGGGATGGCGAACAGTCCCCCGGATGCAGCATGACCGTACCCGAGAAGCTGCGAATGGCCGCCAAACTGGTTGAGCTCGGCGTAGATATCCTCGAAGCCGGCTTCCCCATAGCCTCTGAAGGCGATTTCCAGGCCGTCGACGCGGTTAGCCGTGAATTTCCCTGG
>CAZWTH010000407.1:0-18800 GCA_964636715.1 uncultured Solibacteraceae bacterium | reverse complement strand
GTAGGTCCCGAGCGGAGCGACCTTCTCGGCCTTCTTCTGCTGGTCGGCCGTTTCTTCCGCGGCGCGAATCGTGCTGCCAATCAGGGCAGCGCCGGCCACCAGTGCAAACGCATATTTCCAACGATTCAGGGCAGACACCTTGGGGGAGGTTATCACAGCCCAAAGCCGGATTCACCCCCCTTTGGTATGGGCCGAAAGCTGTTACACTGCGCTTTTCGCGCTATGAAGCTGACCGCCGCATTGATTCCGTTTGGCCTGTGCGTGGCTCTGGCGTGCGCGGAAAGCACGGGATCCGCCGAGAAAGGCAATGAGCTGTTCGACGAGCAATGCTCATCCTGCCACTTCGCGGGGAGCGTGGACGTGAAAGTGGGGCCGGGGCTCAAGCTGCTTTTCGCGCGCGAGAAGCTGCAATCGAACGGCAAGCCGGTGACGGACGCCAACGTTCTCGAAAAGATCGACAAAGGCGGGGGCCGCATGCCGGCGTTCAAGGACACGCTGAGCGCCGACGATAAAGCCGATCTGATCGCCTACCTGAAAACGCTTTGAGCTATTGCAGCGGCTTCAGAAGCTTGCGCGCTTCCATCCATTCATAGAAACGCTGCGGCCATAGCGCAACAGGGCCTTTGGTGGTGGCGCGAACGCCGAAGCCGTGACCGACGCCTGCGTAGACGTGCAACTCGGCTTGTGCGCCAATCTTCTTCATCGCGAGGTAGAGTTCCGGCAATCCCTGCGAGATATCGGGCCGGTCATTGGCGCCGCAGACGAAAAACGCGGGCGGCATGTCCTTCGAAAGCGGCATATCTTTCGGAATCGCGGGATACATCAGCCCGAAGAAGCCGACGCCTGAGCTCAGGCGATCGATGGGATCGGGCGCGGAAGGGTTGCCGGCATCCACGTGGGTTGCGGCGAGAGCGGCCAGTTCGCCACCCGCGGAAAATCCGATAACGCCAATACGAGCGGGATCGACGCCCCACTCCGCCGCGCGGCTTTTGACGAGTTTGATGGCGCGCTGCGTATCGGCCAGCTCTGTTCCTTCCACGGTGTAGGTAGAATCCTTCTCGCGCGCGAGCCGGTATTTCAGAACGAAACCGGCGATGCCGTGATCCTGCAGGAATTTCGCGACGTTATAGCCTTCGTGATCCACCCAAAGCGTGCTGTGCCCGCCCCCTGGAGCGATGACGATCGCGGTCCCGGTTGCCGTCTCCTTCGACGGCAGATAGACCGTGAGGGAGGGCTTGTGGACGTTGGAGATGACATGGTCGCCCGCAGGCTGCACCACGACCTTCTCCTCCCCGGTCTTCCCTTCGGAACCGGGCGCGCCGTTCGGCCAGAGAAGAACTACCTGAGGTTCGGCGGCGGCCACGCTGAACGCGGCGGCGAGAAAAATGAGGGCTGTACGCATATTCCTGACGTAATAGCCTATCGAATCGCGCCGCCGGTGCGCACCCAACTTAAGGATGGCGGGATTTCGATTAGACTGGAGTTCGTGACTGCCGGTCTGTTGCTGCTTCTGCTCGCATTCCAGCCGGATCGGGCGGCGCTGCGGTCCCTGTTCGAGAAGGCCGTGGCCGAGCGAATCGCGGAGTACGGAGCAAACGACGCGCATACCGCGCAGGCGCAGCGCGATCTGGGTTTGTTTTTGCAGCGTTCCGGAGAAAATCTCGCGGCGCGAAAGGCTCTGAACGAGACCGTGCGCATCGATGAAATTGCGTTTGGCAAAGCGGCCCCGCAGACGCTGGAGGATGTGGCGTCACTGGCGGCTGTTTCGCCCGCGCTCCAGGCGGAGCCGCTATTGAAACGCGCGGCGGAATCGCCGGATCCCGCCATTGCGGGACCGGCGCTCTCCGATCTGGCCGATATTCGCAAAACGGCGGGAGATCATGCGGGCGCTCTCTCCTATCTTCAGCGCGCTTTGGCGAAAGCAGAAGCTGTGGAAGGCCCCGGCGGTCCCATCGGCTCGCTCTTACAGCAGGCAATCCAGATCGAGCAGAAGAAAATCAGCGGGCGATAGGAACCAGCGGATTACCGGGCGCATAAACCGCGATCCGGTGGTTCGCGAAGGAAAGCAGATTCCCGTTGGGCACGCGCGGCATGTGGCACGTCACGCACGCTTGCCCCGCCACGGAAGCGCGATGAACTTTGGCGGCGTGGCAGGTTTGACATCGCGCATTATACGAAGCGAGGTCCGCGTTCAGTTCCTGGTGCGGCGTATGGCAAGTGAAACAATTCAGGCGGCCGGCGCTGTTGCGGAAGCAGGCGCTGGCGGCAAGCCGCAGAGGCTGATCGCGCGCGTTGCGAAAGTCCGTCAGATCGGCGATCTGCTGACCGGATTCATCCTGTACGAGGTGGCACTGGGCGCAGAATTTGTTCATCGCCGCCGCTGAGAGCTGGCGCGGCGTTCGGAGCGCGTTGTGCGCGGGGTCCGCGGCGTGCGTGGAGCCCGGACCGTGACAGACTTCGCAGCGAACGCCGAGTTCGTGGGGCTGAACGTCATCGTTCTGGCCCAACGTGAGCGGCCCGGTCGAATGGCAGGAGAAGCAGCTCAGAATACGCGCTACGGGATCGAACGTGCGGAAGACGATGCCGTTTTCATCGCGATGGCCGGGGGACATGGCATAGCCATTGAGTTCGCGATACCAGGTGCGGCCTTCCTCGCGGTACGATTCGCGATCGATCTTCGTCAGAAACGTGATCGCGCTCAGCCCGGAGCCGAATGCCCAGTTGCCCGGCTGCCCGGCGACGGAAGGCGCGAGAGCATGAGCGTGCCCGGTTTTCGATTGACCGGCAAGGTTGGAAGCGTGGCATTTGCCGCAGGCTTGCGCGCCGATGTACGCCGGGGAGGCTGCATGGGCGGACGCGGCCAGGAGGGCCAGAAATACAAAAGGTCCGGCGCTGTGCCGGACCTTTTGTATTTCGTACCGTCGAGTTCGATCAGAAGACAAAGCGGGCGACAAGATCGCCGGAGCGCTGTCCACCAAGATTGCTGGTATTTCCGATCGAATAGAAACCGAAGCCGTTGATGGCGCCTGTCGCATTGTTAATCGTAGTCGCCTGCGCGGGGTTGCTGGCATTGATGAGCGGCGTACCGTTGGTGTTGTACCAGACAACCCGATTGAACACATTGTAGAGGTCGACGCGAATATTCAGCGACATCTTCTCACGGAGCTGGAAGGTGCGTCCGAGATTCATGTTCTCGTTGACCTGATGAGGCGCCCGGTAGTCCGAGTAATAGTGGGCGCCCGCGCCGATGGTACCGGGGGCGACGTCCGCCCACGCGGCGGGATTCAGGATCTGCTGCGTTGGATCGTTCGGATCGATACAGCCACAATTGATGTCTTTGAGAAACAATGGCTGGCCCGCCACACGGGTCTCATAGGTATTCGAAGCGAACGTGTACGTATTCCACTTGCTGTTTTGCGAACTCGGCGCCGCGATCAGCGCGCCACTCGCGTATCGCAGTGTGGCGCCCCATGTCCAGTTGCCGGTCACTTCGCGGAGCCACTTGTTCGAGGTGAACTTCGGGGTCACAAAAGTGATGGCGGAGACCCACACATGGCGCTGGTCCGACCCATCCAAGCCCTTCTGTAAGTCGCGATCGAATGCATTCCCGTTGACCCCGGAGTTCCCCAGATTCAACGTCTTGCCGTAGGTGTAATTCGAGCTGACGTCGATCCCG
Source organism: uncultured Solibacteraceae bacterium (assembly GCA_964636715.1). Lineage (GTDB taxonomy): Bacteria > Acidobacteriota > Terriglobia > Bryobacterales > Bryobacteraceae > BOG-234. The sequence continues at coordinate 15,124 of CAZWTH010000407.1, read as the reverse complement.
CGGCTGAGATGCCGGGTGAACTTCACCTGCAGCGAATCGTACCAGCTATTGCCCCGGTTGACGAATTCCACCGGAATGCCGGAGTTGTACATCGGGAAAGGCCGCAGGCTCTGCGCCACGCTTGCCGAGGTCGGGAAACCCGGGTAGGGGAGCGTGAAACCGGCTGTCTTGGCTGCCGCGGATCCGATCTGGGCGGTCATCAGAGTACGGGTATCGGGGTTGGTCAGATCGAGATGATGCGCCGCCAGCACCTCCGGCGTGATGGTGTTGAGAGGCAGCATGCTGTTGGCCTGCTCCCACACGCCGCGGTTGCCGACGTAGGCCGCCTCAATCGACATCTGGCGCGAAATCTGGCGCTGGAGCGAGATGTTCCACTGGTTGATTCGCGCGGGACGTCCGGCGCCCGCGTCATTGTAGAGACCGCCCCACACGCTCGAGAACGTGTTGAGCTGTCCATCCACCGTGTTCACCCCAGGGCTCAGATTCTGAGCGGAGAGCAGCGAGTGGTCGTAAACCAGACCGTTCCGGAACGATCCGTAAACGCCTCCGAAGCTCGGCGCGGAAGTCTGGACCGAATTGTAACCGAGTCCATTCAGGTTGTAGCCACCGTTCAGATAGGCCCAGCTATCCCCGCCGCTGTAGCTGACGGCCCAGCCGGCGCTGACGACAGTCTTTGTATTGAGCTGGTAGGCCGCGCTCAGACGAGGCCCGAATCCCAGATTGTAGGTCTTCGAGAATTCGCAATTGCACCGCCCGGGCCCGTAGCCGGCGAAGATAAAGCCGCCGGGGAGATTGCCCGCGTTCGGATTCGCCGTGCTGAGACCGATTTCCGTCTGGCGGTCATGCAGTTCCCGGCCAAGCGGCGTGCGGTCCCAGCGGATGCCGAGTTCGACCGTCAGTTTCGGCGTCAGCCGGATGCTGTCCTGGAAGTAAGCCCCCTGCGTATAGCGGCGCAGCTGCGTGGATTTCGGCGGATTGACGGTGGTCGATTTGTAATCGCCCAGCAGGAAGCTGGCGTAGCCCGAACCGATCTGGCCGCTGGTGCCGCTGCCTACCGTTGTGGTGCCCAGGAAGGGAATCGCGGTCTGATCGCCCGCGAATGCGTAAACGCCCTGCGCGCCCTGCAGATTCTCATCGCTGTAGACATTCTGCTTGAGCTCGAGACCGGCCTTATAGGTGTGCTTGCCGCGCGTCCAGCTCAGGCTGCTGGTGATGGAGGCGAGATCGGTCGTCTGATGATCCGCGGTGGTTGGGCCGAAACCGGGAGCGCCGCCTTCGTTGTTCATGCTGAGACCGGAGATGGCCGGAAAACCTACGCCCGTGGCGCTGCCAATCAGACCGAGCTGACCCGCGGCATCGTAAGTTAATACGGAAGCGGGAGAGCTATCGGGATTGTGGAAGCGATAGAAGCCAAAGCCGAGATGGGCGATGAGGGTAGGAGTCACGGTGCGGTCCAGATTGAAGCGATACTGATTGCCTTCCACCAGTTTGGGACGCATGGAGGTCAGCGGCGAAGGCAGACCGTCGGCCGCCGCGATCTGGTTGGTGGATTGCCGCGTCCAGAAGAAGCTCATCTTGGTCTTCGCTCCGAGATCCTGATCGAGCTTGAGGCTGGGTATCAATTGCTGGGTGTTGGCGATGATGTTCCGGGCCCAGTTCAACGTGTTCTGCGTTCCGGTAGCCGCCGGAATCAGCGCCTGAACCTTCAGGGCGGCCGGATCGAGGCGGCTCGACGGGATGATGTTGCCCTGGAATGGCTGCCGGATCACGCGGCCTTTCGAATCCGTGGTGGTGGTGTCGGGGTCGAAAATCTGGTTCTGCAGGTACGAATAACCGCTGGTCTTATCGGTGAGCGTAACCATGGGACCTGTCCCGTTTGTCGAGGTCGCATACAGCGCGCTGCTGAAATCGCCCTTGCGATAGGCGTCGGTGGGCAAAGTACCGTCCTGCGCGGAAGAAGCGAGATTATTGCCAAACCGCTCCCAGTTAAAGAAGAAGAACGTGTGCTTTTTTCTGCCGTCGTAGAGCTTCGGAATACTGACGGGACCACCCACGCTGAAGCCGTAGTCGTTCTTCCGGTCCTTATCCTTCAGATGATTGAAGGGATGACGCGCATCGAGCGCTTCGTTGGCCCAATTTTCATAGGCCGAGCCGTGATACTGGTTCGTTCCCGACTTGGTGGTGAAGTTGTAGAGCCCGCCCATCACCTGCCCGAATTCGGCCGAGAAATTGGAGGACTGCACCGCGAATTCCGTGATCGCTTCCACGGACGCTGACGCGACGGTGCTCGTCCACGCCGTATCGTTATTGCTGGTGGAATCCTGCCCTTCGAGATAGATCTTGAAATTGTTGCCCGGCAGTCCATTCACTTCGCTGCCGGCGCCCGTGCCATTGACGCCCGGAGCCAGATAAGTAAAGCTGAGCCAGTTGCGAATCGCGCCGTTCCCGGCGGAGAAGTTCAGTGGCAGCGCATTCACTTTTTCGCCGCTCACGTTCATGCTTTTTTCGGCGTTGTCGGTCTTCAGCAGATCGACCGCCGCGGAAACGCTGATGGATTCCGTCGCCTGGCCGATCTCCAGAACAACAGCGATTTTGCTCGTTTGATCGAGCGATACCTGCACGCCCAACTGATTGGCGACCTTGAAACCGGGCGCGGTGACGGTTACGTTATAACGGCCGCTCGGCACCTGGGGAATTGTGAAGGTACCGGCGTCGCTCGTGGTCGTGTTGAAGACGCTGGCGGTCGCCACGCTCGTGACCTCCACCTTTGCGTTGGCCACGGCCGCTGACGACGGGTCCGTTACTGTGCCCGCGATGGTCCCGCGGTCGGTCTGCGCGAAAAGCGCCGCCGAGAGTACGCACAGCAACAGAAGGGACCTGAAAAATGTGTTGAATTGCATGGACCTCTCCTCGAAGCGTATAGCTTTTGTAAACGCTAACACCGCCGTACGGAAAATCCACCATACTTTGGTCGGGCGAAATTATGATCCCTAACTAATTGAAACAAATAGACAAAATGGCGGGCCAGAGTCGACGGGACGAAGCGCGTCGGGGTTCCCGCACCCGAATGTTTCAAATCCATTGACTTTGGCAAATCCACTGGACTAGACTCAACCGATAGTTGACATTTCAGTGGGCGCGCAAGCTGGTACCGCGAGGGTGGGGCAGTGGCTACTCTTAAACAGAAGCAAACGTTTGACCGTTTGGCCGATAAAGCCGCGGGCAGGATCAGGGTTCTGATCGCCGATGACCATCCCGTTGTTTGCAGGGGGCTCGCGGCGATCATACGGACGGAACCCAGCATGTCTGTGGCAGGCGAAGCGGCGAACGGCGAACAGGCTGTCGAAATGTTTCGCCAGCATCGCCCCGACGTCACCCTGATGGATTTACGGATGCCCGTGATGGATGGCGTGGAAGCGATCCGCACCATCCGCGGTGAGAGCCGCGACGCCGCCATTATCGTTCTGACGACTTATCAGGGCGATGAGGACATCCACCGCGCGCTCAAGGCGGGCGCGCAATCCTATCTCCTGAAGGGGACAACCGATGTGGAACTGCTCACGGCGATTACGAATGTCCATGCGGGACGCCGCTATCTGCCGCAGACGGTCAGAGAGTCGCTCGCCAACCGTCCGCCCAATTCCGATCTCAGCGGGCGCGAACTGCAGATCCTGGAACTGATTGTGAAGGGGATGAGTAACCGTCAGATCGGCGATGCGCTCGATATCGCGGAAGCCACCGTGAAGTGGCACGTGAACATCATCTTCAGCCGTCTGAACGTGAGCCATCGGACCCAGGCCGCCGTCACCGCGCTGAGCCGCGGACTCATCGAAATGTAATCAGGCGGCGCCGCGAAACGGCGCGCTCGCGCCGACGCGGCCGATTGGTATTCGCGCGCTAACCGTGGTTCCCCCGCCGTCGCCGGAACTCAGCGAAAACGATCCGCCGAGCCGCTCCACGCGCTCCCGCATACCGAGAATTCCGAAATGGCCGCTGTCTTCCGAGGCGGCAAAGCCGGGCGAAAGGCCGACGCCGTTGTCCTTCACTTCGAGTTCCACATCGAGCGCGCGGAACTCCACCCGCACCCCAATGCGGCTCGGGCGACCGTGCGCGACCGCATTGCGGAGCGCCTCCCGGCCCACCAGCAGCAGCGTGCGGTCCAGTTCCGGATCCTGGGCGGCCCGCTTGCCGCTGATTTCGGTTTCCACCTGTATGGATTTTTCCGCGCCGAGCCGCTGCGCCAGATCGATCAGCGAAGAAACGCCCGAATCGACCGCCGCCTGATTGCGCAGGTCCCATACCGCCTGCCGCGCTTCCTCGAGCGTGCTGCGAACCTGCTCGCGCGCCTGGGTCACGAGGCTGCGAGCCTCTGCCGGATTTGTGAGCTGCGTGCGTCCAGCCGCTTCGAGGAGCGTGGAAACGCCGACGCATCCCTGGATCACGGTATCGTGCATCTCACGCGCCAGACGAGTGCGCTCCGCAAGCAGCAACGCATATCGCGAGCGGGTTTGAGAAACATACACGCGCGAACCGGCATACAGGCAGAGCAGGAACGCCACACCGCAGAGCACATAGAACCAGGAAGTCTGGTAAAACCACGGCCGAAGTTCCAGGATGACAGACGCTTCCGACGCCGTCAGCGGCGAGCCGGAATCGGTGGCGCGCACCACAAAACGGTACATGCCTGGCGGCAAATTCGTGTAATAGGCCGACCGGTTCCGGATGGCCGGCACCCAGCGATCGTCGAAATTTTCGAGGCGGTACTGAAAGCTGAGCCGCTGCGGTCCGGTGAGATTACACGCGGTGTAATCGATCTCGAGCTTGCCGTGACCGGGAGGTACCACGATGTTCCGCCCGAGCGGCATGGAACTGTCGCCCGCCACTACTTTCTCGATCACCACGGGCATGGAGTGCCGCCGCGGCAGCGCGGACGGATCGATGCGAACCGCTCCCTTCAGGCTGGGGAACCAGAGATCGCCCGAATCGGCGCGCGCTCCCGCCGGCTGCGTGCCACCCGCCATCTGACTGGTGAGCATGCCGTCGGTTTTCCCGTAAGGAACCGCGTGAAGCATGCCCGAAGCATCGGTGATGCTGTCGAGTTCCGCGCGGAGAACCGAGGAAACGCCGATCGGGCTGCTCAGCCAGAGCTTGCCGGCGCCGTCATCGAGAATCTGGTAGATCGCATTGCCCAGCAACCCCTGTCCGCTGGTGAATCGGGTGACGTGACCTCCGCGCAGGCGAATCAGACCTCCGCCGCGCGTGCCAAGCCAGAGCGTTCCATCGGGATCCGCCAGAATCGCCCAGATCTTTTCCTGGCGCAGGCCGGCAAATTCGGGCGGCGAAACAAATCGATCGTCGCGCACAAGATTGAGCCCGCCATCCGTGCCGACAAGAAAACCGCCGGCGGGATTGCGCACAATGCAGTGCGTACTCGGATACGTGAGGCCGTCGTCCAGGTAATAGTTGCGAAGATTCCTGCCGTCCCACCGGGTGATCCCGCTGCCCGTGGCGAACCACAGGACGCCGCGCTCGTCTTCGTAAATCTGACGAACGTCATTCGTGCGCATCCCGCGATCCATGTTGAAGTACTCAACGCCGTGGCCGGTCAGATGAGCCACGCCCGCCGTATTGCTGCCAAGCCACAGCGATCCGTGGGAATCGGTGAACATGGTGTGACCCTTGAAGGCGCGGGTATTGAGGCCGGGCATAGGAACCGGTGTGGGAACGCCGCCGGAAAGCCGGTAGTATTGCCCCGGCCACGTCGCGATCATCAGTTCATCCGGCCGCCTGGGATTGTGCGTGGACGTGATTGCGGTGACGTGATCGTCGGCCAGACCCGAGGAAAGCCCAATGGTGGTCAGCGCCGTCTTGCCCAGCAGCACAAGCCCGTCCTGCGTGCCGACCCAGACGTTTTCGTCGTGATCTTCATAAATCGCGGAGATGGAATTATCCGGAAGAACGCCGGGCCAGCGAAAAGTTTCGACCTTTCCGTTGCGGTATTTCAGAAGTCCTTCGCCCAGCGTTCCAAGCCACAGCGTTCCATCCTGACCTTCGCGGATCACGCTGATGGATGCCTGAATGCGGCCGGGACCGGGGATGTGGCAGCCGTCATCGATCTCGCTGTAGCCCTCGGCGTCCATGGAAAAGACACGGCCGGTGGAGGATTCATGGAGTCCGCGAATCAATCCGGCGGCCCGCGCGCCGCGGCAGTAGGCCGGCACGATTTTCCCATCCGCCACGGTCAGAAGGCCGGCCTGCGTACCGACCCACGTGCGGCCGCGCCGGTCGATCGCAATATCGACGACCGATGCGAAAGGAGATTCGGGCGTGCCGTGATCGAGCCGCGTGAAGCGGTTATTGCTGAGCTGAAAGAAGCCGCGGTCGGTTCCCACCCACATGTGACCGGCGGGATCCTGCGCCACAGCGCGCACGAATCCGTTGGTCAGGCCATCCTCAACGCCGTAATGCGTGAACGATCCGTTACGGTAGTGCGCCAGGCCGCCGCCTTCCGTTCCGATCCACAACGAACCATCCGGAGCCGGCCAGAGAGTGGTGATGCTTTCATCGAGAAGCGCGGGCGTATTCGCGCTGTCGAAGACGGTGAACCGCACGCCATCGAAGCGGGCGAGTCCGCCGGAAGTACCGACCCAGAGATAGCCGTCCGGCGTTTGCTGCAGCGTCTGAACGTGATTGCGGGGCAGACCGTCTTCCGCGCGCCAGATCCGGTAGCTGAACTCCCCTGCCTGCAGCGCCGGAACGAGCAGGAACAGCGCGGCGCAGATGGCGAGGCGGTTCTTCATGGGGCAATACGTTCGAGATCGGCTGCCGCGAACTGCGCGATATTTTTGTCCGCGCTCGCGGCTGCCTGGCGAAGATGAGGAATCGCTTCCGCGATGCGCCGCTGCGCCACGAGAACCTCACCCAGCTTCAGATGCGCCGCTGCATAGGCAGGATCGATGCGGAGCGCCGCCGCGAGATTGTATTCCATTTCGGCCATGTTCTTCCGAAGTCCCAGCACGACAGCGAGATTGTATCGCGCGCCGGCGGATTCGGGTTTTAGACGAACCGATTCTCGAAGAGCATTCTCGGCCCCGGCGGCATCTCCGGAATGAAGAAGCGCCGATCCGAGATCGGCCAGCAATTCGGGGGAATCCGGCTCCGCGACCAGCCCCTCGCGCAGAACCGCGACGGCTTCCGGCTGCCGTTTCAGATTGGTGAGGACAAGAGCCAGGTTGCGCATCACGGACGAATCTTTGCCGGAGAGTTCGGCCGCGCGGCGAAGCTGGGCCACGGATTCCTCGAGGTTGCCGGTCGCGGCCGTGGCCAGGCCGAGCCCATGCCAGGCTGGCCAATAGTCGCCCTCACGCGAGATCGCTTCACGGTACACGGAAATCGTAGCCGCGGAATTGCCCGCGTGGCGGAGCGCGTCGGCGAGTTCCGCGTAGGGCGCGGCCGCGGCGGGCTTTTCAGCCGCGATGGCTTTTTGCAGACGAGCGATGCCCGCCGTGAGATTCGCGCGCTCCTTCACCTGGGCGATTGCTGTATAGAGATCGTCCTCGGCCGGGTAATAAGGAACGACTTCGCCACGATAGGGCGGTGAATTCGCGCTGTTCAATTCAGAAGCAGGAGCCGCATCCGCGGGCGGATTGCGCCGGATCAGGTGGTCAGTCACGGTGACATGGATCGCGTCTGACGGACGGCGCTGCGGCATATGACACGAAACGCAGTTGCCCGAAGTTGTGTGCGGCGCGCCGCCGTTTCGATGACAGTTCACGCAGGCGGTATTCGCACGCGCAATCGAGCGCGTCTTTTCCGGCTCGTGCGGATCGTGGCATGTTGCGCAGGTCAGCGCGCCGTTTGTCGCGAGAAAGCAACGGGACTGCCGAAGTCTGTACGGCGCGCCGGCGAATTCAAACTTGTCATCGTGTCCCGTGCCCGGCGCATGATCGAAGTAGCGAATGTAAGCGGCCAGTGGCTCGCCGGGCCGGTAGGAGAAAACGCCGCGGCCGAATACCGGAAGGTACGAGGGCAGTGTCAGGCTCGTGGGCTCGAGATGGCATTGCAGGCAGACTTCGTCGCGGCGGCCGCCAGCAAGCTTCGCGGGATTCACGATGAGCGCCCTGACATCCGGGGCCGGCCGGCCCGCTGCGGCCGCGGTGGCGTGCGCCAGACCGGGGCCGTGGCAGCGCTGGCAATCGATGCCTTCGGGCAGAGCGGCCGGGAATTTTGTGCCGTTGTCCAGGCGATCCGCGCCGACTGGCATATCGGGATAAGCATTGTGACAGAAGAGGCAACGGTAGGTGAGCCGGCGCGTGAAGCCGGCGTGCGAGGCGGAATCGTAACCGGGGCTCATGGCCCAATAGCCGCCCTTTTCGGAGTACCACGTGAGCGGAAGTTCGATCAGCTCATTGTTCGCCGTGCGGCTGACATAGCTCCTCGCGTGCAGGCCCGAGCCAAACCAGTAATCCATGGAAGCGCGCAGGACGTTGACCGGCTCGCCGGAAGGCCCCGTCTCATGGCGTTCCATTTCCAGATTGCGCCCGCGTGTTTCGATCGAAATCGTTTCTTTGGAGGCAGCGTGGGAAAACGTGACGCCGCGCTCCGGCCTCCCGCCGGACGCCTGTGTTAGACGCCCGAAACTGCGGGCCATACCTGTTTTCGCGTAGCGCGCGGCGATCTCCGCATGACAGCCCGCGCAAACGCCGGGGTCTGCATATCCCGTGCGCGTCTGGCCGAAGGAAGTGCAGACGGCCAACAGGAAACACGCAGCCGCCGCTGATACAGATCCGCCGTGGAAAGACAACAGATCCGATTATAGAAGCGTTTCGCGATACGCGGTTCGGGCTCGCAGCGCGGCGGCGGGTTTTACTTGCCGTCTTTGCTTTCGTGGTATTCCATCTCCGTGTTGAGGTCCCAGAGATTGGATTTGTCGGAGCGGCCTTCAATAATGTTGTCGACCGCGGTCATGGCCGTCAGCATCGAATGGTCCTGGTTGTTGTACTTGTGCATGCCGTTGCGGCCGACAAGGAACAGGTTCTCGAAGCGATTTACGTAGTCGCGGACTTCGTCGAAACGTTCATACGTACCGAAGTAAGCGGGATAGGTTTTCGGCACATGAACCACGCAGCCGTCGAGAACGTCGGCCGCGTCGATGATGCCGATCTTCGCCATTTCACTTTTCGCGAGATCGATCATCTTTTCGTCGGAAAGGCTCCAGATGGGATCGGTCTCGTAACAGAAATATTCGAGTCCCACCCAAACCTTATTCGGGTCCGCCACCAGATGCGGACTCCAGTTATTGAAAATCTGCATCCGGCCCACCAGAACGTCGGGCTCCTGGATGTAAATCCAGTTATCCGAGAGCAGGCGGGTTCCGGCCTCTGTTTGCTCGTGGATCTTTAATTTATCGAGCAGCAGACCCACGGTGATGAAGTCGCGATAGATCAGACCGTCGCTGACTTCACGGACGTTTGCCGGCACGTTCACATCCAGCGCGCGAATCAGTTCCTGAATCGGCATGGTGGAAAAGAAGTAGTCGGCCTCGATCGTCTCGCGCCGCCCTGTGACGGCGTCTTCCACTTCCGCCGCAACCACCTTAGAGCCATTCGTTCGCAGACCGATGACGTTGCAATTGGTGCGAACCTCGGCGCCTTTGGCTTGTATGTCTTCCGCCACGTATTCCCAAAGCTGGCCGGGTCCATATTTCGGATAGAGAAACTTTTCGATCAGCGAAGTCTCCGTACCCTTCTGCGCGATATCGCTGTCCGCCTTCTTATTCGACGTGGCGCTTTTCAGGAAATGGCGGATGGCGCTGACAATGGAGAGCCCTTTGATGCGCTGAGCGCCCCATTCGGCGCTGATCTGATCGCACGGCACGCCCCAAACCTTTTCCGTATAGGACTTGAAAAACGTCAGGTAGAGCTCGCGTCCGAAGCGGTTGATCAGAAAATCTTCGAGACTGCGTTCCGGCCGGATCTGATGCATCGAGCTGCCCAGATAGCTGAAGCCGATCTTGATGGAGCGCGCGGCCCCTAACTGCCTCAGAGTAGCGGCGCTCAGGCGAATGGGGTAATCGAAAAACTGCCGCAGGAAATAAATTCGCGATTTCCGGTTACGGACCAGCATGGTGCGGTCGCCATCGGCGGATTCGCCATTCGCCGCGACTTCACGGGTCTGTTTGCGGTAGGTGATGGTGTGCGAATTTCCATTCGAAGATTCGACCGGCATCACGTCCGCCCACCACTGCATGACGCGGTCGGATTTCGAGAAGAAGCGATGGCCCCCGATATCCATGCGGTTGCCTTTATACCGAACCGTGCGGGAAATTCCGCCCATCTCGGTACTCTTTTCGAGCACGATGGGGCGGATATCGGTCCGCTTGACGAATTCGAAAGCCGCGGTGAGGCCAGCAGGTCCCGCGCCGATAATCAGCGCCCGCCGCTCGCTCACTGCGCCTCTTCCTTCACATATTCAGGCGGCGGCGCGGAGCCTTCACCGAAGAAGTACTGTTCCATCTGCTGCAGCAGGAATTCCTGAGCCTGTTGAGTTCCCAGATTGAGCCGGTACTCATTCATGAGCATTTTCATGTGTTCCACCCACATGCCCCACGCCTGTTTTGAGACGTTATCGTAAATTCTCTGGCCAAGCGGATGTCCCTCGAACGGCACTTCCGACAGTCCTTCCATTTCCCGCTTCAATTTGACGCAGAAAACCTTGTGGGGCGCTCCCGCTTCATTGCTCATCGTTCTCAGGATAGCAGCGGATGGGCCGTACTTTGGCCGCGGAATTGCGATCCAGCTGTCTGGCGGGCGCCGCCGTACGGAAATGCCTCGAAGACGCCAATTACCTCTTGATCCGGAGGAATCCGCGGCCATCGCGGGCCTCCGTTATGGAGGCCATGAGTGCGCCGGGATTACCCGCCTCAAACGAGGAAAGGGCTTCGTCTATCTCAAAGAGGGCAAGCCGGTTCGGGATGCGGAAACGCTCGCGCGCATTCGTTCGCTGGCGCTTCCGCCCGCATGGAAGAATGTCTGGATTTGCAGCGATCCGCTCGGCCATCTCCAGGCCATCGGCTATGACGCGCGCGGACGCCGCCAATACCGCTATCATCCGGCGTATCGGCAGATTCGCAATCTGACGAAATTCGAGCGGATGCCCGGCGTGGTGGCCGCGATCGCCGCAGCCCGAGCGAAGGTCCAGGAACATCTGGCGCTGCCTGGTATGCCGCGCGAGAAAGTGCTGGCGGCGCTGATACGCCTGCTGGACGTAACCGGGATGCGCGTCGGCAACGAAGAATCGGCCGCTGAAAATCACACCTACGGACTGACCACGCTTCGGAACCAGCACGTGCAGGTGGAAGGCGCCACGCTGCGTTTCCATTTCACCGGCAAGAGCGGCGTGAAGCACGAAATGAAGATCACAGACCGGCGTCTGGCGCGAATTGTGAGGCAGTGCCACGATCTGCCGGGCCAGCATTTGTTTCAATACGTCGATGAAACCGGGGAGCCTCGCGGCGTTTCTTCGAGCGATGTGAACGATTACCTGCGGGATGCCACAGGCGAGACGCTGACCGCGCGCGATTTTCGCACGTGGGCCGGAACCGTGGAATGCGCGATTGCGCTGCGCGACATCGGAGAGAGTTCATCGGAAACCGATGCGAAGAAGAATGTCGTTGCCGCCATCAGGACCGCCGCGGAGAAACTGGGAAACCGCGTTGCCACCTGCAGGGCTTATTACGTCCACCCAGCCGTACCGGATGCCTATCTGGAAGGCACGCTGTTGGGGACGATGGCGAAAGTCGAGGAAGCCGCTGCCGAAGGCTTGAGTCAAGACGAATGCGCGGTATTGGCGGTGGTCAGGCGTTATCGGCCTGCGCCGGCTGAGCCCGTTCCAGCCCGTCAATCGTCTGAAGAAAAGACAGCGCCTCGGGGTATCCGGGACGCAGCCTGAGCGCCTGCTCGAAGCTCGCTCTCGCCCGCCGCGGATCGGACTGATAAACCAGCCGGTAAATCCCCAGATTCAGATGAGCGGCCGGATCGAGCGGCCGCATCCGTACGATCTCCTCCGCCACCAGCGCGGCCTCGGCGAACATTTCGAGCTGATGGAACTCGGCGGCGAGGAAGTCAAGACGCGTGCTGTCCGCGGGATTGGCTTCGATTTCTTCTTTCAGAATTTCGATATAGCGAAGATTCTTGCGGCGCCGCGCTTCGCGACTGGAGACGAAGTTGTGATCGATCGCGATTCCGCTGGTCAGCAGCCGGCCGCCGCCGGCGAGAATGGCGGCATCGACCGTTTCGTGCACGCGTCCGCGATAGCGATAATCCGGCCGGTTTGGGAACAGGCGCACGGCGTAATCTGTGGTGAATCCCTCAGCATCTGAGGCATGATTGCGGCGGGCGAAATAATAGCCGGCGTTTTCGTTGCCGGAGATGACCGTCTCAACCAGCGGAACGCCTGCCGGTTCGAGAACCTCATCCGCATCGAGCATCAGAACCCACCGGCCCGTCGCGTGCGCCAGCGCCTGATTGCGGCCCCCCGCGAAGTCCACGCGTTCAAAGCTGAACGGGAAAACTCTTGCCCCGTATTGCCGCGCGATTTCGACTGTGCGATCCGTCGACCCGGTGTCCGCAATCACGATCTCCGGCGACAGAGCGCGGACGGAATCGAGGCATTTCGGAAGGTTGTGCTCTTCGTCCTTCACGATCATGCAGAGGCTGAGCGGCGGCTGCATGTCGGGTTTCAGGCGGCGACAGGCGGACGGCGTTTGTGCCAATCCGTTCGCTTCTGGAATTCGACCGCGACCGCGAGCAGATTATTTTCGCGGAACGGAGGCCCCACCAATTGGAGCCCGGCGGGCAGCCCGGAGACGAGGCCGCAGGGGAACGAGATGCCGGGCAGTCCAGCGATATTTGAGGCCGGGATCAGGTTCGTCATTCCGGGCGTCGCGGGATGCGGGCGATCGGGACCGTCATCATCCAGCGGATCGGTGATCTTTGGCGCCACCTCATACCGCGCGGGCGCCACGACCAGATCGACATTTTCGAAAACCTCGCGGAAGCTCCGCTGCACGAGCGACCGGACGCGCATCGCCTTCAGGTACTCCGTTGCCTTGATGCCGAGTTTCGATTTCAGGCCCTCCGCCTGGCTGGCGTCCGCCAGTTGATCCACCTGACCGCTGGTAATCAGCTCTTCGAAAACAGACGCGCTTTCCCCGCCGATGATGGTGCTGATCAGGGCGCCCCATGGATAATCGGGGAGCTGCATTTCCACCATCTGAACGCCGATATCCTTCAGGGTCGCCATCGCCGCATCGAGTACAGGCTGGATGGCAGGGTCAACCCACTCGCGATCCACCGGCGCGAAGCCGATTTTCAGCTCTTTGAAGGGCCGCACGAATTGCGGAGCGTAATAGAAGCTTTTTCCGGCGGAGCCTGAATCGTCCGCGTCGCCTCCGGCGATGGCGGCCAGCACTAAACCGCAATCTTCGGCGGTGCGGCAAAGCGGCCCGATCTTATCGAGCGTCCAGGAAAGCGCCATCGCGCCGTGGCGGCTGACCAATCCGTAGGTGGGCCGCAAACCCGTCACGCCACAATAGGCGGCAGGCGTAATGATGGAACCCGACGTCTCCGAACCCAGGGCGAACGGAACCAGACCGGCCGCGACGGCGCTGCCCGGCCCGCTGGAAGATCCGCCCGACCAGCGCGTAACGTCCCACGGGTTCAGCCCCGGCCCAGTGAGCGAAGCAGCGGCCGTGCGGTAACCGCCGCCACCGGCCAGTTCGACCATCGAGAGCTTGCCGATCAGCAGACTGCCCACGCCGTCGAGCTTCTCCAGAACAGTCGCGGTCGTATCGAAAACCTGATCCGCGTAGGGCTTGGCGCCCCACGTGGTGGGATGTCCGGCGAACGAGAGCAGATCCTTCGCGCCAAACGGAATTCCCTGCAGCGGGCCGCGGAAACGCTCGCGCTTCAGATCCCCATCCACATCCTTCGCGCGCTTCTGCGCGATCTTGGTCAGCGGCAGCGCCAGCGCGTTGTATTTGGGACCCAGCTTTTCAAGACGTTCTCCGAACGCCTTCACCAGCTCGACCGCCGAAAACTCGCGCTTCTTCAGCCGGGCATTCAGCTCCGTGATCGGCGCGAAGAAAACGTCATCGGTCATGCTTTGAACTGGAAGGCCGGCTCTGTCGCCATCGGGATGCCGAACTTTGCGAGCGTTTCCCCGTTGTGCTGCACGTTATCGCGCGCTTCCTTCGCGAAATCGCGCGCGCCCTGCGGCTGCGTGGGAGGAGTCTGGGCGAGCGCGCCCGCCGCCCCGATTGCGCCTGCCGCCACCACCAGTTCCCTGCGCGTCAGTTTCACTTCTTCTGCTCCGAATACTTGATCGTCAAGGCGTCCAGCGCCGCCGTTTCCATGGCCGCGCGGGGCGCCGATTCGCCGGTCCAGATTTCGAACTGACGAACCGCCTGCTCGATAAACATTTTGACACCGGTGATGACCTGCAGGTTTTGGGCCCGCGCGCGCCGGATCAGTTCGGTTTCGAGCGGGTTATAGACCAGATCGAATACGATCTCGCCGGGAATTTTATCCGGGAAGAGACAATCCTTCACGTTGGGCCACATGCCGACGGAGGTCGCATTCACGACCACATCGAAGCGCTTCGCGCGCGCCTGCTCCATAGTGAGATTTTCCGCGCCCAGGGTGCGGGCGAAGGCGCGCACGCGGTCCGGATTGCGGCCGGTGATGGCCAGCTTCGCGCCGGCGTCCGAAAGCGCGCATGCCGCGCTGTGCGCCGCGCCGCCATTGCCGGCGATCAGAACCGTGGCTTTGCTCAGATCGAGCAGCTTCGCGAGCGGCCGGGCCACCGCTTCCGCATCCGTATTTGTGCCGCGCCACTTCCCTGCTTTCCGCCAAACCGTGTTGACGGCGCCGATGCGCTTCGCCAATGGATCCACGTGATCCAGATAGCGGATGATACGCCGCTTGTGGGGAATGGTGACGCTGAATCCCGAAAGCGGCAACTCTTCCGCGAACTGAAAAAAATCGCGGAGTTGATTGGGATTCACCAGCAACGGCACATACACGGCGTCAATTCGCTTCGACTGGAACGCGCGATTGTGCACCTG
>CAZWTH010000406.1:0-30033 GCA_964636715.1 uncultured Solibacteraceae bacterium | reverse complement strand
CGCCCCTCGCCTGGGCCACCAGAAGAGACCACACAGGGATCGCAGCTATCCTCCGAAACCATCGGCGCGTGAGTTAATCCGCGGTGACTTCGAAGATCTTCACAGCGCGGATCTGACGCGCTTTCGAGATCGGCGCGGGATCTGAACTGAACACGCGCCGCATCCCCCTGATCGCATCGAGATTGAAACAACTGACTCCCGGGTCCAGACACCCGACGGTGAGATTCTCCGCACTGTGACTGCGCAGATAATCGACGGCTTCGAGATCGGTGTTGTAATGCGTGGCCGATTCGATGATCGGAACCGGAACGCCATTCTGCGTCAGAATCGTCCCGGTCCGGAATATCCAGGGCCCTGACCCGGTCACGCGCAATCCATCGCTGAGATAGAGCCGCGCGGCCATCGTCTTGTAATAGGCGGGAAGATAAACGGGCGTGATTGTCGCGACGTCATCCGTGCGGCGAAGCAGAAGCTTCATATAGTCGTTGAGGTTTCCTCCCTCGATCAGCACCTGCTGGGGGAAGCGAGACTCATTTTGCCCCGCGAACAGAGGCTCCTCCGGATCCACGATCAC
This sequence comes from uncultured Solibacteraceae bacterium, assembly GCA_964636715.1. Taxonomy (GTDB): domain Bacteria; phylum Acidobacteriota; class Terriglobia; order Bryobacterales; family Bryobacteraceae; genus BOG-234. The sequence goes on along the minus strand of CAZWTH010000406.1, from coordinate 29,459 downwards.
ATAGCGGGCCCCTTTATCGTGCAGCCAGGCGACGGCGAGTTCAGGGGATGTCCCGGTGAAAAAACGCGCCATATCCTCGGCTCCGGCCTGAGTTCCGTTCGACATCGGAATACGGTGCGCGATGGCCTCCACCCAATAGCCGAAATCCCACCAGACCGCTACGCCCCAACGGGCGGATGCGCGATCGGCAGCGGAAAAATATCGCGTCCATGCGCCGCTCGAAATCGGCTCCTCGCTATGATTACGCAGCCAGTCGAGGGCCTGCCGCCAGTCGGCGGCGGGAGCGTTGTCCTGACGCATTTGCTGCAGCGCCAAAGGAAGATTGACCGCGCAGATCAGCGCGATCATGGCAGCGAGAAATACAGGTTTGCGCGCGTATCGCAGCAGCGCCGCACAGGCGCCGCCCGCGAGTACAGCCGCGGGCGGAACCAGATAGATTGCCATGCGAACCTGCATCATCCCGGCGATTCCCATGGCGATGCTCCAGATCGCGAGCAGAACGCGGCCGCGCGTCCAGGGTTTACGGCTCAGCAGCAGGGCGAGACCCGGAATAACGGGAATCCAGATCACGCCGAGAGTCTTGTATATGCCGGCCTGAAAGGCCGAATGCAATTCCTGAACGCTGGAGGCGACTCGGCTGACATTGGTGTACCCGGCGACGCGGCGGATTTCAAACCAGAGCGATGTCCAGAGAGTGGGCCGAAGGACGAAGGAAATTGCAATCGCCAGCGCGATGGCGGCAAAGGGAATCGCACGCCGCAACGGAAGCGGCCATTCCAGTTTGCGTCCGGCGGTTTCCGCAATGATGACCAGCGCCGCGAATGCGCCCGCCGCCGCAAGGGCGAGCCAGGCATAGTTCGACCACAGACTCTCCGACGCCGGCAGAAAGATCAGAGCTGCCGTAGCGACGGCGCGGAGAACGGCGGGCGCGGCGGAGGGCGCGGCTGCGGTGAGAATGGCGAGCATCGCAGGGATGAAAATTCCCGCCGGACGCGTGGCCAGGAAGAGACCCAAAGCGGCGCCGGCAAGCCAGGCATAGAGGGGCCGGTCTTCATCGAGTGCGGCGCACAAAGATGCGAGCGTGAGAAACGCCAGCAGTCCTTCGAGCGCGTGATGGTCGGCAAGGCCGAGGTGCGTGTACCAGAGAAAGGATCCTCCAGCGCATGCGGCCCAGAACGCTCCGCAAACCGCAGCGGTCTCGCCGAAATAGCGCCGGGCCAGTGAATAAACGGGAAGAACGAACAGAGCGCCGAGGAACGCGGGCATCCACGCGGCGATGTCATCGATCAGCCATGCAGGGGGCCGGCCAAGTCCGGCGATCCATGCGGGCGTTGCGAGTACGTAATCCCAGAGCGGCGCGGTGGGTACTTCGGCGCCGCCGGGAAACAGCGCGTAAGGGTCCCAGGCTGAGCGAAACGGAAAGTGCGCCAGCAGGTTATGGACGGTGCGGATATGGAACCAGCCATCGCCCTCCTGGAAACGCACGATCCCATCGGCGAACACCAGATGAAAGGAGGGAACGGCGCGCAGCAGCAGCGCGGCGAGGAGCGCGGCGGCAATGAACAGACCGCGGCGAAGCCCCGCCGTCATGGATGATCCTCGATGAACCGCGCCACAATGCCGCGGAGCGAGTCGCAGAAACGCCCGGCGGAAAAGAGATCGCGCCGGGCGAGCGTCAGCGAGCACAGTTCAGCCGCGAGTTCCGGGCTGGAGAGAACACGGGATATCTTGCTGGCGGCGTCCTCCGCGTCTTCGAACGTCTGCCGCGAATCGAGGCCGACAATTTCGACGGCGCCTCCGGAATTGTGGACGAACGTGACGCAGCCCGCGCGCTGGAGCTCGGCGACCGCGATACCGAAGTGTTCGTCCACCATCGCATGAATTCCGTAGCGATGATCCGCTGCTTCGGCCTCCAGCTCGCGGCGCGAAATATCGGTCAGGAGCCGGAACCACGGGCGTGTTGCCGCGAGATTTTTGAGAGCTTCCGCTTCGGCTGGATCGTCAGGATGTCCCGCGATCGTCAGCGTCAGTTCGTGACCGGCCTGCCGCACGGCTTCCACAATTTCCACCACCATGCGCCACCGCTTATAGCCCGCAAGCCGGCCAATACCCATGATTCCGTTCCGCCGCTTGTCCCACGGCTTCTCGGGGAACTCGCCTGGAACCGGCGGATAGAGCACAATCGGATTCCCGCCGATCACCTTACGCGTCAGGCCCGCCACAAACTCGGAATTTACCAGCGATTGATTGGCGCGGATGCGCGCGATGGTCAGCGACGGCCCGGGGAAGCAGCATCGGCGGTACATCCAGAGAAGCCCCGGAATGCGATGCCTCAATCGCATCTCGATCTCGGGCCGCGGCAGATAAAGCGCCGGATAGTGGATGTACTGCAATGCCGGGCGGCCAAGATCCGCCTCATTCTGGGTGTGGAGCAGTGCGTGGAACCGGCGATCGCCATCGATGCGCCGGGTCCAGCGGGCGGTCAGACTGGCTTCCAGTAACGCGCCGGGTGTGCGGAGAATGTCCTTGGCGCGCAGGATTCGGTGATAGCGTGACGGCGCAACCAATACTTCGAAACCACCTGTGGCGAGCGAGGTGCCGAATGACCGGTCGACGGCTTCCGCGTTGATCGGTCCGAGAGTGGCGACAGAGACGTCGTAATCGCGGCGGAGCGCCTGAATCGCCCATGCCGCAACGGCATTCCCGCCACCCACCGGATGCACGAAAGGGTGGCCGATGAGAACGCGTTTACGCGGCAAGACTCAAGCTAGCACGGAGAAGGCAAAACTGGATAGTCACGGAGTAATGTGAAGCGTCAGTTATGCCCGGCGGCGGATCACGGCGGCAAGGCCGGCAAGCGCGGGAGCGAACATCAGCCAGGTAGCGGGTTCGGGAGCCGCAGCCTCGCCCTGGATCGAGAAGGCGTATATACCAATTGTGTGCGGCGTCGAGCCGTCGAATTGGATATCGTTGCCACCGAAAGTCTGATCGTGGACAACGCCCCAGCCGCACCCGTCGTAGTCATTGGTTCCACAGTTTGAGATATGCAGAAGGTAGTTGCCGGCTGCAAGGTCGATATTGGGTAGGCTGAAGGTACTGTAATAAAGAGAAAAATCACCGCCGCGAACAGGCGTAGGACCAACATTGGTCAAAGTGGCGCCCGTTCCCTGAAAAAGGTCCGTTGTGCCTGTCGAATCCTGGATCACCCAGTCGAGCGTTGACGGAGTTACCTCATTGTTCATCCACAGCGCCAGGGTCGCGCTATCCAGGATCGACTCCTCCCCGAGGCTAAAATGGGCCGACCCGGACCAGGCGGCGAAAATGTTCGGCGAGGAAACGTCGTTGTCCGGAAGCGACGAATAGAGTATTGAAGCCGATCCGGAGGATGGCAGTGAGAGCACGATGGCGCAGGCCGCAAGGGCTAATAAAGGTTTCATTACCTTTGTCCGTTTTCAAACAGATTAGCCTGACCTCAGGAAATGGTCAATGGTTTTGCGACTGGAGTAGTACTGGTATCCCTTTCTGGGATCAGGCCGTGAATTGGGGCGGGGCGGTCGTGGGTATGGAGCCCTTGCCCTGCAACCCGGTAAACGCCAACCCATAGCGGCCCCGAACGCCGGTCTTTTCGAAAATATGCTTGAGGTGGATTTTCACCGTACCGGTCTGGATCCCGAGCATCTGGGCGATATCACGGTTTCGAAGTCCCTTTTCCACCAGCGTCACGACTTCGCGTTCGCGGGTGGTGAGCTCCGAACGCCGCGGATTGTAGATTTTCTCGGCCGCGCCGAAGATACCGTCTTCCATCCACGTGCCGCCGGACGTGACGGCGCGCAGGCAGGTGAGAAGAGTGTTCGATTCGGAGGTACGCCGGAGAACGCCCTTCGCGCCGGCCTGGAGAAGCCGCAGCGCCTCATTTTCGGTCACGGTCGTGCCCCAGACAACGGCGGGAGCCGACTGCGAATTCGCCGCGAGACTACGCAGCAGTTCCATTACTTCCACCATGCCGAATGCCTTATCGATAATCAGCGCGTCGATCTGCAGAGCGTGCGGACCTGAACTCTCGAGCGCCGGCCGAAGCAATTCGAGGTTCGCCACAGAGCCGGCAAACCGTAGATCCTCAGAACTGCCGATCAGCCACTTTACGCCTTCCACCGCTACAGGCTGTGTGTCACAGATCAGAACGCTTTTCCGTGTGGAATCCATCCGCTTTTCGTCCTCTTGTATGTTCATCGGCCAGACGGGCTCAGAACTTTAGTGGGATGAAGCGCGGAATATCTCAGTTATTTGGGAAGAGCTTATCTACTCTTTGACGTTAATCGTGCCGCGGCAAGCTTTCGCGCCGCAATGACAGGGCACTTCCTCAATGTCTTTCCCAAAGTGGTAATCGACCGTAAGCTCTTCGCCGCGCCGGATCGGACGGCGGCTCATATAAAGGATGTGGCCGTTGCGAATCTCGGTCACGATGTTCGGATCGCAGCAATGGTTGATGAATTCAGCGCCACTGCCGCCCACCGCGCCGTCGATGGTCCAGTAGTTATCGAGCGTGAACAGGTAGATCATCTTGTCCTGCTCGTCGCTGCGGCGGCGGGTTTCGCGCCGGCTGATGCGCTCGCCGGTGTACTCGATGACTTTGCGCCGGGCGGGAATATCTTCGCCCGCATAAACGCCCCAGCGGTGAATCTTCGAGGGGCGGACCACCAGGCTGAAGCCGGCGTACCGGGCGTCGATCGTAGGGATAGCGGACTTCTTCGCGGCCGGTGACTTTGCCGCCTTCACAGGCTTTCGCGATGCCATTTTTTGTCATTGTACCGGGCACGTCCGGCCAGGACAACAGGTCTCCGAAGATTCCGGTAAAAAGAGATACCATTGCGCACGGGAAATCGGGTATCCTGAATCCCATATGAAGCGCACCCTACTTGCAGTTGTTGTTGTCTCTGTCTTCGCGGCCTTACTGGGCGCGCAGGACGATGCCGCCTATAAGACGGCGATGAAGGCCGTGAACGCGTCAGCCGGCGGAAGAATGGCGCCGCTCACAGCGGCCATTACCAATAAAGACGTGGCCGCCGCCGCTGCCGAAGGCAAAAAGATTGAGGACGGCTTCGCCACAATACTGGCGTACTGGCAGGCAAAGAAGGCCGATGACGCGATCCAGCTCGCAACCACGGCGCACGACGCCGCCAAAACGATTGCCGAAGCCAAAGATGCGGACGCGCAGGCCGCGGCGGCCATGCAGCTCCGCCGTACCTGCGGTCAGTGCCACATGGCGCATCGCGGCGGCATGCCTCCGGATTTCGAAATCAAGTAGCGTGTGAACCGGGTGGAATGCCCCTCAAAACCGCATTCCACCCGTACACATGACCACTTCCCCGGTCACGAAGTCGCTGAGCGGCGAGCAGAGGAAGAGCACGGGCCCGGCTGCTTCTTCCGCGGTGCCCGCGCGGCCGAGGGGAGACGCCGCAATGATCTGATCGAGCACCGACTGCCTGACTCCCGCCTGTATTTCCCTTCCCTTCACTTCAATCTTTGACGTTTCCGTCCACGGCTGCGTCAGACGCGTGTCGATCAGGCCGAAACCCACCGCGTTCACGTTGACGTTGTAGCGTCCCCATTCCTTCGCCAGAGTCCGGGTAAGTCCAATGACGGCGGCTTTGCCGGAAGCGTAACCCGCCTGCCCCGCCCCGCCATCCGTCCCGGAGATCGACGTAATGTTGACGACTTTGCGGGCAACGCGGCGTCCTTCCGCGGCATCGCGCTTCGCGGCTTCGCGGATGAAACCCGACGCCGCGCGCAGGATCCGGAACGGCGCTACGGTATGGATCTCCAGCATCGCCTGAAATTGTTCGTCCGTCGTTTTCTGGATGACGTTGTCCCAGGTGTAGCCCGCGTTGTTGACGATAATGTCGAGACCGCCCAGCTCCGCCACCGTGCGGTCGACGAGTTGCTGCGGGAAAGCGGGCTGCGTCACGTCGCCCGCCAGTTGGGCGTGCTTGCCCGGCAGAAGGTCAAATGTCTCCGCGAGCGGCGCCGGGTCCAGATCGTTGATCATGACCGACGCTCCCGCCGCGGCGAGTTGCCGGGCGATGGCGCGTCCAATGCCGCGGCCCGCGCCGGTGACCAGAGCGACTTTCGATTCGAGACGGAACATAGCGCTACTCCAGTTTGGGAATGACCGGGTCGCCGTTGTGCACGGTGATGTCAGAGGGCAGCAGCACCTCCGCTCCTTCCGAAAGACCGCTGGTGACTTCGACGCGAAGCGCATCCGCCGCGCCGGTCGTGATGTTGGTCCATCGGACGGTGCCATCCGGCTGGTAGACGTACACGCCTTTCCCCTGCTCTTCCTGGCGGACGGCCGATTTCGGAATGGTAAGAGCGTTCTCCACAACCTGAGTCAGGATGAAGGCATTGATATTCGTGCCGGGAAGAAGCTGATGGCCTTCGTTGTGGATGGTGCAGAGGACTTCGCCAACCTGCCGCGCTCCCTGCGCGACGATCTGGGTGGGCAGCTTATCCACCGCGCCGGTCCATTCTTTGCCGGGAAGCGCATCCCACGTGATGCGGACGGGCTGGCCGATGGCGACGCGGCCGAGCTCCGGTTCATCCACATACACCCGCACGCGGACGGGATCGATTTTGCCGATCGCGCCAAGAAGATCGCCTGGATGAACATAAGCGCCCGCCCGGACTGGCAGATCGTAGATCACACCCGAGATCGGAGCGTTGATCACATTCTGGGCCATGTGAGTTTTGGCGAGGGCAACGCCCGCCTCGGCGTCGCGAACGCGCGCCTGCGCGGCATCCAGATCGCCCTTGCCCACGAGCGCAGGCCGGCGCTTTTCGGCGGCCGCGATCCGGGCATCGATTTCCGCCACCGCGTCCTGCGCCTGCTTCAGCTCAAAAGTGGTAGCGGCCTGCTTATTCACCAGACGCTGCAGGGAATCGACCGTGGCCTGCGCGTCCTGCCGCTGCCGCCGAAGCACGGAAAGATTGCCTTCGATTTCGGCGATATCGGCGCTGCGGCCGCCCGCCTGAAGAGTGCTGAGTTCGGCCCGAGCCTGGGCGGCGCGCGCTTCGGCGGATTGCAACTCATCCTGCTGGCCCGGCTGGCTGATTTCGGCGAAAACCTGGCCCTTCGTCACGGTATCGCCCTGATGAACAGGAAGGCGCGCAATCAGACCCTGAACGGACGCGTGAACCTCCTCGTAGTCCTGCGGCTCCACCTTACCGTTCGTCGAGAGATTGTTTGCAATCTTCTGGCGGACGGTTTTCGCGAAAGGCGCTGTCGGCGGCGTACTGCGGACCTTATAAATCCACCAGGCGACGGTTACCACCGCGATCAGGACGATGGCGAGGATGATCTTCTTCAAACCCGCGCCATCCCATCGCCGGCAGCGGCGCAGTAGTCAAACAACAATTGCCATTCGGCGAGCTGGACGCGCTTCGCCAGATCCTCATTCGCCGTGTCGGCGGCCGATTCGCAGAACCCGGCGAAGCCGGAGGGATCCCATCGGCCAGGCGTGCGATAGCCGAGGGCTTCCGCTTCGCGCTGGAGCAGCGGATAAACCGGGTGCGATGGCACGCGGTGGAACCAGTAACGCGAATTCCCAATGTCGCCTTCCATGCGGTGCAGGATGGCGTGCCAGAAACCGCCCTCGCGGTAGTCCAGGTTCTGGGCAATCTCGTGGGCCTCATGCAGGCACGAAAAATAGAGATAGAGCCCGGCCAAAGCGGCCTGCGGATCGCGCGCCGAGGGGAAAAGCCGATCCGCCGGCGTACCCGCCAGTCGCGAGCGCGCAGCTTCATCGGTGCAGCCTCGCGGAAAGAGATCCATCGGGCGCGTTCCGCCGCCGCCATCGCCAAGAGAGAGAATGCGCGCAACTTCGGAACCGTAGCTATCCGGTTGAAAGGGCAACAATACCAGGATATACGATTCGGGGCCGCGGCTATTCCACTTCCGCGAGTTTCGCTTCCGTCATCAGCGGCCGGGCGCACTCGGTCAGCACGCAATCGGCGTTCTCTTCCTCCGCAAGCGTTTTGCTCAGCAGCAGGGCGATATCGGGCTGCCCAAGCTGCGTCGCCATGGTGCGGGCCGTGCCGTAGGCGGAGATTTCGTAATGTTCCACCTTTTGCGCGGCGCCGATCAGAGCCAGATCGCGGGCCGCGGAATCCTTGTTTTTCGATTCCTGGATCATCTCCTGGCCCTCTTCGAGCAGCCCCGCCATCCCCTTGCACACTTTGGCGCGAGCCTTCACGCCCGCCTTCCCGCAGATCTCCTTCAGGCGCTCCACGTGATTTTTGGTTTCTTCAAAATGGGCCTGAAGCGACGCTTTGAGCGCCGGCGAGTCGGCGGCTTTGATCATTTGTGGAAGAGCTTTGACGATCTGTCCCTCCGCGCTGAGCAGATCCTGGATTTCCTCGGCGAAGAGCTCCCGCAAAATTTCCGACTCGCCGGCCTGGGTGTGCTCCGTCTCCAACCGCTCGTCCGGCTCGCCCGAGCCATTGTGGGAAATAACAGGTGAAGTGACATACCTCCATTCGCCTCCCTGGTTCCACGGACCGCGGGTATCGATCTCGCCCTGATCGCCCTGTCCCGTGGAATCGTTGAAGTACTGATTCACCAGACTGGCGGTCGGCGGTATCTGGCCGATCGAGAATGGATTTTTCCCCAGGCTCTCGAGCGCCGCCGTGAAAGCTTTCATGTGAGTAATCTCGCGGGTCATCAGGAATTGCAGAGCATCCTTTGTGCCCGCGTCATCACAGAAGTTGATGAGGCGCTCATAAACGATCTTGGCGCGCGCCTCGGCCGCGATGTTGCTCCTGAGGTCAACGTCCAGTTCTCCGGTAATCTTGAGATAGTCGGCCGTCCAGGCGTCTCCCTGCGAATTGAAAAGACCGACCCCTCCACCGCCCGCAATGGCGATCAGTGGATCGGCCTCGGCGGCGTCTCGCCCAAACTTCATTGGCTTCAGGTGCATGCGCGCCAGAGTGCCGACGATTTCGAGGTGGCTCAGTTCCTCGGTGCCGATATCCATCAGCATGTCCTTGCGCGCGAGGTCGTCGCAGTTCAGACCCTGAATGGAATACTGCATGGCTGCGGCGAGTTCGCCATTAGCTCCGCCGAACTGCTCCAGCAGCATGTTGCCAAAGCGCGGATCGGGTTCGCCTACCCGCACGGTATACATGAGTTTTTTGATGTGGTGATACACGAATCGTCTCCTTCTTTAAGTCCCGAAGTTGAAGTCCCGTCCTGGGCATTCAGGGGAGCACGAGTTTCGCCAGTGTTGAATTCGTACGAACGCTGTTCGATCAGGCGGCGGGGTTGACGCGGATCGATTCGCCGGCGTGCGGTGAAGGTAGTGCGAATGGCGACTGCTGAGAAGCGGGGGACACAACGGACCATCCACGACGGCTCCCGGCATCCCGTCGCGCTTCCAGCATCTCGCGATGCATCTCAATTGAGAGCCGGTACGCTTCGCTGCGCTTGCGGGCATCCTCGAACGCGGCGCGCGCGGCGGCAAAACCTCCGCGGTCGCCCATGCGCGCCGCGAGGCCCAGGTGGCGCGTCAGGCCGGCGGCGATTCTGACTTCTTCCGCATAACCGCGCAGCAAACGGTTCAATAATTCGTCTTCGGAAACGGGCAATCCGGATCGGTTTCCTTCCTACCCAGGGATTCTAACAGGTCCAGCCCCGGACCTGGGTCCCACCGTATTCTGGTGTGGAAGGAGAAGCAATGGAATACAGGTTATTGGGCGCGAGCGGGCTGGAGGTTTCCGTACTAACCTTCGGGACGATGACCATGGGAGGCGAAGGCCGTTTCGCCGCGATGGGAAATGTGCAGGTGGAGGAGGCGCGGCGGCAGGTGGAGATCTGCATCGAAGCCGGCGTGAATGTCTTCGACACCGCGGATATGTATTCGAACGGGAAGTCCGAAGAAGTGCTGGGGAAGGCGCTGGGCGCGCGGCGCAAAGACGTGGTGGTGGCCACCAAGTGCTTCGTGCGCCTGGGACCCGGGAACAACAAGGCCGGCCTTTCGCGCACCCACATTGTGGAAGCGTGCGAGGACAGCCTGCGGCGGCTGGGCACGGATTATATCGATCTCTACCAGGCGCATAACTTCGACGCCATTACGCCGCTCGAAGAAACGCTCGCCGCATTCGACGATCTGGTGCGGGCGGGAAAGATTCGCTACTTCGGGTCTTCGAACTATTCGGGATGGCAATTGATGAAGGCGCATGCGGCGGCCGACAGGCTGGGCGTCCGTCGCTACATCTCACAGCAGATCAACTATTCGCTGATCGCGCGCGGCGCCGAGCACGATCTGGTTCCGCTGGGCGTGGATCAGAAGACGGGGATCATGGTGTGGAGTCCGCTGCAGGGCGGCTTGCTTTCCGGCAAGTTCCGGCGCGGCGAGAAGCCGGCGGAGAGCCGCCTCAATACGCTCGACGCGCCTGGGCTCATTGATTACGAGCAGTTATACGCAACTGTGGATGTGATGGATGAGATCGCGAAAGCGCGCGGTGTTTCGGTCTCTCAGGTGGCGCTGAACTGGCTGACGCGGAAGCCCGGGGTGGATACGGTCATCATCGGAGCGAGGCATGAGAAACAGCTTCGCGATAATCTCGCGGCCGCGACGTGGACGTTGACGGATGAAGAGGTGATCCGGCTGGATGAAGTGAGCGCGATTCCCCTGCCCTATCCCTACTGGCACCAGCAGAAGTTCGCGACAGAGCGGAATCCGCCGGCAAAGCACGTCCGGTAGAAAAAGTGGGGCGGGCCTTCCGGCCTGCAAGCCGGCTTTCCAGCCGGCTGGACTCGCTGGAAAGCGAGTCCGCAGCCTGAAAGGCTGCCCCACTTTTGCCCCACATAGATCAAAAGTTACAGTGGCCACCATAGACTTCACGGGCGGATTCCAGAATGGGGCGGCGGCGAATCGGGTTGGAGCCGGCTTCGATGGATCGCCGCGTCACCACGTCCGCTTCGCATCCCAGCATGGACTTCAGCTCATCCTCTAAACCGAAGAACTCCAGCCAAAAACTTCAACCCGCGAGATATCGAGACGGCGGCAGAATGCGGGCAGGATTGCCTTCAATTCCGCGATTGTCGGAGGTGTGGCGCAACGCTGCATAATCCAGCAACAGGATATCGCGATCCAACCATGGCTCGCTGGGATATACTGGCTGCGCCTGGGGGAGTTTGATGCGCAGAGTTCTGGTATTGAGCATTGTCTTTGGCATAGGAGGGAGCGCCTTTGCTCAACGCGGTCCTCGCGCCATGCCCGATCCCGGCGTCGACCTCGGCGGGCGGCTTTTCGCCACGAATTGTTATCACTGCCACGGCGACGGCAATCAGGTGGCCGGCGTCGACTTCCACAAAGGACAGTTCAAGCGCGCTTCCACCGATGCGGATCTTGCCCGCGTGATCCGCGCCGGAGTGCCGGAAACGGCGATGCCCGCCCATACGTTTTCCGCATATGAGATGACCAGCCTGGTGGCGTATCTGCGTTCCCTGCACGATTCACGCGGCGAGGCCATAGCCGGCGATCCCGCTGCGGGACGCGCGGTATTCGAATCCGCCGGGGGCTGCGAGAGTTGCCACCGGGTGAACGGGAAGGGATCGCGCGTGGCTGTGGATCTCAGCGATATCGGCACAATGCGCTCGGCCGCCTTTCTGGAGCGGGCACTGACCGATCCAGATGCCGTGCTGGTCCCGCAAAACCGCTTCGTACGCGCGGTGACGCGGAATGGCGCTACCATTACCGGACGGCGGCTGAATGAAGACACGGAGTCGGTACAACTGATCGACGACCATGAAAAACTCGTCTCGCTTCAGAAGTCAGACCTGCGAAGTTATACCGTGCTGACGAACTCCACCATGCCCTCTTATAAAGACAAGCTCACCGACAAGCAAAGGACCGATCTGGTGGCGTATCTCGTCTCGCTGAAAGGTTCGGCCGCGCAATGAAAATTCTGCCTCTTGCACTGCTGCTGGGCGTCGCGGCGTGGGCGCAGGTGACGCCGGAGAGATTGCTCCGCGCGAACTCCGAGCCCTCGAACTGGCTGAGTTATTCCGGCGGCTACATGAGCCAGCGCTACACTCCGCTCACTCAGGTCACGCCGGTCAACGTGAAGAATCTCGAGCTGAAGTGGGTCTTTCAGTCGAATTCCACGGAGAAGTTCGAAACCACGCCGCTCGTCGTGGACGGCGTCATGTATCTCACCCAGCCGCCGAATGACATCGTGGCTCTCGACGCAAAAACCGGCCGCGTCTTCTGGGTTTATCACTATCAGAATTCCGCGTTCATCCCCTGCTGCGGCCAGGTGAATCGCGGCCTCGCCATCCTCGGCGACACCCTGTTCATGGGCACGATGGACGCGCATCTGCTGGCCGTGGACGCGAAAGCCGGAAGCCTGCTCTGGAGTGTTCCGGTTGCCGACGGAGCCGCTGGCTATTCGCTCACCGGCGCTCCACTCATCGTGAAGGACAAAGTCATCATCGGGACGGCGGGCGCCGAGTACGGAATCCGCGGCTTCATTGCTGCGTTCGACGCCAAAACCGGCAAAGAAGCCTGGCGTTTCAACACAATCCCCATGCCCGGCGAACCAGGCTCCGATACCTGGAAGAACGATGCCTGGCAGCATGGCGGCGGATCGGCGTGGATCACAGGCAGCTACGATCCCGAAACAAATCTCATCTACTGGGGCACCGGAAATCCCGGCCCGGATTTCAATCCCGATCGCCGCCCCGGCGACAACCTCTACACCAGCTCCGTGGTGGCTCTTAATGCCGATACCGGCAAACTGAAGTGGCATTTTCAGTTCACCCCGCATGACGCGGGCGACTGGGACTCGGTGCAGATCCCCGTCCTGGCGGACCTGAATTACCGCGGCGCAAAGCGGCGGGTCATGCTCTGGGCGAATCGCAACGGCTTCGCCTACGTTCTTGACCGGACTACCGGCCAGTTCCTCCGCGGCGCGCCGTTCGTGAAGCAGACCTGGGCCGCCGGGCTCGATGAAAGCGGCCGGCCCATTCGCGCGGTGAATTCTTACCCAACGGAGAAAGGGACTCTGATCTATCCGGGAATTCAGGGCGGAACGAACTGGTATTCGCCGTCATTCAGTCCGCGAACCGGATTGTTCTACGTTTCCGCGTGGCAGGATTATTACGCGACCTTCGTCGAAGGCTCGGGAGACTTCGTGGCAGGCCGATATTACATGGGCGGCTCATTCCGCTCTCCCATTCCGACTGTCGCGAAGCGCGTGCCAATCAATAGCTGGACCGAAGAAGGCGGCCACGGCGAAGTGATGGCGATCGATCCTCAAACCGGCGACAAGAAGTGGACCTTCCCGATGCACGACGTGACCGATAGCGGGATCCTGACCACCGCGTCAGACCTGCTCTTCACCGGCGGGCGTGAGGGATACTTCTATGCCCTCGACGCGAAAAGCGGCGCGAAACTGTGGCAAATCACACTGGGTGGCCAGGTGGTCGCGGGGCCGATCAGCTATGAGGTGGGCGGCGCTCAGTACATCTCCATCGCAGCCGGCCAGGGCTTGTTTGTTTTCGGACTAAGATAACAACCTTCGGCTTTCCGCCGGTCTATGATAGGGGCATGAAACTGCGGATAGCGGTGGCTTTCGGGCTCTGCGCCTCTGCGCTCTGGGGCGCGGACGCCGTTTACGACGCGATGCAGGCGGAACTGGCGCGCTCCATGACGCTTTCGCTCAAGGATCTCGATAAGCCCTACTTCATCAGCTACTCGATCGACGACGGCATGGCGTGGACCGCCTCCGCTTTCGAAGGCGGACTGGTCAATGTCCGCGCCAGCAAGTTCCGCACCCCGGCTGTGCAGGTGCGCGTGGGCGACTACGAATTCGATAACACCAACGGCGGCGGCGGACGGGGGCGCGGCGCATCCTATGATCTCACTGGATTCCCGCTCGATGACGATCCCCTCGTGATCCGCCATTACCTCTGGCTCGAAACCGATTCGGCGTACAAAGGCGCGGTGCAATCGATCGCGCAAAAGCGCGCTTCGCGCCGTAGCGTCAACGTGACCGATCAACTGGCGGACTTCGCGAAGGCGAAGCCGTTCACGCTGAGCGAAGACCGTCCGTTGATTTCGTTCGATAACAAGGCGTGGAACGAACGCATCCGGCGCGTGTCGGCGGTTTTCGGCGAGTTTCCCAATCTGCGCGATTCCGCGGTGACCTACAGCGTACTCGATGGCGTCCATCGCTACATCAATAGCGAAGGAACGCGCGTGCGCCAGATGCAGACCGAAATACGCGTGCAGGTGGCCGCGAATATTCAGGCGGCCGACGGCATGCTTCTCCGGGATACAGAAAGCTTCTACCAGCACGATCTCAATCGGATGCCATCGGAGGATCAGCTCTCGAAAACAGTGCGCACCATCGCGGACCAGCTCACCAAACTGGCCGCCGCGCCGATGGGCGAAGATTATTCGGGGCCGATTCTCTTCGAGGGCACGGCCTCCGCGCAACTGATGGCGGACCTGCTCGGCCGCAATCTGCATGTCGCGCGCCCCGCGCCCGGCGGCGGCTTCGGACGAGGCGGCAGAGGCGGACCTCCGGGACGCGGCGGCGCAACCGAACTCCAGGGACGCCGCGGCGTTCGCATCATGCCCGATATGTTCACCGTGGTGGACGATCCCACGCTCGCCGGCTTCGGCCATAACGAAGTGGATAACGAAGGAGTGCCGTCGCTGCCCGTCGCGCTGGTGGAGAAGGGCGTTCTCAAAGATTTTCTGCGCACGCGGCTGCCGGTCCAGGGATTCGACGAATCGAACGGACGCGCCATGATGGGAAACTCGCCCGCGCCCACAAACCTCGTCATCTCCACCGCCGAGAAGAGCACGCTGACGGACATGAAGCAGAAGATGATCGACCTCTGCAAACAGCGGAGCCTGAAATATGGCGTGGTGATTCGGAAGCTGGACTTCCCCACCGGCGGCGGTCCGTTCGGCGCCGGGGGCATCTCGCCGCCGCTTTACGTTTACCGGCTCTACACGGATGGCCACGAAGAGATGGTTCGCGGCGTCCGCCTGCGCAGCGTGGATGCGCGTTCGCTCAAGGATATTCTGCTGGCGGGCGACGATATGACGACTGTTGACTACGTGGAGGGCGGCAGCGCGGACGTGTCCGTGCGCGCGCCTTCGGTGCTGATCGACGATCTGGAACTCGAAAAAGTGAACGAGACGCTGCCGAAATTACCGTCTGCGCCGTCGCCGCTGGTGGCGGGTACTGTTCGTTGATTGCGTCATGCTTGATTGCGTCATAGGAGAGTAGTGTGGCTCTTCGCCCGCTCGTGACGGAAGACATTGACGACGCGTTCGAACTCTCGTCTCTGGCGGGATGGAATCAGACGCGCGACGACTGGCGGCTCCTTCTCGAAACAGCGGAGGTCTGCCTGGCGGTCGAAGCCGATCACCGGTTGGCGTCGACCGCGACTCTCATCTGTTACGGCGCAAAGCTTGCCTGGGTAGGAATGATCCTGACTCATCCTGAATACCGGCGGCGTCGATATGCGCGGCTGCTGATGAACGAGATCATGAATCGCGCTTGTGAGCTGAGGATCGCTACGGTGAAGCTCGACGCCACCGATCTCGGCCGGAACCTCTATGAAAGTTTTGGATTCCGCACGGAACAGACGGTAGAGCGATGGGAGCGGTACGGCTGCGCCGATGTAACGGAGTTACCGAGCGAGCGAATCGTGTGGGGCGGAAGTTATGCGGGCCACCGGCCGGGCCGCCAGAGACGCTACCTCGGGCCGTGCGTCGCATACGACGCCGAAACCGCGTGCGATCTGATTTCGAGCGTCCTCTCGCGCGCGCCCCACATTGGCTGGTACTGGGATCTTCTGCCGGAGAATCGCGCGGCGGTTCAGATCGCGCGCGATTTCGGCTTTGAGCGCGTGAGAACATTGACCCGTATGGTCTGGGGACGCGACCTGCGTCAGAACGAAGAGCAGGTATTCGCCATCTCCGGATTCGAACTGGGATGAACGGACCTCAAACCGAAGCGGAACTCGAAGAATATCTTTCGCGGCCCGCGGAGCCGGATGTTATCCACGCCGCCACGCTCGCGGGCGACGTGCTGATTCTGGGCGCGGGCGGCAAGATGGGTCCGAGCCTGGCGCGCCTGGCGAAGCGTTCCGGCGCCCGCGTGATCGCTGTGGCGCGCTTCACGGATCGCGAACTGCCGGCGCGGCTTCAGGCGGATGGAATCGAAACCATCGCCTGTGACATGCTCGAACCCGGCGCACTCGCCAAACTGCCGGATGCGCCGAACGTGATCTTCATGGCGGCGCGAAAATTCGGGACAGCCGGCGCCGAGTACCTCACCTGGGCAATGAACACGTTCCTGCCGGGTCTCGTGGCGGAGCGATACCGCGATTCGAAGATCGTGGCGTTTTCGACCGGTAACGTGTATCCGCTCGCACCGGTGGAATCGTGCGGCGCGACGGAAGCGATCCCGCCGGCGCCGGTGGGCGAGTACGCGCAGTCCGCGCTCGGACGCGAACGGATGTTCGAATACGGCGCATCGCGCTGGGGCACGCAGGCAACGATTCTGCGCCTCAATTATGCAGTCGAGATGCGCTATGGCGTGCTCGCGGATATCGGGCGCGCGGTGTTCGAGCGGCGGCCTGTGGACGTGGGGATGGGGTTCGTCAACGTGATCTGGCAGCGCGACGCCAATTCGGTGGCGTTCCGGGCGCTCGCGGCATGCGCCAATCCGCCGCTGGTTCTGAATCTCACCGGGCCCGAAACGCTTTCGACGCGTGACATCGCTCTGGGATTCGGAAAGCGGTTTGGCATTGAGCCGGTATTTCGAGGCGCGGAGGGGTCGCACGCTCTGCTGAATAACGCCGCGAAGTGCCATGAACTTTTCGGTCATCCAACCGTCACGCCGGAAACCCTGATGGACTGGACTGCGGCATGGATCGCGCGCGGTAACTCGCAATGGAACAAGCCGACGCATTTCGAAGTGCGGGACGGGAAATTCTGATGGACGTTCGCGCGCGCCTTCTGAAAGGCATGGCGATTCCGGCGCATCCTCTCGCGCTCACCGCCGGCCGCAAGTTCGACGAGAAGCGGCAGCGCGCGCTCACCCGTTACTACCTTGCCGCTGGCGCGGGTGGCGTCGCCGTGGGCGTGCATACCACGCAGTTCGCCATTCACGATCCGAAAGTCGGGTTGCTGCGCCCGGTGCTGGAGATCGGGCGTGAGGAAGCGAAAGACGCTGTCACAATCGCCGGCATTTGCGGCGGGCGCGAGCAGGCGGCGCGCGAAGCCGAACTGGCGCGATCGTTGCGTTACGACGCCGGGCTCGTGAGCCTGGCGGCGCTGCGCGACGCATCCGAAGACGACCTGATCGATCACTGCCGCGCGGTTGCGTCCATTAGTCCCGTAGTCGGATTTTATCTGCAGCCGGCGGTAGGCGGGCGGATTCTCCCGTATTCGTTCTGGCGGCGGTTTGTGGAGATTCGCGACGTGGTCGCAATCAAGATCGCGCCCTTCAATCGTTATCAGACGATCGATGTCGTTCGCGCTGTGGCGGAAAGCGGCCGCGCCGGGGAGATTGCGCTCTACACCGGGAACGACGACAACATCGTGGCCGACCTCGCAACCGAATTCGATTTCGGCGGACGGCGCCTGCGGATCGTCGGCGGGCTGCTCGGCCACTGGGCAGTGTGGACGCGCCACGCCGTCACGCTTCTACGGAATGCCGGGCCGGAACCGCTGACGTCAGGCGCGCAGATCACGGACGCCAACGCGGCGATCTTCGACGCGTCGAATCAGTTCCGCGGCTGCATTCCGGGAATTCACGAAGTGCTGCGCCGCCAGGGATTACTGGCCGGGCGGTGGTGTCTCGACGAGCACGAAGAGCTTTCGCCGGGCCAGAGCGAAGAGATTAGCCGTGTGACGCGAATGTATCCGCATCTCTGCGAGGCGGACGACCGCCTCATCGCGGAAAATCTGGATCGCTGGCTGCGGTAGGGGTCAAACCCGCCGACGCCGGCGGAGAAGAAGAGCGGCGCCCCCCATCAGAGCCAACCCAATCGTACCCGGCTCTGGAACCGCGGAGCCCATGCCGTCCGGACCGTCCAGTTGCAGGATCACCACTGCTTTGCTTTGCGATTGTCCGTTGTCGCCAATCTGGTCGAGCTTCACCAAATCGATGCTCACCGATGAAGCCGTCACAACCGCCCCATCGCCCTCCCAGACGTCAATGTAGTTACCGAGCGCTGAGTTCGTGATCGTATAGGCAGGATCCAGTTGGAACGTCAGCTTCAGATCATCGGCCGAGGTGAACGTGTGACTTTCATCGAAAATGAGACGGATCTCTTTGAAACTGGGATCGGCGGGGTTTTCGGCGAAATCGAAATAGTCGCCCGGCAGCATCCACGAAAAAGCGCCAGCCGACGAACCGGAAAGTTCGATGCTGGCGCCGCGGTCTTCGTTGGCGCCAACGGTGACAGTCTGGCTTTCAGGCGCGCCTCCGTCGAACGTACTGGTGATCGTCACCTGGCTGCCGGAGAGGCTGGACGCATTTGCGAAGCCTGCCGTCGCAATCGCAAGCGCAGCGGCCGCCACAGCAGTCAATACATGATGAATTCGGAGCATATGGGCAGATAAATCGGCAGTATAGCGAAGGCATACAACCGGCGTAAATACCAGAAACAAAATCGGTACGCGAGGCCCAGTACCCGCGCGGAAGCAGTGCGAATCGGAGAAGAGATCCGTCTTGCAGTAGAATGCGGGTAGCGTCCCCGAGGCGCAGGGAGATCCGGCTTAGTGGCAACGGCGACGACGGTTCGTCCACGTACCCAGACAATTGCGCCGCTCGTGGACAGCGTGGAAATTCTGCGCGCTCCCCTGTTCCACACGCCGGGAAATCCGTTCGAAAACCCCGGCAATTTTGTCGCCCTCTATGACGGGGCGCTGGCGATCCAGGCCGGCCGCATCGCAGCCTGCGGCGATTACATCACGGTGCGCGCGCAGTATCCGGAGGCGTCCGTGCGCGATCTCCGCGATGGCTGCATCCTGCCGGGTCTGATCGATACGCATGCGCACTTCCCGCAGGTGCGAATCCTCGGCGGCCTCGGGCTTTCTTTCCCCGAATGGCTGGAGACGCTGGCGTTGCCGGAAGAGGCGCGGCTGGCGGAAACGTCTTACGCGCGCATCGTAGCGCGCGAATTCGTGCAGGGGCTCGCTTCGCACGGTACAACGGCGGCGCTTGTCTTCGGTTCGCACTTCGCGGAGGCCACCGCCGAGTTGTTCAACGCCGCCGATCATCACGGACTGCGGGTGACCAGCGGGCTCGTCCTCTCCGACCGGGGGCTTCCGCCGGTTCTCTGCCAGACGCCGGAGATCGCGCTCAGTAACTCGCGGTTGCTGATCGAAACCTTCCGGGAGAAAGCCCGGCTGCGGTACGCCGTGATACCGCGCTTCGCGCCTTCCGCGAGCGAGCGGATGCTGGAAGTCTGCCAGACGCTGCTCGGCGGGAATCCGGGGCTCACGTTCACAACGCACCTCAACGAAAGCCCCGCGGAAATCGCGCAGGTGCGGCAGGCGTTTCCGTGGGCCGCCGATTATCTCGCCGTGTATGAGAAGTACGATCTCGTGGGGCCGCGCAGCGTGCTCGCCCATAACGTGCATGCAACGGATGCGGAGCTGACGCGTCTCGCCGAACGTCAGGCCGCGATCGCGCATTGTCCGTGCAGTAACGCCGCGCTCGGCAACGGCATCTTCCCGCTGCGGCGCCACCGGAATGCGAAGGTGCGATTTGCGCTCGGAAGCGATGTCGGCGCCGGGACGGGATTTGGAATCCTGAAAGAAGCGCTTCAGGCCGGCCTGATGCAGCGAGTGGCGCCGGAACCCCTGGCGCTGACGAGCGCGCAGTTGCTCTGGATGGCCACGCGCGCCGGCGCGGAAGCGCTCTCCATGGCGGACGAAATTGGCGACTTCACCCCAGGCAAAGCGGCAGATCTGGTCTACATCAAACCCGCCGCCGGTACGCCGTTGCATGCGGTGCTCACGCACACGGAAGACCCTGAGCGCATGCTGAGCGCGGTGATCACGCTGGCCGGAGCGGAGAGCATTTGCGAAGTGCGCGTGGAAGGCGACGTGGTTTATGAGGGCAAACCGTGAAGCGCCTCGCGCCCCTGCTGTTGTTGTGCGCGGTCTGGCTGAACGCGGCGGAAAAACATCCGGTCACGGCAGCGGATGTCGTATCGCCCGAAGAGGGCGTAGCGGATTCCATCCGCTGGGCGCCCGACTCTTCGCGCTTCGCGATTTCGGAAAACGGCGCCGTTTCCGTCTACACGGTGAAGACAGCGTTAAAGCATGAGGTAATTTCGATCTCCCGGCTGGAACGCGCCGCGGCAAAAACGGACGCGCGCGAAACCGCGGACTGGATCAATCGCCACACGGCGGAATCGACGGTCCAGTGGTTCGCGGACAGCAAGCGATTGCTGGTTCCCGCGGGCGGCGACCTCTTCATCGTCGATGCGGATAAAGGCAGCTTCCAGACGCTCGTCCATACGCGCGAAGAAGAGCAGGACGCGAAGCTCTCGCCGGACAACCGGTCGGTTGCGTTCCGGCGCGATCACGATCTGTACGTCATCGATATTGCAACCAGGACCGAGCGGCGGCTGACCAGCGACGGATCGGCAACGCTGCTGAATGGCGAGACCGATTGGGTTTATCCCGAAGAGCTCGATCTGGATACGGCGTATTGGTGGTCGCCTGACAGCCGTTCAATCGCATACATGCAGTTCGATGTATCGCGCGAGCCCGTGTTTCCACAGGTTTCGCTGATGCAGCCGCATGGGGAG
Organism: uncultured Solibacteraceae bacterium; assembly: GCA_964636715.1. GTDB lineage: Bacteria > Acidobacteriota > Terriglobia > Bryobacterales > Bryobacteraceae > BOG-234. Next base: position 8,605 of record CAZWTH010000406.1, on the reverse strand, counting down.
GTCGAACCGGAGCGCTATCCGAAAGCGGGCGATCCCAATGCGATTGTGCGGCTGGGCATAGTTGCGGCGTCGGGCGGCAAAACGAAGTGGATGGATCTCGGAGCGCCGGAGGATCATCTGCTGGCGCGCGTGGTGTGGTCGCCGGACAGCCGCGAGATTCTGGCTGAACGGCTGAACCGCGTGCAGAACCGCCTCGATCTGCTTCTCGCCAACTGCGAAACCGGCGCGGCGCGAACGGTGCTGCATGAGGAAGACCGCTACTGGATCAATGTGGGCGAGGCGCCGCGATTTCTGGGCGACGGCGAACGATTCCTGTGGACGAGTGAACGCGGCGGCTACCGGCATCTCTATCTATGGGACGTGAACGGGAAAAATCACACGCAACTCACCGGCGGCGATTGGATGATCGACCGGATCGCCGGCGTGGATGAGAAGCGCGAACTTGTGTACTATACGTCCACCGAGCAGAGTCCGATCGAGCGGCAGTTGTATGCGGTCCGGTTCGATGGTTCCGGCAAACGGAAACTATCGAGCGGCGCGGGAACGCACGCCGCGTCGCTGTCCCCGGATGGCGCGTATTACCTCGACGATTTCAGCAGCGTATCTTCGCCGATGAAAAGCGCCGCGTATACGTCCGAGGGAAAACAGATCGGTGTGTTCCGCGAGAACGCCAAACCCGATCTCGATCTCCAGCCGGTCGAAAACGTCACGATGAAGACCGCCGATGGGGCGACGCTCTACGCGCATCTGATCCGCCCCGCCGGTTTTGACGCGAGCCGCAAATATCCGGCGGTGGTCGACGTCTACGGCGGGCCGGATATCCAGCGCGTGACGAACTCCTGGGCAGGCGTCAATCTCGATCAGTTGCTCGCGGCGCGCGGATTCGTCGTCTGGCAGCTCGATAATCGCGGGTCGAAGGGGCGCGGCCATGGGTTCGAATCGGCCGTCTTCCACGATCTGGGGCAGCGCGAACTGGAAGATCAGAAGGAAGGGATCGAGCAACTGATTTCCATGGGCTTCGTGGATCCCGCGCGCATCGGCATGAGCGGCTGGAGTTACGGCGGCTACATGACGCTCTACACCGTCACGCACGCCCCGCAGCTATTGCGCGCAGCCGTGGCCGGCGCGCCGGTGACCGACTGGCGTAACTACGATTCCATCTACACCGAACGATACATGGGTTTGCCGTCGGAAAACGTCGACGGATATACGGCAAGTTCCGCAACGGGAGCGGCCGCCGCAATGGGCGATACAAAGCTGCTCATCCTCCATAACATCGAAGACGACAACGTACATTTCCAGAACACGGTGCAAATGGCCGGCGCGCTCGAAAAGGCGGGAAAGCTTTTCTACATGACGGTCTACACCGGAAAGACGCATGGTCTGCAGGGCGCCGAGCGACGGCAGATGATCGAACAGACCGTCCGGTTTTTCGAGGACAACCTGAAGTAACGCCATGGACCCTCTCCTGCAATGGGCGCGAGAGAACCAGCCGGCGCTGATCCGTCTGATCCGCGATCTGGTCGAATGCGAATCCCCCACAGATTCACCCGGCGCCGTGCTGCGCTGCATGGAGTTGCTGGCGGAATCGATCGCGGACATTGCGGACAGCCGCATGGTGGACGGTTCATACGTGTACAACTTCCGCCTGCCAGGGAGTACAGCCCAGGGCCGTATCCTCGCCCTCGGTCACGCCGATACCGTCTGGCCCCTGGGCACGCTCGACGCCATGAAATTCCGGAATCGCGATGGACGATTATGGGGACCGGGCGTACTCGACATGAAGACCGGCCTCGCCCTGTTCGCATTTGCGATGCGCGCGTTGCGCGCCCTGAGCATTCCGGTACGGCATCGCGTCGAAATGCTGGTGAATCCCGATGAAGAGACCGGCAGCAGGAGCTCGCGAAGTACCACGGAATCGCTGGCGCGCGGAGCTCGCGCCGTGCTCGTGCTCGAACCGGGCGTCGGCCTGACCGGCAAAGTGAAAACCGCCCGCAAGGGGATTGGCGGTTATCGAGTGGCAGTGAAGGGAGTGGCGGCGCACGCGGGCGTCGATTTCGAAAACGGCGCGAGCGCAATCGTCGAACTCTCCCGTCAGATTTCGGAGAAGATTGCGGGCTTCACGGATCTGAAGCGTGGCATCACGGTCAATCCCGGCCTGATTTCCGGCGGCACGCGAGCGAACGTCACCGCCGCCGCCGCCGAAACCCGGATCGACATACGAGTCCCCTCCGCGCGCGCCGCCGCCGCGCTCGAAAAGAAATTCCGCGCCCTGAAGCCCTTCGACCGCCGCTGTTCGATCGAAGTAACCGGCGGCCTGAACCGTCCTCCCATGGAGCGTACCCACGGCGTCGCCGAACTCTTCCGCTTCGCGCAGCGTTGCGCCGCGGACCTCGGCATCGCACTCGAAGAATCCGCAACCGGCGGCGGCTCCGACGGCAACTTCACCGCCGCGCTCGGCGTCCCGACGCTCGATGGCATTGGCGCAGTCGGTGAAGGAGCGCACGCCGCCCACGAAAGCGTGCTCATCGACAGGCTCGCCGATCGCGTCGCGCTGCTGGCAAAAATCGTGGCGCATCTGTCATAATTCAACCCATGAACTATTTCTGTCTCGCTGCCGTCACAGCGCTCTCGCTGTGCGGAATACTCAGCGCCGCGGATGCCCCGGCCGTTCCGGCGAAGAAGGCGGCCGCCGCCGTCAAGCCGATCATCAACTACAACATTCCGCTCTGGACAGAAGGCACGGTGCCCGGCGCAAAAGGCGACGGCCCGCTCGATAATCCATTCCTCACCGTCTTCGAGCCTCCGGCCAATAAGAAGAACGGCGCGTCCGTGATCGTGGCGCCCGGCGGCTCGAACATCATGCTGATGTACGGCGCGGAAGGTATGGATATCGCCGAACAGTACAACCAGTGGGGCGTGACCGCGTTCGTCCTGACCTACCGGATGTCCCCCACCTACAACACGCAGGCGCGCAGCGACGATGGCAAGCGCGCGGTGCAGATCGTCCGCTCGAAAGCGGCGGAGATGAAGCTCGATCCCGCGAAGATCGGATTCATCGGCTTCTCGGCGGGCGGCGGTCTGATGCGCCCGTTCATGGTGACTGCCGGGCCGGGCGATCCGAACGCAACCGATCCCGTAGCGCGTTTCAGTTCGAAGCCGGACTATCTGGCGTTCGTCTATGGCGCTGCGGCGGGACGCGGCGTTCCGGGCGAGGATCTGAAAGATTATCCGCCCACGTTCATGGTGGCCTCGCAGGCTGACAGGGGCCAGTCTTTGCCCGCCGCCCAGTTTTTCATGGATCTCACGCGCGCGGGCGCGGTAGCGGAGTTGCACCTCTATGAGGGCGGCCATCACGGATTCGGCAGCGGCTTCGGCGCGCCGGAATTCGAGGACTGGATGCCCCGCCTCGAACACTTTCTGAAAATGACTGGATTCCTTCCCACCACCAAACCGGGGGCGAAGAACTGATGCGGCGTTCGCTCCTCCTGACTGCTGTTGCCGGCCTGAGTCTGGCGTTCTTCTCCACGCGTTCCGAATCCGCGCCCGCTGGCAAAGCTCCTGCCAAAATAGTGAACGACGGCCACGGCGATTTCCTGTACGTCCCCGCCGGTCCTTTCAAAATGGGCGACAACTTCGGCGACGGAATGCCGCGCGAGCGTCCGGTCCACACCGTGGACGTGGATGCGTTTTACATCGGCAAGTACGAGATCACCAACGCCGAGTGGACAGCGTTTCGCGACAGTCCGGATTACGACGATGTATCGCTTTGGCCGGGCCATCGCGCGCTGCCGAAGAATCAGATTCCATACTGGACGCAGGCGCAGAATCACGGCGGCGGTACGCCGGGAACCGAGAAGTATCCGGTGCTCGGCGTGAATTGGGACGGCGCGGTGGCGTATTGCAACTGGCTCTCGAAGATCACCGGCAAAAAGTATCGCCTGCCTACCGAAGCCGAGTGGGAAAAAGCAGCGCGCGGCACGGATCAGCGGCGCTACCCCTGGGGCAACACGATCGATCATTCTTACGCGAACTACGTGGGCGCGCAAAAGTTCGATACAGGAATGATTGTCGGCACGTTCGACGGCGGAATGCACGACGGACTTCAGACGCACAACGGCGCATCGCCCTACGGCGCGATGGACATGGCCGGCAACGTCATGGAGTGGTGCTCGGACTGGTACAGCGAGAATTACTACTCGGTTTCCCCCGCAAAGAATCCGAAGGGACCCGCGAGCGGCGCCTACAAAGTCCTTCGCGGCGGCACGTTCTTCGAAGAACCCTTCGATCTCCGCACCTACGCAAGATCCGCCGCCTGGCCCAGCCTCCAAAGCCATCGCATGATCGGCTTCCGCCTGGTTCGCGAACCCTAAGTGTCAGTGGAAGACGTGGGGCGGGGCTTCCGCCCTGCCAGCCGGCTTTCCAGCCGGCTGGACTCGCTGCAAGCGAGTCTAGTTCCCGGACGGCCTCTCAATACGATCGATCACCAGCGTCTCAACCGGTCCCCTGCCCGCTTCCAGCTTGAGACCAAGCTGCTCCTGAATCGCCACGAATATTGACGGAGGCCCCGCCGGATCGGCGGGAGCGGCCTGCCGTATATTGGCCAATTCGCTTCCCTCTCGCGAAAACTCGACGTGAATATCGAATCGCCCCGTGATCCCGGTCTTGTCGATCACCGGCCGGCCTGTGACCAGGCGCATCAAACTGGAAAAGTCATCGAGCGTCACGCCCTGAGCGTCCACCGCGGGCTTCAGCCCATAGATCACTCTCCCGCAGTATTCTTTGGTCAGCTGCGGCGGAGGCGGCGTCGGCCAGGGCTTGCAGCTTCCTTCGACGAAGGACCGCAACTTCGGCCCTCCGCGGGCGACAGTCAGGAAATAGACGGGCCCTTCTCTGGTTTCACGATGGATCTTCAGTTGAAAACGATCTTCAAGGAGCGCCTGCAACATCGGCCCGCTCATGACCTTTACGCTCGGGTTTCCCGTTGCCGTTGCGTTGATCTCATAGAACGCTGAGTTGGTCCATGCCGGACCTCCCGCAAGTGGCGCGTTATCGTTCAGGTCTCTGCTCCACGCATTCCCGATCATTTGCCGCAACGGAACACAATCGGTGGCGAGCCGCCCGGGTACTGAATTGGAGCCCGGTATGTGGGACATAGGACCTTGTTGCGAAGGATCCGGACAACTCCGGATCGACGCCACCTCAAACTTCGGCGTATTCGCCGGCGCCATCTGCGCCCGGATAAACGGCGCGGTCAGCACGCCAATCGCAACAGGCGCCGCGAGAGCCGCCACCGCAATCGCCGCCAGCAGAAGCTTTCGACCGCCACTCAACTCCTTCCCAATCGTTCCCGCGAGAATCGCTCTCAGACGCTTCTTCACATCCGCCCCCGTCACTCCCGAAACACACGGTAACGGAGACTCCGCGTAGAACCGGCAGACCTGCAGAATCCCCTCCACATAATCCGCCGGCTCGCACCCCATTCGCAGCACCTCTTCGTCGCACGCGAGTTCACGCTCTTCCACTAAGCGCGATCCGATCCACCACACCAGTGGATGGAACCAGAAGATCGCCTCCACCGCCATATGGACGGCGGCGAAGAAGTTGTCCCGCCGCCGCACATGACACATCTCGTGCCTCAGAATCGCGTCGAGTTGCCGCGCATCCAGATGCTCCAGCAGCCGCTCCGGCAGCACCAGAACCGGACGCACAAAACCAACAACGCCAGGCTCCCCCGCCCCAGCCGCCACCACCGCTCGCAACGGAATCGGCAATTCAACCGGCGTGCCGCCGCGCAGCCACGCCCGAACGCGCAGCCAGGCGCGGCCGCGCGCGATCACGGTGGCAACAAAGCCGAGCGCCCACACAAATCCCACGGCGATCGTGATCCACGGTAGCGACGGGTGCGCTGGAGCCGCGCTCCCGGCGCCTGGCGCAAGCGGCTCCGCAATCTGAACAACCGTATTCGGAAAAAGAGGAAACGCGGCCGCCGTCGCAGCCCGCCGCGGAACCACCTGTCCCACACCAACCAGCAACGCAAACGGCAGCAGAAACTTCAGCGACGCGCTCAGCCAAACCCAGTAACGCACCTTCGGCGAATTCCTGCGAAGCGAAAACGCCACGAGTCCCGCCCCAAGCGCGAAACACGATGACTGCCAGAGATGATGGAACACGGAAAACATGGCCGTGCGATTATCTTACTACCGAATAGTAAGACAATCAAGAACATTTCCTGCCCGCCATATAATGGCTCCATGCTCCAGGCCCCGCCAGAAACTCTCCACTACTGGAACGGCCTCGAAATCGTCATCATCGCCGGCGGCCTGGGCGGCCTTGTTTCCGCCATTGGAGCGGTGATCGAAGGCGGCCGGGAAAAGGACCAATATGTCGCCACCCGCGGCGTCCCGGTTCCGTTCTTCATTTTCGGCCGGTGCGTAGTGGGCGTTGGCGGCGCCACCGCCATCATTCTCGCCGCGCTCAGCGTGAACAAATTTACCGGTTCCACCGACATCGATTTACTCGCGCTGACCGCCCTTTGTTTCGTCGCCGGCTCCATCGGCTACAGACTCCTCCCCATTGTCGCGGCGCAGCTCGAAAAGCGTCTCGGAGAAGTGGAGAAGAAAGCTGAGCAGGCGGATCAGGCGGCCAAACAGGGAAGCAGCCAGGCGGCCGTTACCAGCAATGTCCTGATCGCGCTCCAGGTTCTGGATAGAAAAGAAGAGCTCTCCGCCGTCGTCGATCAGGCCATCACGCAGCTCGAAACCTTGTCACAACAGTTTCCCCAGGAACGAGCCCTCCACATCGTCCTGGCCCGCCTCTACGCGGAGAAAAAACAGGATTACGACAGCGCCATCACAGTGCTCAGGAGATTTCTGAAGGGCAAAGGAATACAGAAAGACAAAGACGTCTCCGACGCCGAATTCAACATCGCCTGCTATATATCGTTCAAGCTGGCAAAGGAAAAAAGCGAAACGAAGCGAAGTGAACTGGAAAAAGAAGGATTGGAAGCTCTGGCGGAAAGCCTGCGGATCGTTCCCGGCAGCCTGAACGACGCCAGAACCGATCCGGACCTTACCGCTCTTCGGGAAACAGCAGGAGGCAGAAAGCTGCTTTCCGAAGGATAGTTAAATGGGGCGCGCCATCAACATAATCATTCCTCCCCCAATATAGCATCATTGCCGCCGCACAAATTCAATCGTACTAGCAACCTCATCCCTCAACCCCTGCTCTTCCGCTCCATCCGCGAGCCGCTCCAGCAGCGCCACCATGGACGGTTTCTGAGCTTCAGTAGCGCGAAACTGGCTCAGCGGCGCATAAGCCGACCGCACAATCGCCAGCGCGTTTCGCGTCTCCTTATCCGTCAGGGCATTGACGCCGATCAGTTTCGCGATCAGGTCACCGGCCTCCGCCGCCAGCTGGACCGGCTGCGAAGGTAAATCGCCTTCCACCATCTCCTGCATGATCTTCAGGTGATATTCCTCGGCGCTCTGGTTCGACTGATTTTCGCCCGCGACAACTCTCCCATCCGGCGCACGAAAAGAATCCCCGAGGGACGGCGTCGCGAACATCTGTTGTGGAGCGCCCGGAGTGTCGCATGTCTGCCTGATGTTCGGTCCCGAAACAAACATAAAACCCTGCCCGCCCTGGATGCAGGGAGCCCCCACGTCGAAGCTCACCACGGGATTCGCGACTTTGCCGCCCACTGTCCAGACCTCCTTCCAGTATCCGAAGTCCGCTTTTTCAAACGAGCCCTTCGTGGACCAGCGGCCAATCGCGTCCGTGGACGCGATCACCGGCCCCCAATCCGTCCCGGAACCCAATCTGGTCGTCCGGACACTGATTGGCTGATGAGGCCCGGCCACTACTGTAATTTCGAAACGGTCCCCCACCTGAAAGTCAGCCACCGGCCGGCTCAGATTGCGCATCGACACAATGGGCGGCTGCGCCATCGCCAACCCGCATCCCGCCAGAAAGATGACAACCAGACGAATCATTTCTTCAACCGCACCACTTCCAGAGTCTCCAGCATTTTCACCGACCGCGCGCCCACCTTATCATCCGCACAGACGAGCCGCAGCGGAATGGGGTTTCCATTTTGCTTATCCGCCACCACGATCTTCTCGTTTCCCATCGACGCGTCCAGTTCACCGAGCGAAAACACCACCTGATATCCGTCCGTCGCCGTCGCCAGCACATACGTGGTTAAAGCCGTCTTCCTAAGCTGCCCCTCCAGCGGCGCGCCGGCCTTCTTCAAAACCTCACGCAGCAACACACCCTCATACTCCCCAGCCTTCTCACGAGGCATCGAAGCCAGCTCTTCCGTCTTCAGCGTGACCGGCGAAGCTACATCGCCCTTCACCACCAAACTCTGGCTGAATGAAAGCCCGGCAAAGAAAATGAATAGAGCAAAAGTCTTCATCGGATCCTATCTGTGTTTATCTGCGTTTATCTGCGGCCCAAAAACCGGCTCTGCGCAGGAATCTGACAGAGCTCAAGCAGAGGTGGCTGTGAGGTGAGGTCGATTTCGGTAAACTCAGCAGTTTGCGAGACAGTGAACTGACAAAGCTGCTGGGATGGCCGGGATACCGGGTATACCGGCACGAAA